>JAJYXP010000077.1 GCA_021801705.1 Pseudomonadota bacterium
AAACCATCACTTGCGAAAGGAGGAAAAACCACGCATTCTTAACCCCGTTCGAGACCCCGATTCGGGTGCTTCCAGGTGGCGCCATTAGGCCGATCTTGGGTGGCGCCATTGGGGTGATCCGTGACAGAAATCCTATTCAAACAGCGTGCATACCTTGATATATAGGGTCTTGGTTAAGCTGGGGGCAAATTTCCGTAGGCCCCCATATCAGCGACTGACGCATGCTCCAGAAATCGCTAGAATTTTTTCAAATACCCCAAAAAAGAGTTTTTCAACAGAATATGCTGCAGAACAGACGTTCGAAAGCCTGAGCTGACAGGCTGTTCAGGGTCGCTTTGAGACGTTCCGCGCCCTGAATAAATGTGGCTGACTCCTTTTCTGCAGCCAGATCAAGCCTCTATTCCCGATTTTGGCACAACCCAGAATTTCAACAGCAGCGCAGCCAGCAACGCACAACCCGCGGCGAAGCTGAAGGCTGTCACAGGATTGAAGCTTTGCCATAGCCAGCCGAACAGCATGGAGGCCGGCAGCAGCATGATGCCGGCGGTGAGGTTGAACCAGCCGTAGGCCGTCCCGAGCAATTCCCGGGGCGCGAAATCGGCGACCAGCGCCTTTTCCGCGCCTTCGGTGGCGGCCATGAACAGGCCGTAGAAGGCGAACAGCGGCCAAAGCAGCCACTGGACGTTGCCGTTCAGGCCCAGGAACAAATAGAACAGCCCGTAGACCGCCCAGCCGGAAACGATCAGCCGGGTTCTGCCGAAGCGGTCGGACAGCGCCGACAAGGGCGTGGAGAAGAGCATCGCGGTGAATGACACCAGCGCCCACAGCAGCGGGATCTGGTATTCGGGCAAACCCATCTCGCGCGCGCGCAAGAGCAGAAACATGTTGGAGGCATTGCCCAGGGTGAACAGCGCCAGCACCAGCAGATAACGCTTGAAGGCGGGCGGGAAGCCCTGCAGCGTCCAGCTGAAGGCGGGCTTTTGCGCCGGTCTTGCATGTTCCGGCTCGTGGATGAAGAGCGCCAGGCCGACCGCAATCACGCCCGGGACCAGCGTCCACATAAGAATATCCCGGATCGGCATATGCCGCGCCAGCAGCCATGCCGCCACAAGCGGCCCGATCACGGCGCCGGCGTTGTCCATGGCGCGGTGGAGGCCGAATGCCAGTCCGCGCCGCTCCGGTGGGATGCTGAGCGCGAGCAGGGCATCGCGGGGAGAAGAACGCAGCCCCTTGCCGACGCGGTCGGCGAAGCGCAGCGCCAGCACCATCGGCCAGGAAGCCGCCAGGGCAAGCAGGGGGCGGCCCAGCGCGGCGAGGCTGTAGCCGCCCACCACCCAAATCTTGGTGGAGCGCGTTTTGTCCGCCAACACGCCGGAAAACAGCTTCAACAGGCTGCCGGTCGCCTCCGCGACGCCCTCGATGATGCCCAGCGCCTTGGGGCCGGCCATCAGCACCGACGCCAGATAGAGCGGAACCAGGGGATAAATCATGTCGCTGGCGGCATCGTTGAACAGGCTCACCAGGCCGAGCAGCCAAACGGTAGGGGGGAGGGAAAAGAGGGCCTTCATGTATCGGGAGTCGCTTTGTTAAAGTATTCGACAGTATGCCATCACAACCCTGTGAACTGGCGATGTTGATTGAACATGGAAAAAGCAGCCTATCCACGGATTGACACGGATGGACACGGATTATTAATGGATTACATCAAGCGCACAGCCCACCCTTCTGGCAACTGAAGCATTATGCTCAACAATTTGTTTTATCGGTGTTAATCCGTGTACATCCGTGGCTGAGCCATTTTCAGGTTGATGAAAAGTACAATTCGCCTGCCGTGTCGTGGCAAGGTAAAATAGCGTTTTTTTCGTTCGGCCATTCATGTCCTCCCCTACCGCCCGGCAAATTCTCCACGACATTTTCGGCTACCCGGCTTTCCGCGGCGAGCAGCAGGCCGTCGTCGAGCATGTCGCGGCGGGCGGCGATGCGCTGGTGCTGATGCCCACCGGCGGCGGCAAGTCGCTGTGCTACCAGATCCCCGCCCTGCTCCGGCGCGGCGTCGGCATCGTGGTGTCGCCGCTGATCGCGCTGATGCAGGACCAGGTGGATGCGCTCCGTCAGCTCGGCGTCAGGGCCGCATTCCTCAATTCCAGCCTGAACGCCGATGCCGCCCGGGACGTGTTTGGCCGCCTCATGCGCGGCGAGCTGGATATCCTCTATGTCGCCCCGGAGCGGCTGCTGATGGCGAATTTCCTGAGCGCGCTGGAACAGGTGCAGGCCGGGCCGGGCCTGGCGCTGTTCGCCATCGACGAGGCGCATTGCGTATCCCAGTGGGGGCACGACTTCCGCCCCGAGTACCGCGAACTGACGGTGCTGCACGAGCGCTTTCCCGATGTGCCGCGCATCGCCCTCACCGCGACGGCGGACGCCCCGACCCGGCGCGAGATCGTCGAGCGGCTGACGCTGGAACAGGCGCGCCAGTTCGTTTCCAGCTTCGACAGGCCCAACATCCGCTACCGGGTGACGCTGAAAGCCAATGCGCGCCAACAACTCCAGGCGTTTCTGGAAGCCGAGCACGCCAGCGATGCCGGCATCGTCTATTGCCTGTCGCGCAAGAAGGTCGAGGAAACCGCCGCCTGGCTCAAGCAGCGGGGCTGGGACGCTCTGCCCTACCACGCCGGGCTTGATGCCGCCACGCGGGAGCGCAACCAGCGCCGCTTTCTGCGCGAGGAAGGCGTGATCATGGTCGCCACCGTCGCTTTCGGCATGGGCATCGACAAGCCCAACGTGCGCTTCGTCGCCCATCTCGACCTGCCCAAGAGCATGGAAGGCTACTACCAGGAAACCGGCCGCGCCGGACGCGACGGCCTGCCCGCCGACGCCTGGATGACCTACGGCCTGGGCGACGTGGTCTCGATGCGCCAGATGCTCGCTTCCGGCGACGCCCCCGAGGAGCGCAAGCGGCTCGAACTGCGCAAGCTCGACGCCCTGCTCGGCTTCTGCGAATCCACCGCCTGCCGCCACCAGGCTATCCTGCGCTACTTCGGCGAGGAACACCCCGGCGACTGCGGCCAGTGCGACAACTGTCTCGAACCGGTGGACACCTGGGACGCCACCCAGGCCGCTCAGATGGCGCTCTCCTGCGTCTACCGCAGCGGCCAGCGCTTCGGCGTCGGCCACCTGATCGACGTGCTGCTGGGCAAAACCACGCCCCAGGTCGAGAAATTCCGGCACCAGCAACTGACCACGTTCGGCATCGGCCAGTCACTCGCCCAGGCTCAGTGGAGCAGCGTCTACCGCCAACTCGTCGCCGCCGGTTTGCTGAATGTGGACATGGAAGCCTACGGCGGCCTGCGTCTGACCGAAGACGCCCGCCCGGTGCTGCGCGGAGAAAAGGAAGTGTGGCTGCGGCGCGACGCCGAACCGGCCAAACGCAAAACCAGCAAGGCCGAACGCGGCGCCCGGGCGCGCGAGGCCTACGCCGGCGCCAACGAGGATCCGCTGTGGCAAGCCCTCAAGGCCCGGCGCCTGGAACTCGCCCGCGAACAGGGGGTGCCGCCCTACGTCATCTTCCACGACAGCACCCTGCTGGAAATCCTCCACCGCCGCCCAGCCAGTCTCGCCGAACTGGGCGAAATCAGCGGCGTCGGCCAGGCCAAGCTGGCGCGCTACGGGGAAGCCTTTTTGCAGGTGCTGGAGGATGCGGCGGGATGAGATTCCGAATCGAACGCCCGGGTAATTGAAACGCTTTGCTCGCCGGCCTGCCGTAACGTCAACTTAATCGGAACTGCCGCGTTATTCTTAATAATCATATAAAAAGCAGCTCAGCCACGGATTAACACAGATACACACGGATTATCAATGAGTTAAATTTCTCGCCTTCCGCACCTTTCGGGCGAGTAGCCTGATGCCGCAACACATTGTTTTATCTGTGTTAATCTGTGTAAATCCGTGGATAACGGCGGTTTTCAGGATAATATTCACACGCGCGAGGCTTAAGCCGCGCAATCCCAGGAAAACACCTGCGCGTAAACCCAGGAGACACTCATGCTTCCATTGTCCCGAATTAGCGCGACTCTTTCCGTCCTGTTGCTCATGGCCTTGTGCAGTTTTGCCGCCCTCGCCCAAGAGGACGGCCAGAAGACGGCGGCCAGCCCCCTGCGTCTGAGTTACGTCGCAGGCGAGGTTTCTTTCTCGCGCTACGGCGCGGAAGACTGGGTGGAAGCG
Organism: Pseudomonadota bacterium; assembly: GCA_021801705.1. Lineage (GTDB taxonomy): Bacteria > Pseudomonadota > Gammaproteobacteria > Burkholderiales > Sulfuricellaceae > Sulfuricella. The sequence continues at coordinate 4,222 of JAJYXP010000077.1, forward strand.
CGGCTGAATACTCCGCTTGCCGCCGGTGATGCGCTGTACGTCGGCAGGGACAGCGACCTTGAACTCCAGATGGGAAGCCGGGCCTTCGTCCGGGCTGACGACGATACGCAGCTCACCCTCGTCAACCAGACTGCCGATTTCGTCCAGTTCAAAGTCACTTCCGGCCGCGTGTCCTTTGACCTGCGCACGCTTCCCGCGGGCTATTCGGTGGAGGTGGACACCCCCAATGCGGTGTTCACCATCGATCGCACCGGCTATTACCGGGTGGACGTGGATGGGGATGTCCACTTCATCACCCGTCGCGGTGGCCGGGCCATCATGGTCCCGGCCGGCGGACAGGCGATGAGCATTCATCCCTCCGAGGAAATCGTGGTGAAGGGCAGCACCGTGGCCCGGGCGGAAACCTATGTGGCGCCGGAGCTCGACCGGTGGGATCGATGGAACTACGACCGCACAGACGGTCTGGTCGATGCGGTCAGCGAACGCTACCTTCCCTCCGGGATCGCCGGCGCCTACGACCTGGACCACTATGGCAGATGGCGCGTGGTGGCGGAATACGGGCCGGTCTGGGTGCCCGACGCGGTTGCGCCAGGATGGGCGCCCTACAGCACCGGAAGGTGGGTCTGGGACCCCTACTATCAGTGGACCTGGATTGACGATGCGCCGTGGGGATGGGCTCCATTCCATTACGGGCGCTGGGTTTACCTGGGCGGCTACTGGGCGTGGGCGCCCGGCCCGGTGGTAAGGCACGCGGTGTATGCCCCCGCCCTGGTGGCGTTTTTCGGTGTCGGCCCGCATGTGTCCGTTGGCATCGGCATCGGCGGCTCGGGGGTGGGCTGGGTGGCGCTCAGTTGGGGCGAACCTCTGACCCCATGGTGGGGGCGGCCCGGCTTCATCGGCAGACCCTGGTGGGGCGGCTGGGGCGGGCCGCGGGTGGTGAATAACGTGGTCATCAAGCGGACCACGGTCGTCAACGTGACCAACATCAACTATTACAATACCCGCGTGAGCAACGCCGTCGTCGCCACGACACGCGAGCGCTTCGGCACAGGCCACGTGCACGATGCGCCTGTGCGGGTGACGCAAACACGGGAGCTGGAGCATGTCCGTGGCGCCCTGCCGGTAAAACCCGGCCCGGCAAGCCTGGCGGCCGGTGCCCGCAAAGGCATACGCCCGCCGGAAAGCGTGCTGTCGCGACCGGTGATGGCCACGCGCCCGCCCAGCGAATCCAGGCTGCCATGGCGTACCGAAGCGCCCAAGCCCGAGACGAAAGCCGCCCCGGAGCAACGCTACGTACCGGCACCCAAGCGCCCGTCCAGCGACCTGCCACGCCCGGAATTCGGGGCGCAGACCGGAGCGGAACGCCCCCGTCCGCCCCTGCCGCCACGTTACGAGGAAAGGCGGCGTGAAGCCGAACCTGCCGCCCCTGGCAGCGTGATCCGGGATCGCGCGGAGACCGTCCGGACTGTACCCGGTGCACCCCGTGCCACTTCCCCCGAATCGATGCCGCCGCGCATCATGCGTGAAGCCGCCCCGCCGCGCGCGGTCCAGCAACGGGAAAGAGAGCGGATAACGCCGGAGCCCCGCAGGGGTGAGGTTGCACCAGCCGGGCCGCGTGCCGCCCCCGAGGAAACCCGCCAGCGGGAGCGCGTGGAACGCGAACGCGCGGACCTGCCCGGCAAGCCCGCCAACCGCATGTACCGCGGCCAGGACGATGATAAAAGGGAGCGTCGGCGCTCGCAGCAGTAGCCCGGTAAATTTAATTGCCGGATCAGGTTGCGAATGCCGCACTGCGACCAAATATAACAAGGCCAACCTTTCCCGGTTGGCTTTGTTGTTTTAACCTAGCTAAAAACGGCAATTGCTGAACCACAGAGGCACAGAGACACAGAGGAAACAAGCAGTTACGATTAACAGCCGGCTCACCCGCCGGGTGATAAGCTGGTATTCGTTTTTCTCTTTTTGAATCAACTCTGTGCCTCTGTGTCTCTGTGGTGAAACGTTTTTTCCAGGTTTAAGGATACGATCGCGTCATGCACAAACTGGAACGACTCAATTTCGACAATACCTTGGCGCGCCTGCCGGACACCTTTCACAGCCGCCTCCGCCCTACCCCGCTGGCCGATCCTTATCTGGTGAGTTTCAACCCGGATGCGGCCGCCCTGATCGGCCTGGATGCGGCTGAAGCCCTGCGTCCCGATTTCGCGGAGTATTTCATCGGCAACCGCTTGCTGCCGGGCAGCGAGCCGCTGGCGATGCTCTATGCCGGGCACCAGTTCGGCCACTATGTGCCGCAACTGGGAGACGGGCGCGCGATCCTGCTGGGTGAAATAAAAAACAGCGCCGGGGAACGCTGGGATGTGCAGTTGAAGGGAGCCGGGCAGACGCCCTATTCGCGCAGCGGCGATGGCCGCGCCGTGCTGCGCTCCAGCATCCGCGAATACTTGTGCTCGGAAGCCATGCATGGCCTGGGCATCCCCACCACCCGCGCCTTGTGCATCGTGGGGAGCGATGAGGAAGTTTACCGCGAGACCGTGGAAAGCGCCGCCGTGGTCACCCGCCTGGCGCCCTCTCACGTGCGTTTCGGCTCGTTCGAGGTGTTTTTCTACCGCGGCCAGCGCGAACCGATCGCCATGCTCGCCGATTACGTCATCGCCCGGCATTTCCCGCACCTGGGCGATGCGCCGGACAAATACCCCCGTTTTCTGCACGAGGTGGTCACGCGCACCGCACATCTCATGGCGCTATGGCAGGCAGCCGGTTTCTCGCACGGCGTCATGAACACCGACAACATGTCCATTCTGGGGCTGACCTTCGACTATGGCCCGTTCGGTTTCATGGAAACCTACGACCCCGGCTATATCTGCAACCACTCCGACCATGGCGGGCGCTACGCCTACGATCAGCAGCCGCAAATCGGCCTGTGGAATCTCTCCTGCCTGGCGCAGGCCTTGACGCCCATCATCCCGGTCGAGGAAGCGAATGCCATCCTCGAGGGCTACAGTTCGGCTTTCGCCGATCACTATGTGGCATTGATGAGCCGTAAGCTGGGGCTGACGCACGCCGGCAGGAAAGATTTTTCACTGCTGGAGCCGCTGCTGGAAATGATGCGCGCAAGCCAACTGGACTACACCAATCTGTTCCGCGCCCTGGGTCATTTCAAATCCGCGCCGGACGAGAAAAACAGCGTATTGCGCGACCAGTTTATCGATCGCCCGGCGTTCGATGCCTGGGCCGCAGCCTATCGCGCCCGCCTGGCCACGGAGCCCGGCCCGGAAGCGGAGCGCAAGGCGCGCATGGACAAGGTCAATCCCAAATACATCCTGCGCAATTATCTGGCGCAAACCGCGATAGTCAAAGCCGAAAAAGAACGTGACTTTTCGGAAGTGGACCGCCTGCTGGCCTTGCTCAAGCACCCTTACGACGAGCAGCCGGAGATGGAAAGCTACGCCGCGCCGGCGCCGGAATGGGCCCGCCATATCGAAGTGAGCTGCTCGTCCTGACGGACATGGCGGCCGCGCCAACCCGAATGATGAACGTCGCGGCCACCGTGTCCGTTCCCTCTCTCCTACCTCTCCCCCAGAGGGGGCTAATCTATGCACACAAGTCCCCTCTCCCGCTTGCGGGAGAGGGCTAGGGAGAGGGAATTGGTTGATTAACATGCCCTTTTTCCCTCTCCCCCAACCCCTCCCCCGCAAGCGGGGGAGGGGAGTAAAATCAACAGCTTGCAAAGATGTGTGCATAGATTAGCCCAGAGGGGGAGAGTGATGAGGTGTCGCTCTGTGACGTTCCCGTTAATGAAAAACGCCCCGAACGAAACACAGGCACGATATGTGTTAAGCTGGGATAATCCCATAAAAATCAGTTGAACCGCCAAGACGCCAAGATCGCCAAGAAATTAATGCCATTACAGGATGCTTGCTACTCACCCCCCGGGTGATTTGGCCGCCCCGGCCTTTTCTTGGTTTTTTTACTTGGCGTCTTGGCGGTTCAATAGTCATTTTCAGCAGGATAATTACGCCTGAACAATTTCCCCCACCCATGCGCTTCGATGTCATCATAATCGGCGCCGGCGCCGCCGGCATGATGTGCGCCGCGCAGGCCGGCAGGCGCGGCCGGCGCGTGCTGCTCGTCGACCACTCGGGCAAACTCGGCGAACGCATCCGCATTTCCGGCGGCGGACGCTGCAATTTCACCAACCGCAACGTCGGCGCCGAGAACTATTTGTCGCAGAACCCGCATTTCTGCCGCTCGGCGCTCGCCCGCTTCTCGCAGCACGACTTCATCAAAATGGTCGAGCAACGCCGCATCCCGTACCACGAACGCGAGCATGGCCAACTGTTCTGCGACGACAGCGCGCAACAGATCATCGACATGCTCAGGGACGACTGCGACGATGCCGGGGTGCAATGGGCGCGGCCATGCGCGGTGCACGGCATAGCCCGCATCGAAAACGACGAAAAGGCGCGCTTCGCGGTTGCCACCGAGCGCGGCACTTTCCGCTGCCAGTCGCTGGTGATCGCCACTGGCGGCCTGGCCGTGCCGCAAATCGGCGCCAGCCCATTCGGCTACAGGGTCGCCGAGCAGTTCGGCCTGCATCTGGTGCCACCCAAACCCGCGCTGGTACCACTGGCACTCGCACCGGAAACACTCGCGCCGCTGAAACCGCTCGCCGGGTCGACGCTCGATGCCGGCAGCCGCTGCAACGGCGGCTCTTTCCGCGAGAACGTGCTGATCACGCACCGCGGGCTTTCCGGGCCGGCCATCCTGCAGATTTCAAGCTACTGGCAGATGCAGGAATATGGCAAAGGCAAGAAGCAGGCCGTTGAAATCGACCTGCTGCCCGACCTCGACGCTGCCGCCTGGCTCGCGGAACACCGCCGCAGCAAGACGCTGCTGTCCAACCTGCTCGCCGAACGGCTGCCGCGCCGCTTCGCGCACGAATGGTGCGCGCTGTTCGGCTGGGCAAAGCCAGTGAATGAACTCTCCCAGCGCGAACTCGATGCCGCCGCGCAAGCCCTCAAGGGATGGGCGCTGATGCCTTCCGGCACGCTCGGCTACGCCAAGGCCGAGGTCACGCTGGGCGGGATAGACACCGGCGGACTCTCGTCGAAAACGATGGAGGCGAAGTCGGCGCCGGGTCTCTATTTTATCGGCGAAGTGGTGGATGTCACCGGCTGGCTGGGCGGCTACAACTTCCAGTGGGCGTGGTCGTCGGGCTGGGTGGCGGGGCAGTTTGCATAGCGGCGCCTGCATGAAGCTCCCGATTCGACTGACATTACGCTAAGATAACGAATGAAGACTGGCCATTAATGGCCCAACAAAAAGGGGTTGAAGGCAGTGGATCAATCATCGGAAAACCTGGTCGAGGTCAGCGATCTCCATTTCGCCTATGGCCAGCGACAGGTACTCAAAGGCATCAACCTCACCATCCCGCGGGGGAAGATCGTCGCCATTCTGGGGGTAAGCGGCAGCGGCAAGTCCACCCTGCTGCGCCACTTCGGCGGGCAGCTCAGGCCATCGCGCGGCAGCGTGAAATTTGCCGGCAAGGTGGTCCATGAACTCGACAGCGACGACCTCTACGCGCTGCGGCGCGAAATGGGCATGATGTTCCAGGTGAGCGGGCTGTTCAGCGACCTGTCGGTTTACGACAACATCGCCTTCCCGATGCGCGAGCACACCGATCTCCCGGAGGAAATGATACACGATCTGGTATTGATGAAACTCCATGCGGTCGGCCTGCGCGGCGCCCATGCGCTGATGCCAAGCGAGCTGTCGGGCGGCATGGAACGGCGCGTGGCGCTGGCACGCGCAATCGCCCTTGATCCCGCGCTGATCATCTACGACGAGCCCTTCGCCGGTCTCGATCCGATCTCCCTCAACACCATCGCCAACCTGATCCGGCGCCTGAACGATGCGCTCGGCGTGTCTTCGATCGTGGTGACTTACGACATCTCGGAATCGTTGAAGGTGGTCGACTACGTATACTTCATCCATGAGGGCGTGGTTGTCGCCGAAGGCGCGGCGGCAGAAATGCTAGCCTCCACCGACCCGTTTGTCCACCAGTTCGTCCACGCGGAACCGGACGGGCCGGTCGCCTTCCAGTACCCGAGCAGGCCTTACGCGGAAGAGCTGGAACTTTAGGGCATTCAGGCTTGATGGGGCGAAATCGAGAGCAAGCCCCACAGCCCGATTATTACTCGCGGAACGTACCACCCCGGAAATCCCCGAAATGGCAGCAAACGAAAGGCAAAGCCAGCCTGGTGTGTTTTGCATAAAAATATTATTAGAGCTAAACTTTTTTTTAAACATTGATAAGCATTTAGAATAAACATAAAAATGGCTATTATCCACAGATTAACACGGATTAACACAGATAAAACAATGTGTTGCGTGAAGTTTGCCATTCATCTGGAAGGTGCTTGAGATGAGAAAGGTAACCCATTGATAATCTGTGTACATCTGTGTTAATCCGTGGCTGAACTGCTTTTTCTAGGATAAATTAGAAAACTGCCTGCAATTATGTTCTAAAAAAGCGGCGATCAGATTTTCTGAGCCAAATTGTGTGGTCGGCTACACAAGGGGGCTGCGCGATGCGAGGAAAATAGTTTCAAAGGGACAAGATTTCGAGCGGCTTGGCCGTAAACAGTCCGCATATACGCAATAACCAGCGGGTATTGCGCCGTATATTGGAATCCATTCGGCGAATTACGCTACGCTAATCCTCCCTACGCGGGCCGATCGAGAATGGCGAGCTTTGAGCCCCGTTTCAATCATGTACCGGATACCCAAAAGATCCACTCTTCATGCGGGCCCGGCGCGCTCGTACTGCGGCGGCCAAGCCACCTCGGCCCCCAGCATGCGCGCCGCGTGCAGCGGCCAGTAAGGGTCGCGCAGCAGTTCCCGTGCCAGGAACACCGCGTCGGCCAAGCCGGTCGCCACGATCTGTTCGGCCTGTTCGGGTGCGGTGATCAGGCCGACGGCCCCGACGGCGATCGCCGCCTGCTGCCGGATAGCGGTGGCAAATGGCGTCTGGAAGCCGGGGCCGGCCGGTATCTGTGCATCCGGGGTCAGTCCGCCGCTGGAGCAATCGACCAGATCGATGCCGGCCTCCTTCAGCCAGCGGCAAAACTGCACAGATTGAGCCAGGTCCCAGCCACCCTCCACCCAATCCGTCGCGGAAATGCGCACGAACAGCGGCAGCGCCTGCGGCCAGACCTCGCGCACTGCCCGCGCCACCCGCAGTGGCAGGCGGGCACGGTTTTCCAGGCTGCCGCCATAGGCATCGGTCCGGCGGTTGGCGAGCGGCGACAGGAATTGGTGCAGCAGGTAACCGTGGGCCATGTGGATTTCCGCCACCTCGAAACCGGCAGCCAGAGCGCGCCGGGCGGCGGCGGCGAACTGGGCCACGATGCCGTCCAGCTCCGCCTCCGCCAACTCGCGCGGCAACGGCGAGCCGGGCGCGAACGGTATGGCGCTGGGCGCGACCACCGGCCATCCGCCATTTTCCGGCCCCAGCGGGCTGCGGCTTAGCCAGGGCACATCGGTGGACGCCTTGCGCCCGGCGTGGGAAAGCTGGATGGCAGGGACCGCGTCCTGCTCCCGGATGAATTTCGCAACGGGCGCCAGGGCATCGGCATGGCGATCTGACCACAGGCCGAGATCGTGGGGAGAGATGCGCCCTTCCGGCGCGACCGCGGTCGCTTCCACCATCACCAGTCCCGCCCCGCCGACGGCGCGTCCGCCCAGATGAACCAGGTGCCAGGTATCGGCCATGCCGTCCCGTGCGGAATACTGGCACATGGGGGAAACGAAAATCCGGTTCTTGAACTCCACGCCGCGCAACTTGAAGCGCGAAAACAGTTTGCTCATTTTTGCACTCCTAAAAGCGGTAAAGCCAGGCAACAGCCTGGCTTTGTCCATGACCGCAGTATTTTCAAACGGGCTTCTCAGGCGATAGACACATCCCTGGACAGATACACGTCCTGAATCGCGTTGAGCAGCGTCACGCCATCCTGCATCGGCTTCTGGAATGCCTTGCGCCCTGAGATCAGCCCCATGCCCCCGGCACGCTTGTTGATCACGGCGGTGCGCACCGCCTGGCCGAGATCGTTCTCGCCCGACGCACCGCCGGAGTTTATCATGCCGGCCCGCCCCATGTAGCAGTTGGCAACCTGGTAGCGCACGAGGTCGATGGGGTGATCGCTGGTCAGCTCGCTATATACCCTGGGATGGGTCTTGCCGAACTTGATCGCCGTGTAGCCACCGTTGTTCTGGGCCTGTTTCTGCTTGATGATGTCGGCCGCGATGGTGGCGGCAAGGTGGTTGGCCTGGCCGGTGAGATCGGCGCTGGTATGGTAGTCCACCCCGTCCTTCTTGAAGCCGGGGTTGCGCAGATAGGCCCACAGCACCGTGGCCATGCCGAGCTCGTGGGCGTGGGCGAAGGCCTCGGAGATTTCGAGTATCTGGCGGCGCGACTCGGGCGAGCCGTAATACACCGTCGCGCCCGCCGCCACCGCGCCCATGTCGAACGCCTGATCGACGCTGGCGAACAGGGTCTGGTCATAGGCTTCCGGGTAGGTCAGCATCTCGTTGTGGTTGATTTTGACGATGAACGGGATCTTGTGCGCATACCTGCGCGCCACCGACCCCAGCACGCCCAGGGTCGAGGCAACGGCATTGCAGCCGCCTTCCATGGCGAGCCTGACGATATTTTCCGGGTCGAAGTAGATCGGGTTGGGGGCGAAGGACGCGCCGCCCGAATGCTCAACGCCCTGATCCACCGGCAGGATCGACAGATAGCCGCTGCCCGCCAGCCGGCCATGGCCGAACAGGCATTGCAGCGAGCGCAGCACGCCGGGTTTGAGATCCTTCTGCGCCACCACGCGGTCCACGTAATCCGGCCCGGGCAAGTGCAGCATCGCCCTGGGTATCCCCTTGCACTGGTAAGTCAGCAAGCTTTCCGCCTCATTTCCCAGCAACTTCGCGATATCGGTCATGCCAGGCCCTTTTGAGGAGTAATTCGAATTTCAATATAGCAGCCGGGAAGTGACTCCTCCAGCCCGTTCGGCGGCAACTGGCGAATTCAGGCGGATTGAGGCTAAAATGGATGCAGGCTATGTCATGCCGGGGCAAAACCTGCCCGGCGATTCGAATGGTGTGGGCGGTGCCGCATCATGGCAGATGCAATCCAAGATGAGTATTAACATTACAAAAGTACCCGCAACAGGCCCTTGGTCGCCGCTCTATCATCCGGTGTTCCGGATGCTGTGGGTTGCCTCGATTTTCTCCAACATCGGTTCGTGGATGCACGAAGTCGGTGCCGGCTGGCTCATGACATCGCTTGCGCCCAGCCCCCTGATGGTGGCACTGGTACAGGCGGCCACGACTTCCCCGGTATTCCTGCTGGCTTTGCCCGCGGGCGCTCTGGCCGATATCGTCGACCGGCGACGCTACCTGATCGCAACCCAGGTATGGATGATGATCGTGGCGGCAATGCTCGGCGTTCTCACCCTGACCGGGTTAACCACGGCACCGCTGCTACTGGCCTTTACTTTCGCGCTCGGCATGGGCACCGCGATGATGATGCCGGCATGGGGCGCGGTCACGCCGGAACTGGTTCCGCGTGCCGAGCTCCATGCTGCCATCGGCCTGAATACAATTGGAATGAACGTTTCCCGGGCCATTGGCCCGGCGCTTGCCGGATTGATCATCGCCACAGCCGGGCCCGGAGTCGTCTTTATCCTGAACGCCATCTCATTTCTAGCCGTAATCGCCGCCCTGAAAAGCTGGCAACGCCCGGCCAGGGAAAGTGAATTGCCTGCGGAACGGCTCTTCGGAGCGGTCCGCGCCGGATTGCGTTATGCGCGGCATTCCCCGGAACTGAGGGCGGTGCTCACCCGGGGTGTTGCCTTTTTTGTGTTCGCAAGCGCCTCCTGGGCATTATTGCCCCTGATCGTCCGGCAGGAGCTGAACAGCGGTCCCGGCACTTATGGGCTGTTCCTGGCCTGCCTGGGGATTGGCGCCATCGGCGGCGCGTTGCTGCTGCCGCGTGTTCACGGCCGTGTATCACGGGACAGGATCGTGGCCGGCGCGACCGTGCTTTACACGCTTGCCATGCTGGCGCTTGCCCACAGCGGAAACGTGTATGCGGCCGGAGCTGCAATGCTGGTTACGGGAGTGGCCTGGCTCAGCGTCGTCTCGTCACTGATGACGGCAACCCAGACCGCCCTGCCGGGGTGGGTCCGGGCGCGCGGCCTGGCCTTCTTCTGGGTCGCGTTCACGGGGGGGATGGCGGCGGGCAGCGCACTCTGGGGGCAAGTCGCTTCGTGGATCGGCATTCCCGAGGCGCTTACGGTGGCCGCCGCCGGCGCGCTGGCCGGGATAGCCGCGACATGGCGATACCTGATCGGGCTGCACGATGTCGCCGATCTTTCGCCGTCGATGCACTGGGCTACGCCGATGGTGGCCGAATACTTCGAAATGGATAGAGGGCCGGTGATGGTGACGGTGGAATACCGGATAGATCCGGCAAGAGCCCAAGAATTTTCGCAGATCATGCATAGCATCAGGCGGGTCCGGCGACGCGACGGTGCATTCATGTGGGAACTGTTCAACGATATCGAGGATCCCGGACGCTTCGTGGAATGCTTCATGGTCGAATCATGGCTTGAACATTTGCGCCAGCACGAGCGGGTGACCGTGGCGGACCGGGATGTCAGCGAGCAGGCACGGGCGTTTCATCTCGGCAGCGAGCCCCCCAAAGTGACTCACCTGGTGGCCGGAAATAAAGGCCGGCCTTCAGCCTAAAAATCGGTCTGAACGGCCTGCAAAGCGCCGCCCCATTCGCCGGAAAGCTCCACAGCCGCGGGCGCGGCGGGAACTGGCGAATCCGGGCGGATTGAGGCTAAAATGGGCGCAGGCTATGTCGCCGTGAAAGGAGCCGCCATGGGATTCCTCGTTCTGCTTGCCATTCTGCTGGTTGTCGCGATCTATTTCATCATGCTCTACAACGGCCTGGTGGCACTCAAGCACAACATTGCAAAAGCCTGGGCCAACATCGACGTACTGCTGAAGCAGCGCCACGACGAACTGCCCAAACTGGTGGAAACCTGCAAGCAATACATGCAATACGAACAGGAAACCCTGGAGAAAGTGATGAAGGCGCGCGCCCAGGTTTCTGCCGCGCGCGAGAGCCATGATATGGGCGCGCTCGGCGCCGCCGAGGCGCAGTTGCGCGGCATGATCGGCAACCTGTTCGCGGTGGCCGAAGCCTACCCGGAACTCAAGGCCAATGAAAACTTCCAGCACCTGCAGGGACGCATCACCGGCCTGGAAAACGCGATCGCCGACCGGCGCGAGTTCTACAACGACAGCGTCAATCTCAACAACGTGCGCATCGACCAGTTTCCCGACGTGATCGTGGCGCGCATGTTCAATTTCCAGCCCGCCGACCTGCTCGAGTTCGACGCTGCGGAAACCGCCGACGTCAGCGTGAAACGGCTATTCAACAGCTAGCCTGAATTTTGCATAAAAAGGGCGAATAACACAGTAAACATTTGATATAATTGGAGTTCTCTAAAAACCGATTCGTAAAAAATGCCTACTGGTACTCGCCCTGTTGTTGATTTTACCCCAGAA
>JAJYXP010000050.1:0-5281 GCA_021801705.1 Pseudomonadota bacterium
GTCGTCAATGGCGATTTCGAATCCCATCGCACGATAGTGCGTCACCGCATCGCGCAGCAGCGTGTAGTCGTAGGTCGGCTGGCTCTCCGTCAGCTCGATGATGACCCGGTCAGGGCGAAGCCCGAGCTGCTGGATGTAGCTCAGGGTTTCGCCATGCTTGGCATTGCGCCGCAACAGGCACTCCGGGCTGACATTGAGGAAGAGCTTGCCCGGCAGCGCGAGCCGGGCAAAACTTTCAAGCACCACCTGGCGCGCCAGGCGCTCTATTTCGACAGACAGGCCATGTTCGCTCGCGGCGCGGAACAGGCTGAACGGCGCATGCAAAGGACTGTCGGCAGGTCCACGGATCAGCCCCTCATAGCCGATTATTTCGCCCCGGGCCATTGAGATAATCGGCTGGAAAACAGCCATCAACAAGCGCTGCTCGATGATCCTTTTCAACTGCACCGTTATTCTGCCTGTCTCGGCCGGCGGTTTTTCAACCGGCCAGATTTCCTGTATGGTGAGCGCCGAACCCTCAGCCAAATTTCCTGAGGGCAAGCAAGGCGCCATAGTGGTATGAATGACAGCCTTAGACTGAAACTTCGCCTTCCCCGGCGAACCGCCGGAAAATCCTAAACTGGTATTGTGCATCGAACTGCCCCCCGCGCTCTTTGACTATGCGGGGGATGCTAAGCCCGTTTTGTGACAGCAGTATGAAGTCTGGGTATGGGTGAGGGGTGAAATCTGCTTACTCATCACCCTTTCAGCGGCTGCGTCAGTTCCTGCAGGAGCTGTGTCTGTGCGCAGACGACATTGCTGCCCTTGCGCGGGCATTTGTGGCGGTATTCCCCATCCGAACCCATTTCCCAGGTCTGGCAGTTGTCCTTGAGGTAAGGCGCCAGCCCCTCCTTGATGACCCGTCTTTTCAGCTTCGCATCCAGCACCGGGAAACAGACTTCGACGCGACGGAAGAAATTGCGCTGCATCCAGTCCGCGCTGGAAAGAAAAATATCGCGCGCGCCGCCGTTGTAGAAATAGAAAATGCGCGAATGTTCGAGAAAGCGGCCGATAATGGAGTGCACCCGGATATTTTCCGACACGCCCGGAATGCCCGGCCGCAGCGCGCACACTCCGCGCACGATCAGGTCGATCTTGACCCCCGCGCTGGAGGCATCATACAGCGCGCTGATGATCTGGGGTTCGAGCAGGGCATTCATTTTGGCAATGATGACGGCCTTCTTGCCGGCGCGCGCATGCTCCGCCTCGGCGTTGATTGCCGCCAGCATTTGCGGATGCATGGTAAATGGCGCCTGCAAGAGATAGGTGTGCTTGCCCGCCTTGCCCAAGCCGGTGAGCTGCATGAAGACGTCGTTGACATCGCAGCCGATCTGCTGATTGCAGGTGAACAAGCCAAAATCGGTATAGAGCTTGGCAGTGCTTGCATGATAATTACCCGTGCCGAGATGAACGTAGCGGCGCAAGCCACTCTTCTCGCGCCGCACCACCATCAGCATCTTGGCATGGGTCTTGTAGCCGACGACGCCATACACCACGTGGGCGCCCGCCTCTTCCAGGCGTTGCGCCCAGTTGATATTGGCCTCCTCGTCGAAACGCGCCATCAGCTCAACCACCACGGTGACCTCTTTACCGCTCTTCACCGCCTTGATCAGGGCTTCCATCAGGACGGATTCGGTACCGGTGCGGTAGATGGTCTGCTTGATCGCCAGCACGTCGGGATCCTGCGCCGCCTGACGGATGAAGTCGATGACCGGGCTGAATGCCTGGTAGGGATGATGCAGCAGGATATCGCCGTTGCCGATCGCCTGGAACATGTCGGGCTGTTTCGCCACCGCCGCGGGAATGCTGGGGATAAAAGACGGATATTTGAGATCGGGACGGTCCACCCGGCCCGGGATCTGTATCAGCCGCACCAGGTTGACCGGGCCTTTGACCTGGTACAGGTCTTCCTGGCCCAGGTTGAATTGCGCCAACAGAAAATTGGCCATTTCGTGCGAGCAGTTGTCCGCCACCTCAAGGCGCACAGCATTGCCGAAATTACGCTGCGGCAGATCCTCCTGCAGCGCTTCGCGCAGATTTTTGACCTCCTCCTCGTCCACGAACAGATTTGAATTGCGCGTCGCGCGGAACTGGTAGCAGCCTTTTACCTGCATGCCGGAAAACAGCTCGCCGACATGGGCGTGCAAAATCGAGGAGAGGAATACGAAACCGTATTCATAGCCCGCAATTTTCGGCGGCATCTGAATCACGCGCGGCAGGGAGCGCGGCGCCTGCACAATGGCGGCGCCGGACGCGCGCCCGAAGGCATCCTTGCCTTCCAGTTCGACGGCAAAATTCAGGCTCTTGTTCAGCACCTTGGGAAAAGGATGGGCGGGATCAAGCCCGATCGGGGAAAGCACCGGCATCAGCTCGCGGAAAAAGAAGTCCTTGATCCAGTCGCTCTGTTCTTCGTTCCAGTGGGTGCGGCGCAGGAAGCGGATATCGTGGCGCGACAGTTCCGGCAGGATCACCTCGTTCAGGAGCCTGTATTGATGTCCCACCAATTGGTGCACCTGCTTGCCTACCTGCATGAACACCTGGCGAGCCGGCATGCCATCCGGGGCGGTCACATTGGCGTGGAGGGCCATTTGCTCCTTCAGGCCGGCAACGCGCACCTCAAAGAACTCGTCCAGGTTGCTGCTGACGATGCACAGAAACTTCAGCCGCTCCAGCAGCGGGTTGCGTTCATCCTCCGCCTGCGCCAGCACGCGCCGGTTGAAGGCGAGCTGGCCAAGCTCGCGGTTGATATAATATTCCTGAGCGTAGAGACTCGTCATGGCAGGGCGTTAATGCTTCGGCTGCACGAAGCCCGATACCGCATCCGCCCCGCTGCCGAAAAAGTACGACTCCACCTGCTCGGCCAAATACTTGCGCGCTTTCGGATCGGCCATGTTGAGGCGGTTTTCATTGATCAGCATGGTCTGGTGTTTGAGCCAGGCGGCCCAGGCTTCCTTGGAAACGGTCTCATAGATCCGCTTGCCGAGCTCGCCGGGATAGGGCGGAAAATCCAGCCCTTCCGCTTCGCGGCCGAGCTTCACGCATTTCACTGTTCTTGCCATGCTTGTCTCTCCGTACTTAACCAAAAACCTGCATGATAGCGCAAAGTTTACGCTTAATCTGCCATTAACCTGAAAACCCGCAGTTCATTCACCTTGGATACGCAAAGGGTACAAGGAACCAGTAGTCAGTCAACATGAAATCGCCATCGTAGGTCGGGTTTTAACCCGACAAGCCGGGCTGAAGCCCGACCTACATCCCGGAAATTCAACATGACTGACTACTAGCGAGGGTGCGAGTTAATTGCTTGTACACTATATGAAATATCCGGGTTAATAATCGCCGGATGATCGGCGCGCGGCCGGTCCAGATGATACCCCTGTACCAGGTCGACGCCGAAGCGTTTCAGCATTTCCAGGGTTTCGCGATCCTCGACGAACTCCGCCACGGTGGTTTTCCTCATGCCGCTCGCCACGTCCACGATGGCTTTGACGAATAGCTGGTTGTCGTGGTCGTTGGGCAGGTTGCGGATGAACAGGCCGTCGATCTTGAGGATGTCGACGTCCAGGTGCTTGAGATAGGCGAAAGAGGAAAAGCCTGTGCCGAAGTCGTCCAGGCACACCGTGCAACCGGTCTGGCGCAGCGCCTCGATAAAGCGCTGGGCGTCGTGCAGGTCGGAGACCGCCGCCGTTTCGGTCAGCTCCACCAGCAGGCGGCAGGGTTTCACCCGGTAGTGGGCCAGTTGCCCGGCGATGTGCCGGGGCAGGGTGGGGTCGTCGAAGGAGCGGCCGGAGATGTTCACCGCGATGGGCGGGATGTCGGGGGAGGAGGCCAGCAACTCGATGCTGGCGCGGATCACCCAGCGGTCGATTTCCTGGATCTTGCCGCTTTTCTCCGCGAAGGTGATGAAATGGCCGGGCATGATGATCTGCCCGGGGTTTTCCGTGTCCATCATGCGCACCAGCGCCTCCAGGTGGGAAAGGCCGCCGTCCTGGGCCCGGTAGACGCCCTGGAAGTGCAGTCGCAAGAGGGC
Source organism: Pseudomonadota bacterium (assembly GCA_021801705.1). Classification (GTDB taxonomy): domain Bacteria; phylum Pseudomonadota; class Gammaproteobacteria; order Burkholderiales; family Sulfuricellaceae; genus Sulfuricella. Next base: position 4,070 of record JAJYXP010000050.1, read on the forward strand.
GTTTTCCAGGGCATCACCGATGCGCTCGTTCCAGGACAGGCGGGTGACCATCGCCTTCGACATGTCGAGGTCCGGGCGGTAAACCCGCCAGGTGTTCTTGCCCGCGTCCTTGGCCTGGTACATGGCGATGTCGGCGTGGGTGACCAGATCCTCGGCGTTTTCGGCGTGTTCGGGGTAGAGCGCGACGCCCATGCTGGAGGTGAGGCGCAGGTTCTGCCCCTCGAAGCGGAACGGGATTTGCGCCACTGCCCGCACGACCCGCTCGGCCAGGGCGCAGGCTTCATGCTCGCTGGTTTCCGGCAGCAGGATGGCGAACTCGTCGCCACCCAGGCGGCTGAATATCTCGTTGCACCGGGTGAGCGCGCTCACCTCTCCCGCCACCCGGATCAGCATGGCATCGCCGGTGCTGTGGCCGTAGGTGTCGTTGACGTACTTGAACTCGTCCAGGTCGAAGAACAGCAAGGCGCCCGTGGAGCCGCGCCGGTCCGAGTCGGCGGTCATCTTGCCGAGTTCCTCCTGGAAGCGGTGGCGGTTGTACAGGCCGGTGAGGAAATCGCGCTCCGCCAGGTAGATGAGCTGTTCGGCGGTCTGGCGCTCGCGGGTGATATCCTCGTAAATCCACAGGCGGCCGATGAGTCGGCCCTCCTTGTCATGTACCGGGTAGGTAATCTGGGTCACCACCCGTCTGTCCGCCATCTGGATTTCAAAACTGTCGGAGATCTCGTGGGTCTGTGTCACCTCCAGCAGGTGGCGGGAAAAATGATCGGGCCGCGCCAGCACATTGGTGGACAGGCTCAATATTTCCGTGGTGGGCTTGCCGATCAGTTCCTTGTCTTCTGGGATCATCCATATGCGCAGGAAGGCGGGATTGTAGTAGATCACCCGGTTGTCGGTGCCCACGAACAGGATGCCCAGGTTCATCGCGGAGAGCAGCGCGGCCAGGCGCGCGTGCTCATTCTCCGCCTGGGCGAGATAGCTGCGCTGCAGCTTCTCCGCTTCCTTCAGGTCCGCGACCCGGGAGCGAACCGCGGCGGCCATGCCGTTGAAAGTGGCGGTAAGAATGCCGACTTCGTCGCGGGACGGCACCGGCAGCGAGATTTCAAAATTGCCGCCGCTAACTTCTTGAGCGGCACGCGTAAGCCGGATGAGCGGGCGCGTGAGCCAGTAACTCAGGGCCGCCAGCATCGCGAGCGCAAGGGCCACCGCCGCGGC
>JAJYXP010000050.1:5381-15425 GCA_021801705.1 Pseudomonadota bacterium
TTGCCGGGAATCAGGCCGTTGGCGTGCAGCAGTTGCGCCCCCAGCATGGAGACGATGGCGAGCGGGTCGGGAACGGCGATGGTTTTGCCGCGCAACTCCGCCACGTTGCGCAGGGGGCTGTTCTTTTCCACCACGGCGATGGCGACAAGGTTTGCCTTCGCCATCAGCATGGGCTGGTAGCCCGCTTCTTTCTGCGCCAGGCGGGCGAAGTGCGGAGCGGTAATCACATAGCGGTATTCACCCCGCTGGGTGCGCTCGGCGAAGGTGCGGAAATCGGGAGTGGTGACCAGCAGCACCGGCCTTTGCAGCTTTTTCTCCAGGTAGGCCTGCAAGGGCTGGTAGCGGGTCAGGAGGGTGCGGGTGGATAGGTAGGGGAAGATCGCGATTTCCAGCGCTTGCGGCTCCGCCGCCAGGTGCGCGGGCAGCATGGCGAGCAAGCCCGCCAGCCAGAAAAGCAGCCTCGATGTGCGTTTCACACTCCCCCTTGACTTGAGCATATTTTTTTATATTACCTTTTTACAAAGGCTTTGAAAAAACTTTCGAGCGCCGCTGGTAATTGTACAGCCCCTGCTTGGCCTTGGGCAGCTTGTCCACGCCGGTCTCGGTAAACCCGCGCTCCAGGAACCAGTGGGCGGTGCGGGTGGTGAGCACGAACAGATGTTTGAATCCTTTTTCCTGCGCCCTGACCTGCATGTGCTCTAGCAGCGCTTCGCCCCGCCCGGCGCCGCGATAGTCCGGGTGAACCGCCATGCACGCCAGCTCCGCCGCCTGCTCTTCCGGGAACGGGTAGAGCGAGGCACAGCCGATGATCAGGCCGTCGTACTCCAGCACGCTGAAGCGGTCGATTTCCATTTCCAGCAGTTCACGCGAGCGCCGCACCAGTATGCCCTCGGCTTCCAGCGGCTCGATCAGCGCGAGTATGCCGCCGACATCGTCGATTGTCGCCTGACGCAGCGTTTCCAACGCAGCCTCGGTAACCATGCTGCCGATGCCTTCGTGGGTGAACAGCTCCTGCAGCAAGGCGCCGTCGGTATGGCGGCTGATAAGGTGCGCCCGCGCCACGCCGTTGCGGCAGGCGCGGATCGCGCATGGCAGGTAGTAACCCACATCCGCCGGCAGCGCAGCGGGTAAGGCGAGGACAGACTCCGCCTCGGCCACGGTCAACTCGCGCAGCAGCTCGCCGCCCTTGCCGGCAACCCCGGCGGTGTCCATGAAGAAAACCAGCTTGTCGGCGTCCAGCGTGATGGCGGCGGCAGTGGCGACATCTTCCAGCGACAGGTTGAACACCTCCCCGGTGGGGGAATAACCGAGCGGGGAAAGCAGCACCATTTCGTTCGCGTCAAGGCGGCGGCGTATGCCGACCGCGTCTATTTTCCGCACCTCGCCGGTATGCATCAAGTCCACCCCGCCGCGCACACCCATAGGCTTGGCGGTGACGAAGTTGCCGCTGGCGACGCGTATGTCGGCGCCGGCCATGGGCGAATTGGCCAGCCCCATGGAAAGCAGCGCCTCGATTTCCACCCGCACCGTGCCGGCCGCCTCCTTGACGCATTTCAGGGCGTCATCATCGGTCACGCGCATGCCGCCGGCGTAGCGGATCGCCGCGCCGCGCTCGGTGAGTTCCTCCTCGATCTGCGGCCGCGCGCCATGCACCAGCACCAAACGCACGCCGAGGCTGTTGAGCAGGTTCAGGTCATGCGCCAGCCCGATAAACTGCCCTTCGCTCACCACCTCGCCACCGAAGGCGACGACAAAAGTTTTTCCGCGGAAGGCGTGGATATAGGGCGCGGCGGAACGGAACCACGCGACAAAGTGTTCGTTTTTGAATTTCGGATTTTGCATTTTATGGGGCATGTTGAAAGCTAGTGATCCGACTCGGCAAATTATTTCAACAGTTTACAATCAAAATCAAAAAGTTGAAAACCTGTGCGCCAGAAAGGGAGGTCGCTTGCCGTCCTTGAAAAACAACCGATGTCTCCTATATTGAAACCAGCAGCGGGCAATTTGCCGCATTCTTTGAATTGTTTCTGCCGGTTTTTCATAAGGAGGACTGATTATGGCGAATATTAAACGATACGATCCTTTTGACCTTTCGTTCGAGCCTTTTGACGATATTTTCCGGGGTTTTTTCCGGCCGGTGCGCTTCGAGGGTTTGTCTCAGCAGATGCAAATAAAGTTGGACATAACCGAAAACGAAAAAGACTACACCGTCCATGCCGAAATTCCCGGCGTCAAGAAGGACGATATTCATGTCACCATCGACGGCAACCAGGTCAGCGTCAGCGCCGAGGTGAAGAAGGAAAAAGAGGAAAAAGAAGGCGAGAAAGTGCTGCGCAGCGAGCGCTATTACGGCAAGGTTTTCCGCAGCTTTACCCTCGGCCATGACATCGATGATGCAGCGGCGAAAGCCAAATACAGCGACGGCGTGCTGGAGCTGACGCTGCCGAAAAAGACAGGTGTTGCAGCCAAGAAGCTGGCTATCCAGTAATTTTTCGACATGCGCGGGAAGGCGGCTTGGTGCCGCCTTTTTTGATACTGTCTGGATCAACGGGGCGCGATTAAAAAACCGCCATTAGCCACGGATGGATACGGATCAACACAGATCGTCTATGGACTGTTTCGCAGCAGGGCGTGGAGGTTCTGCTGACGGAGCGTTTCACCGGGCCGTGTCTTCCAGCTCTATCGCCGCTGCCAGCAAGGCCAGGCGCGCTACTACGCCGTAGGCATAGAAGCGGTTGGGCGGAGCATCGGGGCCGGCGGCGCAGTCGGGCAGGGTGCAGGAGGTTTCGAAGGCCAGCGGCACGAAATGCATGCCGGGAGCGTTGAGGTTCTCGTCCTTGCCGCGTCCGGTGTGGACGCGGTAGAAGCCGCCCACCACGAAGTGGTCCATCATGTACACCACCGGTTCGGCCACAGCCTGGTTGATGCTCTCGAAGGTGTAAACCCCTTCCTGGATGATCACTTCGCTGACCTGCCGGCCTTCCTTGATCACCGACATCTTGTTGCGCTGCTTGCGGTTGAGGCCTTTCACCTCGGACGCGTCCTTCACCGTCATGATGCCCATGCCGTAGGTGCCCGCATCGGCCTTGACGATGACGAAGGGGGTATTTTCAACGCCATATTCGCGGTATTTTTCGCGGATGTCCTTGAGCAGTTCGTCCACTTTCGCCGCCAGGCATTCCTCGCCGCTGCGCTCCTGAAAATTGATTTCGCGGCAATCGTCGAAATAGGGGTTGATCAGCCACGGGTCGATGTGAATGATGGCAGCGAATTCCTGCGCCACCTGGTCGTAGGCGCTGAAATGATTGGTTTTGCGCCTTGTCGCCCAGCCCGCGTGCAGGGGCGGGATGATGGGCTGTTTCAGGCCCTTGAGGATATCCGGGATGCCGGCCGAGAGGTCGTTGTTGAGCACGATGGCGCAGGGGTCGAAGCCGTCCAGCTTGAGTTTGTCCCCCTCGCGCCTGATCGGCTCCAGGGTGATCTGAAGGCCGTCCGGCAGGTCCAGCGTGGTGGGCGCGGTGATTTCCGGCAGCAGGCTGCCGATGCGCACCTGCAGACCGGCATGACGCAGGATCTGGACCAGCGTCGCCACATTCTGCAGGTAATAGATGTTGCGGGTATGGTTTTCCGGAATCAGCAGGAAGCGCTGCGCCACGGGGCAGACCTTCTCCACCGCCGCCATCGCCGCCTGCACGCACAGCGGCATGAAATCGCGGTTGAGGTTGTTGAAACCGCCGGGGAACAGGTTGGTATCCACCGGCGCCAGCTTGAAGCCGCTATTGCGCAGGTCCACCGAGGCGTAGAAGGGCGCGGAGTGATCCTGCCACCGGGTGCGGAACCAGTGCTCGATGCGCGGCTGCTCGTCCAGGAGATGCCGTTCCAGGGCGAGCAGCGGGCCGGTAAGCGCTGTGGTTAAATGGGGAACCATCGTTGTCCAGGCATAGTCTGTAATTGTTAGATTGTAGCTGATAAGACCGGGCCCGTCAGGGCTCCTGGCCGCCTAATGGATAATCTGGGTTTATCTTGCGGGTTTGTTATAATGTCAGGTTTTAACAGCAATTTACCGGGGTTTTACGCATTGATTTCCACCTTCAACATCACCATGCAGTTCGGGGCCAAGCCCCTGTTCGAGAATGTTTCGGTCAAGTTCGGCGAAGGCAACCGCTACGGCCTGATCGGCGCCAACGGCTGCGGCAAGTCCACTTTCATGAAAATCCTCGGCGGCGACCTGGAGCCGTCCGCGGGCAACGTCTCGATCGATCCCGGCGAACGCCTGGGCAAGCTGCGCCAGGATCAGTTCGCCTATGAGGACAGCGTGGTGCTCGACGTGGTGATGATGGGCAACACCGAACTGTGGCAGGTGAAGCAGGAAAAGGACGCGATCTACGCCAACCCGGAAGCGACCGAGGAAGACTACATGCGAGCCGCCGAGCTGGAAACCCTGTTCGGCGAACTGGACGGCTACACCGCCGAATCCCGCGCCGGCGAGTTGCTGATCGGGGTGGGCATTCCAGTGGAACTGCACAGCGGCCCGATGCGGGAGGTCGCCCCCGGCTTCAAGCTGCGCGTGCTGCTGGCGCAGGCCCTGTTTTCCGATCCCGACATCCTGCTGCTGGACGAGCCCACCAACAACCTCGACATCAACACCATCCGCTGGCTGGAAGACGTGATCAACGCGCGTTCCAGCACCATGGTCATCATCTCCCACGACCGGCATTTTTTGAACAGCGTATGCACCCACATGGCCGACCTGGACTATGGCGAGATCCGCATTTATCCCGGCAACTACGACGAATACATGGTCGCTTCGACGCAGGCGCGCCAGCGGATGCTTTCCGACAACGCCAGGAAAAAGGAACAGGTGGCCGAATTGCAGGCCTTCGTCGCCCGCTTTTCCGCCAACGCCTCCAAGGCGCGCCAGGCGACCAGCCGCGCCCGTCAGGTCGACAAGCTCAAGCAGGGCATGGTCGAGGTCAAGCCTTCCAGCCGCCAGAATCCCTACATCCGTTTCGAAACCGACGACCGGGAAAAACTCCACCGCCAGGCGGTGGAGCTGCTGGATGTCGCCAAAGGCTACGACAAGGTATTGTTCCACAGCCTCAACCTGCTGCTCGACGCCGGCCAGCGCCTCGCCATCATCGGCCCCAACGGGGCCGGCAAGTCCACCCTGCTGAAAACCCTGGTGGGCGAGGTCGAGCCCGACCAGGGCAACGTGAAATGGGCGGAAAAAGCCAAGATCGGCTACTTCGCCCAGGACCACCATGCAGATTTCGAGGATGACATGACCCTGTTCGAGTGGATGGAGCGCTGGGGGCGCAAAAGCGACGATGACCAGATCATCCGCGCCACGCTCGGCCGGCTGCTGTTTTCCGGCGACGACTCGAAGAAGTCCGTGCGCGTGCTGTCCGGCGGCGAAAAGGGCCGCATGCTCTACGGCAAGCTGATCCTGGAACGGCCCAATGTGCTGGTGATGGACGAACCGACCAACCACATGGACATGGAGTCGATCGAATCCCTCAACCTCGCGCTGGAGCAGTACAAGGGCACGCTGATCTTCGTCAGCCACGACCGCCAGCTGATCTCGTCGCTCGCCACCCAGATTCTGGAACTCGACGGCAAGGGCGGCTTCAGGCATTACGCCGGGAACTACGAGGAATACCTGCACAGCCAGGGTATCGAAGCGTAGCTTCCTATTTTTCGGCGAGCAACGGCTTCACCAAATCCTCCAGCCGGGCATAGTGCACTTGCCCGCTGATTTTATGGCGCACCCGGCCCCGCTTGTCGATGATGAACGAAGTCGGCAGCCGGCTCACTCCGCCGAGAGCGGCGGCGTGTCCGGCATCCGCCATTGCCACCGGAAAATGGTAGCCTTCCTTGGCCAGGAACTGGCGCACCGGTTCCGGCGCATCGTCCTGGCTAAGGGCCAGAATCTCGAAGCCGCGCGCCCGGTAGTCGCGGTAGAAGCGTTCCATGTCGGGCATTTCGTGGCGGCAGAAGGGGCACCAGACCGCCCAGAAGTTGACCAGCACCACCTTGCCGCGCAACTGGGTAAGGTCGATTTTGCTGCCCTCGAGCAGGGTTGCCTGCATCTCCGGCGCCGCGCGGTTCTCGTCGGACACCCATGCCGGCGGGCGGAACCAGACATAGACTATCAGCCCCAGCAACACCAGCGTGAGCCAATCCGGCTTCAATTTCCCGATCCGCGCCCGCCATTTTCCGTCTTTCACCTTCACCCCCGTTACGCTACATACGATCTTTCGTCCGCTGGCAGTTTCAGCGGACAGAAAGTCGGAGTGCCCTTGTGGTACATACGATCTTTCGTTCGCTGGCAGTCTCCCCTACACTCCCCTGCGGGTCGCATACCCTCGGCCAAATCACCCGAGGACAAGGGACAAGAGCGGACAGCAAGCCGGAGTGCCCTTGTGGTATAATTGCCCGCATTTTAGCAGCTACGGGGATCAGCATGCTCTGGATCAAAGCGTTTCATATTATCGCCGTGGTAACCTGGTTTGCCGCGCTGTTCTACCTGCCGCGGCTGTTCGTCTACCACGCCATGAGTAGTGACGCGGTCGGCATCGAGCGCTTCAAGGTAATGGAGCGCAAGCTCTATAACGGCATCATGACGCCCAGCGCCATCGCGGTGGTTGCCAGCGGCTTGTGGCTGTGGCTCGGGTACGGCTTTTCCGGCGGCTGGTTGCACGCCAAGCTGGCGCTGGTGATCGTGCTGATCGGCTATCACTGGTACTGCGGCAGGCTGCTCAAGGTTTTTCGGGAGGACCGCAATACCCGCAGTCATGTCTATTACCGCTGGTTCAATGAATTCCCGACGCCTATTCTGGTGGCGGCAGTGATCCTGGTGGTCGTCAAACCGTTCTGATTGCTTTGCGGTAAACACGCTCTATCTGTGCGCTGAATTTTCTGCCGACTTCGGCACGTTTGACCTTCATGGTCGGCGTCAGCAGCCCATCCGCCAGCGTCCACGGTTCCTGCACGGCGATTGCCCGGCGTACCCGCACCCAGCGCGGGAAATCCTTGAGTTGCGCATTGGCGCGGCGGACCAGCGTCTTCTCGTCGCTTTCGCGGCTCACCGCCAGCAGCACAAGATAGGCGCGGCCTTCGCCCGCCAGCATCACCTGCTCGAACAGGGGGTCGCCCAGTATCGCCATCTCGACGCTCTGCGGCGACACTTTCTCGCCGTTGGACAGTACCAGAATATCCTTGGAGCGCCCCTTGATGTAGATCTTTCCGGCCCGGATTTCCGCCAGATCGCCGGTATTCAGCCAGCCATCCGCGCCCAAGGCCTCCGCCGTGGCTTCCGGGTTATGCCAGTAACCCAGCATCACCGAGGAGCCCCGCACCAGCAGCTCGCGGGCTTCGTTGAGCCGGATTTCCACCCCCGGCAGGGGCGCGCCGACCGAGGCGGGGTCGTTGTCCCCTCCCCGGTTGCCCGCGACAACCGGCGATGCCTCGGTCAAGCCGTAGCCCTGGAGCATGCAAAGCCCCAGGCCTAGAAAAGTGCGCGCCACGCGCAGTTCGAGCGGCGCACCGCCCACCACCGCAAGGCGCATCGAGCCCCCGAGCCGGTCCAGCAGCGGCTGGGCAACCACGGGCTGCAACAGCCGGAACAGCGCCCGCTCCAGGGCGCAGGCGCGTCCCCGGAACCTGCGCCAGCCCAGCGCCACGGCAAGATGAAACAGCCCGCGTTTGAGCGGGGATGCCGCCAGCGCCTGTTCGATGCGCGCCAGGAAGCGCTCGAACACCCGCGGCACCGCCACCATCACCGTCGGCCTGAGAACGGCCAGGTCCTCGGCGATCTGATTGACGGAGCGGGCATAGGCAACCGGCACGCCGGCCTGAAGCGGCACATAATAGCCGCAAGTGCGCTCGAACATGTGGGACAGAGGCAGAACCGAAATCAGCAGATCGCCTGGGTGCAGGCTGACCACTTCGAGCGCTGCCGCGACATTGCTCAGGATGTTGCGGTGGGACAGCATCACTCCCTTGGGGCGGCCGGTCGTGCCGGAAGTGTAGACGATGGTGGCAAGGGCATGCGCATCCAGGTCGGACACCTCGAACGGGCCGCCGCTCTCGGGCAGCCAGCCGCCGGCGGAAATGGCGGGGGCGGGAACCTCTCCATGCAGGCAGACGATGGTGGGCGGGGCCTGCATGGTGCCAGTCAGGGCGGCAAGCAGGCGGGTGTTTTCCAGCACCAGCAGGCGTGCGCCGGAATCGGCCAGGCACCAGGCCAGATTTTGCGGGTTATCGTCCGCGTACAACGGCACCACGACCAGACCCAGCCCCAGCGCGGCCTGATCGATCGCCACCCAGTCGACGCCATTGCGCAGGCACAGCGCCACGCGATCACCCCGCTCGTAGCCCAGTGAGCGAAAAGCCTGCTGCCAGCGCGCCGCCAGCGCCATCACGTCGCGAACGGAAAAGTCCTGCCAGGCATCGGCGATGTGCTGGCGGTAAAGGATTTTTTCCGGATTGGCGCGGTGCTGTTCGAGCAGTCGCGCAAGATTGCTCATAGGCGTGGCCCCGCGGCTGGCGCCCTGACTGTCAGACAATATCCAGGTTCTCGAGCCCGCCCATCAGATCGGCATCCTTGGCTGCCTTGCCGTGGAGCTTGATCTTGAGGCGCAGGTCGTTGACGGAATCGGCATTGCGCAGCGCATCCTCGTAGCTGATCAGGTCTGCCTCGTAAAGCTTGAACAGCGCCTGGTCGAAGGTTTGCATGCCAAGTTCGTTGGACCTGGCCATGAGCTCCTTGATTTCATGCACCTCGCCCTTGAAGATCAGGTCGGCGATCAGCGGCGAATTGAGCATGATCTCGATCGCCGCCACCCGCCCTTTGCCGCCGGCCCTGGGGATCAGCCGCTGCGATATGAACGCCTTGAGGTTGAGGGACAGGTCCATCAGCAACTGCTGCCGCCTCTCTTCCGGGAAGAAGTTGATGATCCGGTCCAGCGCCTGGTTGGCGCTGTTGGCGTGCAGGGTGGACATGCACAGGTGGCCGGTCTCGGCGAAAGCAATGGCGTATTCCATGGTTTCGCGATCGCGGATCTCGCCGATCAGGATGACATCGGGCGCCTGGCGCAGGGTGTTTTTCAGCGCCACCTGCCAACTGTCCGTATCCACCCCGACCTCGCGCTGGGTGACCATGCAGTTGCGGTGCTCGTGCACATACTCCACCGGATCTTCGATGGTGATGATATGGCCGTAGCTGTTCTGGTTGCGGTGGCCTATCATCCCCGCCAGCGAGGTGGATTTGCCCGAGCCGGTTCCGCCGACGAAGATCACCAGGCCGCGCTTGGTCATCGCCACGTCCTTGAGGATGGGCGGCAGGCCGAGGCCGTCCATATCTGGGATCTCGGTGGTGATGGTACGCAGCACCAGGCCGATTCGCCCCTGCTGGACGAATGCGTTGACGCGGAAGCGGCCGATATCCTGCGGACTGATGGCGAAATTGCACTCCTTGCTCGCCTCGAACTCGGACGCCTGCCTGTCGTTCATGATGGCGCGGGCGAGTTCCTTGGTGTGCTGCGGCGTCAGCTTCTGGCTGGAAACCGGCGTCATCCTGCCGTCCACCTTGATGGCAGGGGGAAAGTCCGCTGTGATGAACAAATCCGATGCTTTCTTGGAAAGCATCATCCGCAGCAGGTCATGCATGAATTTGAGTGCCTGATCGCGTTCCACGTTTGCTCCCTAAGGGCTCGTTAATGGATAAGTTGGACATACGTTGCTGCATATTCGGGATGGATGCAAGGCGCGAGGCGCAGCGAATGGTTGTTCCATTCGCAAGCCTCGCAACGCCGCAGACGCCCGAATATGCAGCAACCCTTCGGGCTGGGGCTGGCTGGGGTGCATTCCGGTGTTGCGAGCCGCTTGTTGTGAACGACACAACTGCGCGTCTCGCGCCTAGCCTGAATTTTGCATAAAAAGGGCGAATAACACAGTAAACATTTGATATAATTGGAGTTCTCTAAAAACCGATTCGTAAAAAATGCCTACTGGTACTCGCCCTGTTGTTGATTTTACCCCAGA
>JAJYXP010000075.1 GCA_021801705.1 Pseudomonadota bacterium
AGGCCCTTGGTGATGGCCGAGCCCAGTTGCACGGTGACGTTGGCCTGGTTGCGCTTGAGCGCCTGCGCATCGGTGTTGGCGCAGATGAAATCGACCCCGCTCAGGCCGCTGGCGATCATGTGGTCGACCGCGTTGCCGCCGCAGCCCCCGACGCCGATCACCTTGATCACCGCTTCTTGTGTTTGTGTATCCATGATCTCAAACATGCTTACCTCCTTTGTTGTTATACCCAAAGATCAAAAACCAAAAATTGTTAAAAATTTCCTTGAAACCAGCTCTTCATCCGATTAAAAACCTGTGTCAGCGAACCGTTCTGCATCGCCGCCAAATGGTGGCGCTGGTGCTGATCCATGCCTGCAAGCAGCAGCCCGACACCGGTGGCAAAGCGCGGATTGCGCACCACCTCGGCCAGCCCGCCCACATACTGCGGCATGCCCAGCCGCACCGGCATGTGAAACACCTCCTCGCCCAACTCGGCCATGCCCTCCATCGCACTGCTGCCGCCGGTGATGACGATGCCGGACGAAAGCAGTTCCTCGAAACCGCTGCGGCGCAATTCCGCCTGCACCAGGCTGTAAAGCTCCTCCACCCGCGGCTCTATCACCTCGGCCAGGGTCTGGCGCGAGAGCTGCCGCGACGGCCGGTCGCCGACGCCCAGCACCTCGATTTTGTCGTGTTGATCGGCCAACTGGCGCAGCGCGCAGCCGTATTTCATCTTCAGGTCTTCGGCGTCAGCAGTCGGCGTCCGCAGTGCCATGGCAATATCGTTGGTGATCTGGTCGCCGGCGATGGGTATCACCGAGGTATGGCGTATGGCCCCGCCGGTGAACACCGCGATATCGGTGGTGCCGCCGCCGATGTCGATCAGGCACACCCCCAGGTCCTTTTCGTCCTCCGACAGCACGGCCATGCTGGACGCAAGCGGCTGCAGGATCAGGTCGCGCACTTCCAGCCCGCAGCGGCGCACGCACTTGATGATGTTCTGCGCCGCACTGATCGCGCCGGTGACGATGTGCACCTTCACTTCCAGGCGCACGCCGCTCATGCCGAGCGGCTCGCGCACGTCTTCCTGGCCGTCGATGATGAACTCCTGGGTAAGGATATGCAGCACCTGCTGGTCGGTCGGAATATTGACCGCCCGTGCGGTCTCGATCACCCGGTCGACGTCGGACTGGTTGACCTCCTTGTCCTTGATCGCCACCATGCCGTGCGAGTTGATGCTCTTGATATGGCTGCCCGCGATCCCGGTGTAGACCTCGCGGATCTTGCAGTCGGCCATCAGCTCGGCTTCCTCCAGCGCGCGCTGGATGGCGCTGACGGTAGATTCGATATTGACCACCACACCCTTCTTCAAACCCCGTGACGGCGACTGGCCCATGCCGATGATCTCCATCCGCCCTTCCGGCAGGATTTCTCCGACGATGGCGACGATCTTCGAGGTGCCTATATCCAGTCCGACAATCAGATTTTTCTGTTCCTTGGTCTTGCTCATCCCTGTCTCCCTTGTTAGCTGGGTAGGGTGGGCACAGCCTCATCGTGCCCACGCGGATATCGATGTGTTGCGCTCGCGTGGGCACAAAAACGTGCCCACCCTACCCATCTAGCCCTTAGCCTTCTTCTCCGCGATCTCGGGGTAACGCACCGCGAATCCGTTCGGGTAGCGCAGATCGGCATAGGTCACGGATTGCGGCAGCCTGGCAATGGTCCGTTCATATACCCCGACGAATTTTTCCAGGCGTTCGAGCACCTTCTCTCTGCCCAATTCCACCACCAGCCCGTTGTTAAGCTTGAGTTCAAGCGCACGCCGGTCCGACAGGGTCATGTGGGTGGGCGCCAGCTTGAGCGGCTTGAGCAGGCGGCTGAAATCCGCGTAGTACCGGCTCACTTCCATGGTGCTATCCTGCGGACCGCTGAATTCCGGCAGCGCCTCGCTGGAGGCGGCCTTGAACAGCTCGCCGTGAGTGTTCACCAGCGCCGAACTGCCCCAGCGCGCCAGCACCTCGTGCTCCTCGATCGTCACTTCCAGGCGGTCGGGCCAGCGCCGCCGCACGTTGACATTGCGCACCCAGGGCAGCTTCTCGAACGCGTCGCGGGTGCGGTTGAGATTGAGCGTGAAGAAATTCCCTTTCATCTCGCGCGTGACGATGAACTGCACCTGCTCGCGGTTCACATGCGCCAGCGCCCCTTTCACGTCCACCTTGCGCAGCGGGAAAACAGGCAGGTGCACCACCAGAAACAGCACGGCATAAAGAAGCAGCACCGCCGCCAGGGCATAAAGCAGATTTGCCAGCCATAATGTCATTTGCGTCTTATCCCAGATCAAAACAAGCGCCCTTCACGTTTGCCCCCTCTCCCGCTTGCGGGAGAGGGTTGGGGTGAGGGTTGGCGCAACCCAACCTCATAAACCAGATCGATAGCATTCATCCCACCCGTGCCAGTTCCAGAATCGCCATCACCAGGTCCTCGAAACTCAAACCCGCCGCCCGCGCCGCCATCGGCACCAGGCTGTGGTCGGTCATCCCCGGCGAAGTGTTGATCTCGATGAAATAGGGCGCGCCGCCCTTGTCCAGCATCACATCCGCACGCGCCCAGCCCCGGCAACCCACCACCCGGTAAGCTTGCAACGCCAGCGCCTGTATCTGCCGCTCCTGCTCTGCGGGCAAGCCGCATGGGCAAAGGTAGCGGGTGTTGTCTGCCAGGTATTTCGCTTCGTAATCGTAAAAGGTGCGCGGCGTTTCCAGCCGGATCAACGGCAGGGCCCTGTCCCCGAGGATGGCCGCAGTCAGCTCCATGCCCTCGATGAACTGCTCCGCAAAAACCAGCGCATCGCTCTTTGCCGCCAGTTCGTAGGCACGCGGCAAATCCTCTGCCGCCGTCACCTTGCTCATGCCGATGCTGGAGCCTTCGCCGGCGGGCTTGACCATCAGCGGCAAGCCAAGATCCCTGGCCACCGCGGCAAAATCTGTTTGCGCATCCAGCAATGCATAGCGCGGCGTGGGAATGCCTGCCGCCTGCCAGATCAGCTTGGTGCGCCACTTGTCCATCGCCAGCGCGGAGGCCATCACCCCGCTCCCGGTATAGGGAATGCCCATCAATTCGAGCGCGCCCTGCACCGTGCCATCCTCGCCGTAGCGTCCATGCAGGGAGATCATCGCGCGATCGAAACCCTGTTTCTTCAGCTCCTCCATATCCTGCTCGGCGGGGTCGAACGGATGGGCATCGACACCGCGATTTTTCAGCGCCGCCAGCACCGCATGACCGCTTTTCAATGAAACCTCGCGCTCGGCGGATTTTCCGCCCAGCAGCACCGCGACTTTGCCGAATTTGTGTGTTTGCATCATTTGAAACCCTTTTCTTCACCGCAAAGGACGCAAAGTAACGCGAAGGAAACCCCTTGCTTTGGTTTCCCTTGCGCCCTTCGCGTCCTTTGCGGTAAAAACATTATTTTGCTTCTCCAATAACCCGCACTTCCGTCTCCAACTCCACGCCGTGCTTTTCCTTGACCGTTTGTTTAACCCTGGCGATCAATGCCTCGATGTCAGCCGCCGTCGCCGCGCCGGTGTTGACGATGAAATTGGCGTGCTTGGGCGACACGACCGCCCCGCCTATCGCGCTGCCTTTCAGTCCGCAGGCCTCGATCAGGCGCGCAGCATGATCGCCCGGCGGATTGCGGAACACCGAACCGGCGTTGGGCTTGCCGATCGGCTGGCTCGCCACGCGTTTTTCCAGCAGAGCCCTGATCTTTTGCCGCGCAACCGCGCCGTCGCCGCGCTTGAATGAAAACCAGGCGGCAACGAACCATTCGCTGCCGATCCCGGCCCGTAGCGCCACATGCCGGTAGCCAATCTCGTAATCCTGCGGCTTGCGGCGGCGCAGCTCCCCGAAGCTGTCTATGGTCAGCACCTCGGTCACGTACTGCCAGGTTTCCGCGCCGTAGCAGCCCGCGTTCATCGCCAGCGCGCCGCCCACGGAGCCGGGAATGCCGGCAAGAAACTCGGCTCCTTCGAAACCGTGCAGCGCCGCGAATCGCGCCACTTTCGGGCTGGCAACGCCGGCCTCGGCATAAACGCCGCCCACCCCGCCGGCCCGGTCGTGCCACAGGCCAATCTGGTTGAGCGCGCCATGAAGCAATACCACTGTGCCGCGCACTCCGCCGTCCCGCACCAGCAGATTGCTGCCCAAACCGATGAAATACACCGGCTCGTCTGCCGCCAGCCCCTGCAGGAACCGGGACAGGTCGGCAATGTCCGCCGGTGCATAAAAACGATCCGCGGGCCCGCCGACGCGCCAACTGGTGTGCCGGCTCATGGGCTCGTCGCGGCGTAACTCGCCGCGCAGTCCTGAGTCCTGAGTGCTCAGTCCTGAGTGGGGAAGTTGAAAGTTCGCGCACATATTCAGCACTCAGGACTCAGCACTTTTAACTAATTTCGCCGGCACCTGGCCGATCGACCCGGCCCCCATGATCAGCACCACATCACCGTCGTGGGCCGCGTTAAAAATGCCCTGCGGAAGCTCCGCCGTGGTTTCCACGAATATCGGCTCGACCTTGCCCGCCACGCGTATCGCCCGTGCCAGCGCGCGCCCGTCTGCCGCCACGATCGGCGCTTCGCCGGCGGGATAGACTTCGGTCAGCAGCAAGACATCCACGGTCGAGAGCACTTTGACGAAGTCCTCGAACAGATCGCGTGTGCGGGTGTAACGATGCGGCTGGAATGCCAGCACCAGCCGCCGTCCGGGAAAAGCGCCGCGAGCCGCTTCCAGGGTCGCCGCCATTTCCACCGGATGGTGGCCGTAATCATCAATTAAAGTAAAACTTCCTCTCCCGCCTGTCTCGCCAGAGCGAGCAGCTTTACTGCCGCTCTCGGCGGGGACACTCCTTGCGGGTGCGGGAGAGGAAACGATTGCCCTCTCTCCCGCAAGCGGGAGAGAGTTGGAGAGAGGGTGATCGGGCAGCACAACTTCGCCGTAACGCTCGAAACGGCGGCCGACGCCGCGAAACTCGGCCAGGCCCTTGACAATAGCCGCGTCGGATGCGCCGACTTCCATCGCCACCGCGATCGCCGCCAGTGCGTTAAGCACATTGTGCCGGCCGGGCAGGTTGAGCGTGACGGCCAGTTCCGGCTGCCCTGCGCGCTGCACCCTGAAGCGCATCTGGCCGCCGCAGTGGCGAATGCCGGTGGCGCGCACCTGGGCCGTTTCCGACTCGCCATAGGTGATCAGGGGCTTGGTGATGCGCGGCATGATCTCGCGCACGTTGGCATCGTCCGCACACAGCACCGCCATGCCGTAGAACGGCAGGCGCTGGATGAAATCGACAAAGGCCTGTTTCAGCCGGCCGAAATCGTGGCCGTAGGTTTCCATATGGTCGGCGTCGATGTTGGTCACCACCGCCATCACCGGCATCAGGTACAGGAAAGAGGCATCGGACTCGTCGGCCTCGGCGACGATGAACTCGCCCTGGCCCAGCCGGGCATTCGAGCCGGCCGCCTCCAGCTTGCCGCCGATGACGAAGGTCGGGTCCATGCCCGCCTCGCCGAGTATGCTGGCGATCAGGGAAGTCGTAGTGGTCTTGCCGTGAGTGCCGGCCACCGCGATGCCCTGCTTGAAGCGCATCAGCTCCGCCAGCATCATGGCGCGCGGCACCACCGGGATGTTGCGCTCTCGCGCCGCAGTCACTTCCGGGTTGTCGGCCCGGACCGCGGTGGATATCACCACCACGTCTGCGCGCTCAAGATTGTTGCTGGCATGGCCCTGATACACCTGGGCGCCGAGGCTTTTCAGGCGGCGCGTAGCGACGCTGTCGCCCAGGTCGGAGCCGCTCACCTCGTAACCCAGGTTGAGCAGCACCTCGGCGATGCCGCTCATGCCGACGCCGCCGATGCCTACGAAATGAACGTGTTTGACTTTGTGTTTCATTTCAGAACCTTCTTAACCGCAAACAAAGGACGCGAAGGGCGCAAAGGAAAAACCAATGACGAGGAATTCCTTTGCGTTACTTTGCGTCCTTTGCGGTAAATGAATTTTCATCCTGCCAGCTCCATGCACACTTGCGCCACGGTCGCGGTCGCTTCCGGCTTGGCCAATTTTCTTGCCGCCTGCGCCATCGCCAGCAATTTTTCGCGGCTGAAACCCGTTAACAAATTGGCCAGCCCCGCCGACGTCAGATCCTGTTGCGGCAGCAACACCGCCGCGCCGTTTTCGCTCAGGAAACGCGCGTTGCCGGTCTGGTGGTCGTCCACTGCGTGCGGGTACGGCACCAGCACGCTGGCCACGCCTGCCGCGGTAATTTCGGCCAGGGTCAGCGCCCCCGCCCGGCATACGATGACGTCGCACCAGTCATACATTTTCGCCATGTCGTCGATGAACGCGCGGGCGTCGGCCGCGACCCCGGCTGCTGCATAGTTGGCCCGGAGCTTTTCCAGGTGCCTGGCGCCGGACTGATGGATGACTTCCGGGCGGTCGGCTTGCGGGATCAGCGCCAGGGCCTGCGGCACGCCGTCGTTGAGCGCCGCAGCACCCAGGCTGCCGCCAACCACCAGCAGGCGCAGCTTGCCCTGACGGCCGGACATCCGTTGTCCCGGTGCAGGCAGGGCGGCGATATCGGCGCGCACCGGGTTGCCGCACCAGGTCATGTCCGGCTTGCGGCAGCCGATCGGCTTGTCGCCGCGATTGTTGAAAGCGGACGGAAAGGCCACCAGCACGCGGTCGGCGAGGCAGGCCAGCACCCGGTTGGTCAACCCGGCCACCGAATTCTGTTCGTGTATCACCAGGGGCTTGGCCAGCAGGGAAGCCATCAGTCCGCCGGGAAAAGCGGTAAACCCCCCCATGCCGAGCACCACGTCGGGGCGGACGCGAAAAATCGCCGCCGCGCTCTGCCACATCGCCAGCAGCAGCATCAAGGGCAGCGCCGCCCAGCGCAGCACACCCTTGCCGCGCATCCCGGCGAATTTCACCCACGCCATTTCATAGCCTTTTTCCGGCACCAGCCGGGCTTCCATGCCGGCGCGGACGCCCAGCCACACGATCTTCCACCCCTGCGCCTTGAGGTAATCCGCCACCGCCAGCGCCGGAAACACATGGCCGCCGGTACCGCCCGCCATGATCAGGATGGTGCGGCTCATACGGAGTATCCCTTCATCACCTGGCGATTCTCCCAATCCACTCGCAGCAGCGCGCCGATCGCGGCGCAGTTGGCGGCGATGCCGCTGCCGCCGTATGACAGCAGGGGCAGGGTCAGCCCCTTGGTCGGCAGCACGCCCATGTTCACGCCCATGTTGATGATCGCCTGCACCGCCAGCCAGATTCCGATGCCGTAGGCGACCAGCGCGGCGAAATGGCGATCGATCCCGGCTGCCTGGCGGCCGATGGAAAATGCGCGCATGGTCAGCCAGACAAACAGCAGGATCACCACGGCCACCCCGGCGAATCCGAGTTCTTCGGCGATCACTGCGAGGAGAAAGTCGGTGTGCGCCTCGGGCAGGTAGAACAGCTTTTCGACGCTCGCGCCCAGGCCGACGCCGTACCATTCGCCGCGGCCGAAAGCGATCAGCGCATGGGAAAGCTGGTAGCCCTTGCCGAAGGGGTCGGCCCAGGGATCCATGAAGCCGACGATACGCTGCATGCGGTAGGGCGAGGTCCAGATCAGCAGCAGGAAGCCCACCACCAGCATGCCGAACAGCCCGGCGAACAGGCGCCAGTTCATGCCGCCGAGGAACAGGATCGCCATGGCGATGCTGGTGATCACGGCAAAGGCGCCGAAATCCGGTTCGCGCAGCAGCAGGCCGCCGACCAGCAGCATCACCATCAGCATCGGCATGAAACCCTTCTTGATGTTGTCCATGTAGGCTGCCTTGCGCACCGTGTAATCGGCGGCATAAAGAACCGCGAACAGCTTCATGAATTCCGATGGCTGCAAATTGACCACGAACAGCGACAGCCAGCGCTGGCTGCCGTTGACCTCGCGCCCGATGCCAGGGATCAGCACCAGCACCAGCAGCACCAGGCCGGAGAGAAACAGGTAGGGGGCGGTCTCCTGCAGCACCTTGTTCGGGACCTGGAAGGCGAACAGCCCAAACAGCACGCCGACCGCGAGGTATATCGCCTGGCGCACGAGGTAATAGCTTTCCTGGTAGCCGGTGTGCCTGTCAGCCGCGGCAATCGAAATCGAGGCTGAATACACCATCACCAGCCCGAATCCGAGCAGCAGGATGGCCAGCCACAGCAGGGTACGGTCATAGTCCGGCCTGGCGTGCTGGGCGGCCACCGGCGAGTAAGTATTCATTCCTTCGCCTCCAATTGCCGGACTGCGGCGATGAAAACTTGCGCGCGGTGCTCATAATTGCGGAACATATCGAAGCTGGCGCAGGCCGGCGACAGCAGCACAACATCGCCCGGCCGGGCCTGCGCAAAAGCCGTGTTCACCGCCTCGTCCATGCTCGTTGCCGTAAAGAGCGGCACGCCGCTTCCCGCCAGCGCCGCGCCGATCTTTTCCCCGTCGCGCCCGATCAGCACCACGGCGCGGGCGTGATCCCGCACTGCCGGCCGCAGCGGGCTGAAATCCTGGCCCTTGCCATCGCCGCCGGCGATCAGCACGACTTTCTGCGCCATGCCCTTCAGTGCCGCCACGGTGGCACCTACATTAGTGCCCTTGGAATCGTCGTAGAACACCACGCCGTTGACCTCCACCACCTTTTCCACGCGGTGCGGCAAGCCCTTGAATTCGTGCAGCGCCTCGATCAGGGGATGGAACGGCAGGTCGATGGCGCGGCACAGGGCCAGCGCTGCCAGCGCGTTGGCCGCATTGTGCAACCCGGCGAGCGGCAACCCGGCCGCCGGCATCAGCCGGTTCTGACCCTGCGCCAGCCACAGCCCGCTCTCTCCTTCCAGCAGCCCCCAATCCTCCTCCTTCTGCGGCGCATCCAGGCCGAAAGTCGCAAGACGGCAACCCTGAGCCGCCATCGCCATGCTGTACGGGTCCTGCCGGTTCAGCACCTGGATGCCCCCGCCGGCGAAAATGCGCGCCTTGGCCGCGGCGTAGTCATACATGCTGTTGTACCGGTCCATGTGATCTTCGGTCACATTCAGCACGGTTGCCGCCACGGGTCTGAGGCTGTGTGTCGTTTCCAGTTGGAAGCTGGACAGTTCCAGCACGAACACCTCCGGCATCTCGCCGCGCCGCTCCAGATCATCCAGCGCATCCAGCACCGGCAGGCCGATGTTGCCCGCCACCACGGTGTTCAGACCGGCCTTCCTGCACATCGCGCCGACCATTTCAGTCACCGTGCTCTTGCCGTTGGAGCCGGTAATCGCGATCACCTTGGGAACGGGATCTTTCCGCTCCAGTTCCAGCGCAAAAAACTCGATATCGCCCGCGACCGGCACGCCGCGAGCCAATGCCGCGGCGATGGCGGGTTCGCGCAGGGACACGCCGGGACTGAGCGCAAGCAATTCGGCGTTAAGGAATGCCTCGTCGCGGAATTTCCCGGTGAACAGCGGCACGCCGGGCAGATCCGCCCGCAGGCGCCCGGCGTGAGGCGGCGCGTCGCGCGAATCCGCCACGGCCACCACGGCACCCTGGGCATCCAGCCAGCGCGCCATGGACAGACCGGTATCGCCCAGGCCCACCACCAGCACTTTTTTATGTTCGAGGTTTATCATTTTTTTCTTAACCGCAAAGACGCAAAGGCGCAAAGTCGTGAAGACCTTGAATTTCTTTGCGTCTCTGCGCCTTTGCGGTTATTCACTTTTATCTCAACTTCAGCGTTGAAAGCCCAACCAGCACCAGCATCATGCTGATAATCCAGAAGCGAAGGGTAGGTTCTGGTGTCGGCCGCGCTACGCGCTTAACCCTCACTCCGTGAGCGTTAGCCTCCCCCTGAACCAACCCTTTGTTCGCTTCTTCCATTCCTACCTCAGCTTCAGGGTGGACAAGCCCACCAACACCAGCATCATGCTGATAATCCAGAAGCGAACCACCACCTGGTTCTCCTTCCAGCCCTTCAGTTCATAGTGGTGATGCAGCGGCGCCATGCGGAATATGCGCTTGCCGGTAAGCTTGAACGACCCGACCTGCAGCACCACCGACAGGGTCTCCACCACGAACACCCCGCCCATCACGAACAAGACGATTTCCTGCCGCACGATCACCGCCACGACGCCGAGCGCGGCGCCGAGCGCCAATGCGCCGACATCGCCCATGAACACTTCGGCCGGGTAGGCGTTGAACCAGAGAAAGCCAAGACCCGCGCCGGCCAGCGCGGTGCAGAACACGGCCAGCTCGCCGGCACCCGGGATGTAGGGCACGCCGAGGTAGCGCGCGAACACGATGTGGCCGGCGACATAGGCGAAAATTGCCAGAGCCCCCGCCACCATCACTGTAGGCATGATGGCCAGCCCATCCAGGCCGTCGGTGAGATTCACCGCATTGCTGCTGCCGACGATGACGAAGTAGGCCAGCACGGCGAAGCCGATTGCGCCGAGGGGTATGGTCACGAGCTTGAAAAACGGCACGATCAGCTCGGTCTGTGCCGGCAGCGTTGCGGTCGAGGCGAGAAGCAGCGCCACTCCCGCCCCGATCAGCGACTGCCAGAAATACTTGGCCCTGGCCGACAGCCCCTTGGGATTGCGGTGCACCACCTTGCGCCAGTCGTCGACCCAGCCGATGGCGCCGAATCCGATGGTGGTCGCCAGCACCACCCAGACATAGCTATTTTTCAGGTCGGCCCAGAGCAGCGTGGAAATCGCCATCGCCACCAGGATCAGGGCGCCGCCCATGGTCGGCGTGCCCGCCTTGACCAGGTGCGTCTGCGGGCCGTCATCGCGCACCGCCTGGCCGATCTTGTAGGCGGTGAGCTTGCGGATCATGGCCGGACCGATGATGAACGAGATCATCAGCGCGGTCAGCATCGCCAGCACGGCGCGCAGCGTGATATAGCCGAACACGTTGAAGGCGCGTACATCCTGGGCCAGCCATTGGCTTAGTGCGAGCAGCATGTCTGACCCTCCCGCAGTTCGAAACTCTTCACCACCCGCTCCATCTGCATGAAGCGCGACCCCTTCACCAGCACCGTCACATCCGGCGCCAGATGGTTTTCAACCTCATGCAGCAGGTCCTCGATATACTCGAAGTGCCGCCCGCCTTGGCCGAAGGCTTCGGCGGCGGCGGCACTCAAATCGCCCAGGGTGAACATCCGGTCGATGCCGGCCGCCTTGGCCGCCGCGCCGATTTCGGCATGCAGTGCGCGTGCCGCGTCGCCCAGTTCGCCCATATCGCCCAGCACCAGTATTTTCTTGCCGGGCAATCCGGCCAGCACCGCGATCGCCGCTCGCACCGAACCCGGATTGGCGTTGTAGGTATCGTCGATCAGGGCGGCCCCGTGCAGGCAGGATTTTTTCTGCAACCGCCCTTTGATTGCGGCAACTGTTGCCAGCCCCCGGGCTATCGCCGCATTGTCTAGGCCCAGCGCCATCGCAACTGCAGCCGCCGCCAGGGCATTGCATACGTTGTGCTCGCCCGGCAACGGCAGCGCCACGCTGAACCTGCCCTCGGGCGTAGTCATTTCGATGTCGCTGGCTGAGGGCTGCAAACGGAACGTGCCGGACACTTCCGCCGCCGGGTCCAGGCCGAAACGGATGACCCGGTGGCTCGCGGCCAGATCCAGCCACAGCGCGGCATGAGGGTCGTCGGCGTTGATCACGGCGGTGCCGTTTGCCACCAGCCCCTGGAAAATCTCTCCCTTGGCGCGCGCCACCTGTTCCACCAGATCAAAGCAAGCGCTCTTCTCGTTTGCCCCCAATTGGAACAAGCGCTCTTCACGATCGCCCCCTCGCCCGCTTGCGGGAGAGGGTTGGGGAGAGGGCTTACCCGCTTGCGGGAGAGGATTGAGGTGAGGGAAACCAGCCAGATGCGCGGCACGGGCATTGGTAATGAGGGCCACGTCTGGCCTGGCGATTCCGGTCAAATAGGCGATCTCGCCAGGGTGGTTCATGCCCATTTCGATCACGGCATAGCGGTGGACATCGCGCAATTCAAGCAAGGTGAGCGGCATCCCGATGTCGTTGTTGAGGTTGCCCCTGGTCGCCAGCACGGCCTCATCCCCTGCCTGCACGCTCAAAATGGCGGCGATCATTTCTTTTACCGTGGTCTTGCCGCAACTGCCGGTAAGGCCTACCACCGGAATATCGAAACGGCGGCGCCAGAAGCCGGACAGTGCACCCAGGGCGAGGCGCGTATCGGCCACGGTCAGCAACGGAAAATCGCCCCAGGACGGATCACGCCGCTCCACCAAGGCTGCTGCCGCGCCTTGATCTTTAACCCGGCCGACGAAATCATGGCCATCGAAACGTTCGCCTTTCAGCGCCACGAACAGGTCGCCCGCCTTGACGGCCCGGCTGTCGGTCGTCACGCCCGAAAACACCCGGTCCGCCCCGCTCCTCTCGGCATTCAGGGCTGCGGCCGCTTCACTCAGGCGCAACATGTCGAATATCCCTCCAGAACTCTTTGCGCCACTTCGGCATCGGAAAAAGGCAGCCGCACGCCCCTGATTTCCTGGTAATCCTCGTGCCCCTTGCCGGCGACCAGAACCACGTCGTGCGGCCGCGCTCCGCGCACGGCGGCGTCAATCGCGGCGGCGCGGTCATCGTTCACATGGTAGTTGGCCCCCATGCCGGCAATGATGTCGGCGATGATGTCACGGGGGTCCTCGCCGCGCGGGTTATCGCTGGTGACAATGACACTGTCCGCCAGGCGGGAAGACACCTCGCCCATCAGCGGGCGCTTCCCGCGGTCGCGCTCGCCGCCGCAGCCGAATACGCAAATCAATCTGCCCTTGCCGCCCATGATCTCGCGCAGGGCGCCGAGCACCTTTTCCAGCGCATCGGGGGTATGGGCGTAATCCACCACCACCAGCGGCTTGCCGTCGCCTCCCAGCCTCTGCAACCGGCCCGCTACCGGCCCGACCCGGCCCACTTCGCGCACCGCGTCCTCGAGCTTGATCCCGCTTACCAGCAATACGGCCAGCACGCCAAGCAGGTTGGCGGCATTGAAGCGTCCGAGCAAAGCGCTGTTCACTGCCGCACAACCCCATGGCGTGACCGCCTCGAAACGAATGCCTTGCTCGTCTGTCACGAGATCGCGCGCCAGCACGGCATAACGGCAATCGCCCCGGTTTCCTTCCAGGCTGTAGCCCACCGTCTGCACGCCGCTGCAACCGAGCCTGCCGGCAAGCTCCGTTCCGAAAGGATCGTCCAGGTTGAGCACGGCGTATTTCAGTTCCGGCCATGAAAACAGGCCGGCTTTGGCTGCGGCGTAGGACTCCATGTCGCCGTGGTAATCGAGATGATCGCGGGACAGGTTGGTAAGCAGCGCCACGTCGAAATGCATGCCGTTGACCCGTCCCTGCGCAAGGCCATGGGATGAGACTTCCATCGCCACGCACCGGGCGCCGTCGGCCAGGTAATCGCGCAGCAGCCCGTGCAGGCTGACCGCATCCGGGGTGGTGTTGGCCGCAGGCGTCAGGGCGCCGGGGAAACCGTTACCGATCGTGCCCACCAGGGCGGTTTTTTTACCCAACGCGGTCAGACACTGTGCAACCCAGTGGCAGCAGGAAGTCTTGCCATTGGTGCCGGTAATTCCGATGGTCCATAACTGGCGCGATGGCTCGTTATATACCTGGCTTGCAATTGCGCCGATCTTGTCGCGCAGCCTGTCTATCCCCAGATTCGGCACCCGCCACTCCGGCTGCCAGGTAAACCCTTCGCGCTCCCACAACACCGCGCCGGCACCGGCGGAGACGGCCTGAGCGATGAATTTTCGCCCGTCGAGACGTTCTCCCGGATAAGCGGCAAAGGCATCCCCCGGCTCGACCCGGCGGCTGTCGGCCACTATCCGCTTCACTTTCATGCCCAGCACGGCGATCAGGTCGGGAGTCATACCACCTCCTTCACTTCCGGCGCGCTGTCCGGCGGCATGATGTTGCCGGTCGGCGCATCGGGCGGAACGCTCAAGAGACGCAGCGCGCCCGTCATCACCTGGCTGAACACCGGGGCAGCCACTGTCCCGCCGTAATACTGTCCGTCGGAGGGCTCGTCTATCATCACCGCCACGATCAGACGCGGATTGGAGGCCGGCGCCAACCCGACGAACGATGCGATATAGCGGTCGCGAGCGTAACGGCCGTTCTCTTCCTTGTGCGCCGTGCCGGTCTTGCCTGCCACACGGTAGCCCATCACCTGGGCACGCGGCGCAGTGCCGCCAGGCTGAACCACCAGCTCCAGCATGCTGCGTACCGCTTTCGAAGTTTCCGCCTTGATCACCTTCACCCCCGCAGGCGGCACGTCCAGCTTCAACAACGAAACCGGCTTGATTTCACCCTCACCGGCAAACGCCATGTAGGAGCGCGCGAGCTGCAGAAGACTGACGGAGACCCCATGTCCATAGGCCATGGTCGCCTGCTCGATCGGCCGCCAGGTTTTATAGGGGCGCAGCCTGCCTGCGGCTTCGCCGGGGAAACCCGCCTGCGGCGCTTTGCCGAAGCCCATGCGGTTGAAGACATCCCACAGATATTCCGGTTCAAGCGACAGCGCCATCTTGGCTGCGCCGACGTTGCTCGATTTCTGGATTACCTGCGCGACCGTCAGGGCGCCGTTGGGATGAGCATCGTGTATTGTTGCCGCGCCGATGGTGAACGTCCCGGGAGCGGTCTGTATCGTCGATTCCGGCGTAAAATTTCCCGCCTCCAGTACCGCGGCAGCGGTGAATGGCTTGAAGGTCGAGCCCGGCTCGAAGGTGTCGGTAACGGCGCGGTTACGGGTGCTGTTGCGGTTCAGCCTGGCCCGGTTATTGGGGTTGTAGGCGGGCAAATTGGCCAGCGCAAGAATTTCGCCGGTCTTTGCGTCGAGCACCACGATCGCGCCTGCCTTGGCCTTGTGCTCGGCCACGGCCGCCTTGAGTTCGCGAAAGGCGAGATACTGGATCTTTCGATCGATGCTGAGCGCAAGATCCCGACCGTCCTGAGGCGCCCTGACGCTTTCGACATCCTCGATGATGTGGCCGAGACGGTCCTTGATCACGTGGCGGCTGCCCGGCTTGCCTGCCAGCCAGTCCTGATAGGTCAGTTCCAGTCCTTCCTGGCCATTGTCGTCAACACCGGTAAAACCGAGCAGATGCGCCACCACCTCCCCGGCCGGATAATAGCGCCGGTATTCGCGCTGCAGGAACACGCCCGGCGCATTGACCTGCAACACCCGGGCCGCAGTTTCCGGCGGCACCTGGCGCTTGAGGTAGACGAAGTCGCGCTGGCTCTGTACAAAGCGCCCCTTCACATCGTCTTCCTTCATTTCCAGGATTTTCGCCAGGTGCCGGATCCGTTCCGGGGTGATCT
>JAJYXP010000028.1 GCA_021801705.1 Pseudomonadota bacterium
ATCATCATGCGAGCCTGTGCATCGCAGCGTATGGGTTTTTGATGCGTGAACGCCTGTCCGGCGCTAAAAAAAACGGCGGTCAATTCAAAGAACCTGCCCTACCCAAAAATTACCGCCCGCGCGGAGCAGGGCCCGATGCAACGGCACGTGCCAGATTCGATCGCCACGTTACGGTTTCGGCTGGCGCGCGTCATTGCTCGGACTTTGCCACAGTGTCCCTGCTGTGGCAGCGCGTCTTTCAGCGTAATGAGGATTTAATAACACAGTAGAACTACTAGTCTTTGCCGGTTCCTTTTTGCCGCCATCTGTCGGTGGCGGCAATCAGCGCGGTCACGCTGCCCGCCGCAACGAGCAGGGCGGTGGCGGCAAACAGATTGTTGAGTAGTTCCGGCGCGACCAGCAGTGCGATGCCCAGCCCCAGCATCATGGTCCCGGACAAAAGCTTGAGGATGCGTCCCTCCCGTTCCGTCAGCCTGTGCATGCCGAAGGTGTAGGTAAACGCCAGCATGATGGCGAGCAGGGGCAGCACGTAAACCACGTTGTACAGGGCAAGGTAGAGGTAATAGCCGGTGTTGGACAGATGGTGCAGGGTGAGGACACGGGTGAACACCATGGGGAAGCCCGCGGTACAGAGCAGCTCGTAGGCATTGGCGGCAAGGGCCAGGGTGGCGGCCCCGGCCAGCATCGCCGGCCAGCTTGCCGCTTCGAGCAGCCTGCGCATGCGCTTGAACAGGCCGGGTTTGGCGCTTTCCGGGATGGAAAGGCTGACGCCCTGCTTGAACCGGAAATAATCCTTGATGTTGATCAGCGCGATCAGCACGGCCGCCGCGCCTGCGATCCAGGTGACCGCCTGCAATTCTTTCGCCAGCAGGAATACGTTGAGCCAGGCGGCCATGAAGACGAAGTAGACCAGTCCCGACGCGAGCACGAACACCCCGCCGATGGCCAGCATGCGCGCGCGGCTCCGCACGTGGACGAGCAGTCCGAGCAGGAACAGCAGGACGAAAAAGGCGCAGGGGTTGAATGCGTCCAGCCCGGCAATGACCAGGGTGAAAAGGGGCAGGGAAGCATCAGCCGGGTCGAACTCGCCCAGCAGGGGCAGGGAGATCGGTTGCAAGGCGTGGTCTGCGGCTGCGGCGGGCGGCGGGCGTCCTGCCAGCGCCCGCTCATGGCAGTCGAGCAGCTTGCGGCGCAGCAGCTCGCCGGTGGTGGCGGGCGATTCGTAGCCCACCAGCATTTCTCCGCACAGCAGGAAAGCGGGCACGGACAGGGCTTCCTGCCCCAGGCCGGAGGCCATGCGGATATAGGTTCTGACGTTCTCGGGGTGTTCGCTCAGCTCGGCGGAGCTAAGCGCGATCCAGGGGTATTCGGATGCCAGCCGCTCCACGGATGGCAAGGCCTCAAGGCAGTGCGGACATTTTTTCGACCAGAAGAAATAGAGATGCACCCTGGCCGTGCCTGCATCATCCCGGCTGACCCAGGGCGTTGCTTCCGGCCGGTCTGCGGCGGCGGAATGGAGCGGCAACAGGGCGGCGAGGAGGATGAAGACGATCAGGCCATAACGGAACAACATGGCGGTCCATCCATTGAACATGAATGAACCCCCAGTTTAACCCATATTATCCATTAGGGCGGCGCTTTGCGCCTACGCGAGTGCTGGCGGCCGGTTTGCGGCCATTTTCGCCGCTTGTTCGTCGTCCATGGAACGACCATGGACTCCTTGCAAGCAACGAAACTGTCTCGCAACCCGCCTCGCCATCATCTCGCGTCCTAATGGATAATCCGGGTTTAATGCAAAACT
The DNA here is from genome assembly GCA_021801705.1 of Pseudomonadota bacterium. GTDB lineage: Bacteria > Pseudomonadota > Gammaproteobacteria > Burkholderiales > Sulfuricellaceae > Sulfuricella. The sequence goes on from JAJYXP010000028.1 coordinate 1,802, forward strand.
CAGCTTCCGGCGGCTGCTTCCGCGGCGATTTGCTGATGCACTTCCGCCATGTCCAGCTGCTGTGCCTGCTCGATCAGTTGCTCCAGCCCGGAAGCGGGCAGGGCGCCGGCCTCGGAGTAGATGATGACTTTTTCGCGGAACACCATCAGGGTCGGGATCGAACGGATCTGGAAATAGCCTGCGAGATCCTGCTCCGCTTCGGTATTCACCTTGGCGAAGACGATGCCGGGGTATTTGTCCGACATCTGTTCATAGGTAGGGGCGAAGGAGCGGCACGGGCCGCACCAGGGCGCCCAGAAATCCACGATGACCATATCGTTGCCGGTGACGACACTCTCGAAATTGCCTTGGTTCAGCTCGACTGTTGCCATACTTGTTGTTTCTCCAAAAAATGATCGGGCGCCGACGAAGGCTCTATGCTTTAGAATATCATCGAATGCCTATATGATCTACCCCTGCAACTATTTTCACAAGTCGCATGTTACGGTTTAATATGGATTTATGAGCGAAACCAGAGAAAATGCACCCGATGCCCTGCTGCTGCTTGCGCCAGGTTGCCCGCACTGCCCGGCCGTGCTGGAGAGTTTGAGCGGCCTGGTCAAGGAGGGAGCAATCGGACGGCTGGAAGCGGTCAACGTTGCCGTGCATCCAGAGCGTGCGGCAGAACTGGGCGTGCGCACGGTACCGTGGGTGCGGATCGGCCCGTTCGAACTCGAGGGCGTGCAGACTCCGGCCGAACTGCGCCGCTGGGCGGAGCAGTCCGATAGCCTGGACGGCATGGCGGACTATTTTTTCGCGATGCTGAAAAGCGGCCGGCGCACCAGGGTGGAAGAGATGGCGCGGCAGGAGCCAACGCGGCTGAGGGCGCTGGCGCGTCTGCTGGAGCGGCCGGACACCAGCATGGCGGTGCGGATCGGGATCGGCGCGGTGCTTGAGGAACTGCAGGGCAGTGGGCTCACCGAGGCGATGATTCCCGACCTGGGGGCGCTGGCCCGCAGCGGCGACGCGCTCACCCGGGCCGATGCCTGCCATTTCCTGTCGCTGATCGGCGGCGCGGAAGTGGTGCCCTATCTGCGTGCCTGCCTCGATGACGCGGACAAGGAAGTGCGCGAGATTGCCGCCGAAGCGCTGGAAGAGCTGGAGCACAAGGGCTAGTTGTCAGTCAATTTAAAACGACTGTACGTTCTTTGTAGGTGCGAATTCATTCGCACATTTGGCCGAATGAATTCGGCCCTACAAGAAAATCACGCAAATTCAACATGACTGACTACTAGCGCCCGCAGCAGCGCTTGTATTTCTTGCCGCTGCCGCACGGGCAGGGCGCGTTCCGGCCGGGCTTTTCTTCTTGTGCCGTGCCGCTTGGTTCGAATTTTCCATCCAGGTAATACCAGGCCCCTTCTTCCCGGGTGAAGCGGCTGGCTTCATGCAGGCTCGCCGTCTGGCCGTTCTTCCGGTAGCGGGCGATGAACTCCACCATGCCGTTGCGGTCAGAATCTGTGCCTGCCTCGGTGCGCACGATGGTGAGTGCCAGCCAATGTACATCGTCCGTGTCCAGGCCGAAGTCGGCCGGCCGGGTTGAAGGATGCCAGGTGCGCAGCAAATAGGCCGCATCCTTGAGTACAAAGGCCGAATAGCGCGAACGCATCAGCGCTTCCGCCGTGGGGGCGGGCTGCGTGCCGGCGTGGCAAGGGCCGCAGCAGGCGATGTAGGGTTTTCCGGAGCCGCAGGGGCATGGATTCGACGTGTTGGGCGGAAGCGCATTCATTCCGCCATGATAGAATAAATTATTTAGAATTTTCACCATGAGCAAGGCATTCACACGAGAAAACGACGCGTCGGACGACGAGGACGAGCTGGAACCGGCGCAGCAACTGCCCCAGGGTTTGAAGAACTACATCACCCCGGTGGGATATCAGCGCCTGAAGGACGAGTTCGATCATCTGTGGAAGGCGGAACGCCCCGTGCTGGTGCAAACCATCACCTGGGCAGCCTCCAACGGCGACCGCTCGGAAAATGGCGATTATATCTACGGCAAGAAGCGGCTGCGCGAGATCGACCGGCGCATCCGCTTCCTCTCCAAGCGGCTGGACAACGCGGAAGTGGTCGATCCCGCGCAGCGGGAGGATTGCGACCAGGTGTTCTTCGGCGCGACCGTGACCGTGTGCGGTCAGGATGGCGAAGCGCGCACCTACAGCATAGTCGGCGTGGACGAAGCCGACGCCGGGCGCGGCCGGATCAGCTGGGTTTCACCCCTGGCACGGGCGCTGCTCAAGGCGCGCGAGGGCGATGTGGTGACGCTGCAGACGCCGGGCGGCAGGGAAGAAATCGAGGTGACGGAGATCCGTTACCTGTCGCTCAATCTGGATTGAACCTGAAAACGGTTATTGAACCGCTACTTATGGGATGAAAAGACGGCGGCGATAGACGCCAGCTTGCTCACAGGGCAGGCTGCCCGTACAGCGCCATCAGGAAGTTGGTGAACACCGGGGTTTTGCCCGGCTTGTCCGCGTTCTGCCGGTAGCGGGCGCGCACTTCATCCAGTTTTTTTAGCATCAGCGACTGGGCCTCGGAGCGATCGATGCGCTTGCGGTCGCGTTCCGCGGCAAGATGGCGGTAATAGTTGAACACCTCGTCGTCATAGGGGTTCCTGCCAACCAGTTGGATGCGCTTGATGTTGAGCCGGTCGGCTGCCTGAACCTTGGTGATTTTATGGTCCCTGACCAGCCCGGCCAGGCGCTCCGCCTCCTGCTGCAGCGCTTCCTGCCTCGTGTCGGTCCACGGCATCGCCGCGCAGCCTGCCAGGACTGCGAGGAGCACGAGGAGTTTTATCGCTCCAAGCATTGCGTTAATGCTGCAGCCGGCCGTACAGGCGGCTGTAGAGACCGTCGCTTTTGATCAGCTCCTCGTGCACGCCTTCCTCGATGATCTGGCCGCCGTCGAACACGTAGGCCCGGTCGGCCTGCTTCACCGCGCTTAAGCGGTGGGCGATGATCAAGGTGGTGCGGTCGCGCAGGAATTCGCGCAGGGCTTCGTGGAGTTTGGCCTCGGTTTCGGCGTCCAGCGCCGAGGTGGCCTCGTCCAGGATCACCACCTGAGAATCGGACAGCACCATGCGCGCAATCGCCAGCCGCTGGCGCTGGCCGCCGGAAAGGCGCACGCCCTGGCGGCCGACCACGGTGTCGATGCCGCATGGCAGCTCGCGCACGGTGTCGGCCAGTTGCGCCACTTCCAGCGCCTGCCACAGTTGTTCGTCGGAAAGCTCGCGGCCCAGGGTCAGGTTCATGCGCACCGTGTCGTTGAACAGAACGGGGTGCTGCAGCACCGTGGCGACATGGCTGCGCACCACTTCCAGGCCGATTTCCGTCATCGGCACGCCGTCGAAGCGCACCGTGCCGGACTGAGGCGGATAAAGGCCCAGGATGACCTGCACCAGGGTGGATTTGCCGCCGCCTGAGGCGCCCACCAGCGCCACCTTCTCGCCGGGCCGGATTTTCAGGCTGACACCGTTCAGCACCGGCGTATCGCCGTAGCTGAAGCAGACGTTTTCAATCTCGACCCCGACGGTATGCTTGCCGGTGAAGGGGTCTTTCAGGTGCGGGTAATGGGGCTCCTCCTTCAGCGCCAGCAGGTGGTTGATGCGCGTCAGCGCGGCCTTGGCGGCATAGTAGGCATACTGGATGCCGAGGATCTCCTGCACCGGCCCCATCATGAACCAGAGATAGCCGAACACCGCCATCATCTCGCCGATGCTGAGATCGGAATACACCACCATCAGCATGCTGATGGCGCGGAACACGTCGAAGCCGAACAAAAACACCATGAACGAAAGCCGTCCCGCGGCGTCGCTCTTCCACGAGAAGGCCGCTGCGTGGGTGCGGATGCCGCGCGCCCGGTCGATCACCATGCCGATGTAGTGGTGCTCGCGGTTGATGGCGCGGATCTGGTGGATCGCGTCCAGGGTTTCGGTGAGCGCTTGCTGGAACAGCTCGAAGGCGCTGTTTTCTTGTCTTTTCAGGTCCTTCACGCGCTTGCCCAGCACCGTGGTGAAATAGATCACCGCCGGGTTGAGCAGCAGGATGAACAGCGCCAGTTGCCAGTGCATCCACAGCAGCACGATGGCGGTGCCGACGATGGAGAGCAGCGCCACCAGGAACTTGGAAACCGATGCGCCGATGAAACTGTCCACCGCGTCGAGATCCTTGACGAAATGGGAGGCCACCGCGCCGCTGCCGAGGGTTTCATACTCGGACATGGCGATGCGGCCCAAGCGCCGCAGCATCTGCTCGCGCATGCGGTAAACGACATCCTTGGCGATCAGGGTGAAGCTGCGGCCCTGCCACACCCCCAGAACCAGCGCAGTCAGCCGCAGTGCCAGGGTGCTTGCCAGCACCACGCCGATATACAGCACCGGCCCGTGCCAAGCCGCCGGGAACCGTGCATTGAGCAGCGCCAGCAGGCGCCCCGGCTGGTGCAATAGCACTTCGTCCACCAGCAGCGGCATCAGCAGCGGAATCGGCACGCTCGCCACCGCCGCCAGGATGGCGACGATGTGGGCGGTGATCAGCTCCTTCTTGTGCTCGCGGACGATGCCGAGGATGGAAGACCAGGTGTAGGCGGCGGACATCGGGTTATTTCAAGTTCTGTTTCAAAGAAGCAACTTTCTCAATAAAAAACTTTCTACCGCAAAGGACGCGAAGGTTCGCAAAGGAAAACAATATCTCAAAACATCCTTCGCGTACCTTCGCGCCCTTTGCGGTTAATTGCTTTTTTGTTTTAGAACCGGGATTACGGCAGCACCTTCACGTCCTCGATCACCACGTTCTCCAGCGGCACGTCGGAGGGCAGCGGGTCGCGTGGGCCGGTTTTCACCTTGGCGATTTTCATTACCGTCTCCTGGCCTTTCACCACCTTGCCGAACACGGCGTAGCCCCAGCCGCGCGGGGTCGGCGCGGTGTGGTCGAGGAAAGCGTTGTCCTTGACGTTGACGAAGAACTGCGCGGTAGCCGAGTGCGGGTTCATGGTACGCGCCATGGCGATGGTGTAGATCTCGTTCTTCAGTCCGTTGGCGGCTTCGTTGGGGATCGGGTAAAAGGTTTCCTTCTCGCGCAGGCTGGTGTCGAAGCCGCCGCCCTGGATCATGAAGTTGTCGATCACGCGGTGGAATACCGTGCCCTTGTAGAAGCCGCCCTTGACGTATTTGAGGAAATTTTCCACGGTTTTCGGCGCCTTGTCCGGGTAGAGCTCCAGCGTGAAGCTGCCGAGGCTGGTTTTCATCTCCACCATCGGGTTGGCGGCATGGGCGCCGAGGGAAAGCAGCAGGCCGAGGAAGAGGGCGGTCAGGCGCAGCTTCATGGATTTTATCTCCGCAAGGGTGAATGAAAAAAACTTGTGGCTATTATGCCACGGCGAGCGCCGGGTTTGAGAGAACCGAGTTGTCGTCAATTCAGAACCCTTTGCTTGCCGGGTTACGTCAGGGACTCCAGAAACCCCAGCAAAGCTTCGCGCTGGCGAGGCTGGAGGCGCGCGAAGGTATTCAGCAGCCGCCGTTCCTCGGGCAGCATCCATTCATAGGCGGACACCGCTTCGGATACGGAAAGGGCGGGCGGCGGACGCATCTCGCCGCGCCCGGTGGAAAGCCATTCGAACCCCACGTCGAGCAGTTTCGCCAGGCGCACCAGGTTCTTCATGTTGGGCGCCTTGCGCCCCGACTCCCATTCCGCCACCGAGGGTTGGGTGACGGACATGCGCCGCGCCAGTTCCGCCTGGCTCCACCCCTGCTCCCGCCGCGCCCGTTTGATGCGTTCCTTCATCATGGCGATCATTGTATCGGTGTCGGCTATATCTCCTTAAATCGCAATAGGCTATATCACGGCTATCGGCGTTGGCTATAATCCGGTAAACTGCATAATATACGGGTATTTCCTGAAACGTGGGAGTGGCCTCCAGGCCGCGAATATCGGGGCGTGGACGTCAAGTATATGGATGCCGTGCGAGTAAGCTGGAGCGTGACATGCGCACGCAACCAGTCCCTATGTTTGAGTTGAGGGGTGGCGAAGCGTGGATCAAGGAAAGACTTTTTGTCGATGCGTAGAGGGGCACTGTTTCCTGGAAAAAGATGCCGAATGGGCCAAACAAAATCATGCCCGGGCTGTGCATCCCAATGGAATTTTTCTCGACCGCACGTTGCTTGACGCTCTTGATGCCGAGAGACTGCACGAGAAAAGCGAATGGATGGGTTCCCTGGGGGTGAATGGAACAGGCCAAGTCTGTTGCAGACACAAGACAGAGATACTCTCCTGAAACGCACAAGGAGACCTCAGGGACTCGATTTAATTGCCCATACAAGGTGTTACTTCGCTAACCTTATTGCTACCCATTGTAGTAGTCAGTCATATTGAAACCGGTGGACAATCTCGTCATTCCGGCGAAAGCCGGAATCCAGAAAAATCAACAACCTGGACACCGGCTTTCGCCGGTGTGACGGTTCAACTCATCCATGCTTTTCACCGTGACTGACTAGTAGTCTCCACATCCTTGCCATTACGCCAAAAACGAAAAAAATGGAGTCTGAAATGGGTGCTCCCTATTAACGCTTTACACTTAAAGAATAAATATGGTGCAATGCGCTATGCTTCGCACCCTGCATGAACTGTAACGGCATGAGTTTCCTGGCGACTTGGCGGTTCTGATAAACGTTTTCAGGATTAACGGACAAGCCCTATATGCATGAGATGTCGCTGGCGGCGTCGGTCCTTGAGCTTGTCGAGAACAGCGCCAAGGTCAACGGATTTTCCCGGGTGAAAACGGTGTGGCTGGAAATCGGCGCCTTGGCCGGGGTGGAAGCGGAGGCGATGCGTTTTTGCTTCGAGGCAGTGGTGAAGGGCACACTGGCAGAGGGCGCCCGGCTGGAGATCGTTGCAACAAAGGGCCAGGGGAAGTGCCTTGATTGTGGCGGCAGCGTTTTCATCGAGGCGCGTTATGATCCTTGCTCCTTGTGCGGCGGCTATCGGGTGGAGCCGGCCGGCGGCATGGCGATGCGGGTGAAGGAGCTGGAAGTGGAATGAAAGAGTGATGAGCAATGAGAGATGGGTGATGGGGCGGCAATCCCATGATCCATTCCTCATTCCCCATTTCTGGAGGTCTTTATGTGCACAGTTTGCGGCTGCGGTGAGGGCGAAGTCAATATCGAGGGCGAGGCGCACGCCCACCCCCATACCTACACCCTTGTACACGAACGCCAGCAGGGCAGCCTCGTGCATGCTCATCCGCATCCGGGCGAAACACCTCACGGTCATGACCGTGAGAACCTGCATTTCGGCGCAGGCGCAGCGGGGGCGATGGCGCCGGGGATGAGCCAAAGCCGCATGGTGCAAGTCGAACAGGATGTCCTTGCCAAAAACGATGAATACGCTGCGGGGAACCGCCTCCATTTCGCCGAGCACGGCATTTTCGCGCTCAATCTGGTGTCCAGCCCCGGCTCCGGCAAGACCTCGCTGCTCACCCGTACCATAGAGCGGTTGAAAGGCAGAATACGGGTCGCGGTGGTCGAGGGCGACCAGCAAACCAGCCTGGACGCCGACCGCATCCGGGCCACCGGCGCGCCCGCGATTCAGGTCAACACCGGCAAGGGCTGCCATCTCGACGCCCACATGGTGGGGCGCGCGCTGGAAAAGCTGTCCCTGCAGGACGGCAGCCTGCTCCTGATCGAGAACGTCGGCAACCTGGTCTGCCCGGCGGCGTTCGATCTTGGCGAGGCGCACAAGGTGGTGATCCTGTCGGTGACGGAAGGAGAGGACAAGCCGCTGAAATATCCCGGCATGTTTGCGGAAGCCGACATGATGCTGCTCAACAAGATGGATCTGCTGCCCTACCTGAATTTCAACGTGCCGCTGTGCATCGAATATGCCCGCCGCGTTAACCCCTATATCAAGGTCATCCTTACTTCCGCTGTGAGCGATGAGGGGATGGGGGAATGGCAGGAATGGATAGAGGCGGGCCTGAAGCAGGCGGCCGGGCAGAAGGTGAACGAGGTGGACGCGCTCAAGCGCCGGATTGCTGAACTGGAGGCTGCGCTGGCTGCGAAAGGTGGCTAGTGTAGTACTTCGCAAATTGCGATACATACATCACTGGACGCACTTCCCTCATCCCCAGCCCTTCTCCCGCGGGGCTAATCTATGCACACATCTTTGCAAGCTGTTGATTTTACTCCCCTCCCCCGCTTGCGGGGGAGGGGTTGGGGGAGAGGGAAAAAGGGCATGTTAATCAACCAATTCCCTCTCCCTAGCCCTCTCCCGCAAGCGGGAGAGGGGACTTGTGTGCATAGATTAGCCCGCGGGGGGAAGGGCGTTTTAAAGCCCCTCGCCCTCCGGGAGAGGAGTTGGGGTGAGGGAAACCCGCTTGCAGTGCTCTGCGGATTAGGTTCCAAACAGAATGAAGCACTACACTAGCGGCTATGCTGTCCCCTGTTGACGCCCAGTCCGCAGTGCGTTTTCGCGTGCGCGGCCAGGTGCAGGGCGTGGGCTTTCGCCCCTTTGTTTACCGCCTGGCCTTGGAGCTGGGGCTGTGTGGCTGGGTTTTAAACGATGCCGACGGCGTGGAAATCGAGGCGCAGGGAACAAAGACCGCAATCGAAGCGCTGCGGCGCAGGCTAGAAAGCGAGGCGCCTCCCCTGGCGCGGGTGGACGAGGTCATCGCGGCACCGGCCGGGCTTACGCCGCGGCACGATTTTGTCATCCTGGAAAGCCGCGCCGGCCATGCTCACACAGCGATCACACCCGATGCCGCCACCTGCCCGGCTTGCCTGGCTGAAATTCTCGATCCATCCAACCGGCGCTACCGCTATCCCTTCACCAACTGCACCCACTGCGGGCCGCGCTATACCATCACCCGCCATCTGCCCTACGACCGGCCCAATACCAGCATGGCGAAATTCGCCCTGTGCGCGGCCTGCCAAGGGGAATACGATGATCCGCTCGACCGCCGCTTCCATGCCCAGCCCAACGCCTGTCCGGCGTGCGGGCCGCGCCTGATCCTGGTCGAGGCCGATGGGCGGGCCGCGGCGGCGGACGACGCCATCGCCGCGGCGGTGGCGCGTCTGCGGACCGGCAGGATTCTGGCGGTCAAGGGCGTGGGCGGCTTCCACCTGATGTGCGACGCACGCAATGCCGGGGCAGTGGCACTACTGCGACTACGCAAGCAGCGCGAGGAAAAGCCGTTTGCGGTGATGCTGGCGGGGGCCGCTTCAATCGCGCCGTTTGCCGCTTGCAGCGAGGCCGAGCGGCAGTTGCTGGAGGCGCGCGAGCGGCCCATCGTCCTGCTGAAAAAGCAGGCCGGGTGCGATACCGCCCTGCCCGGCATCGCACCCGGCATGACCGAGCTGGGCGTGCTGCTGCCCTATGCGCCGCTGCATGATTTGCTATTCCACGAGGCGGCCGGCCGGCCCGACGGCGCGGCGTGGCTTGCCGAGCCGCAGGCGCTGGCGCTGGTGTGCACCTCGGCCAATCCCGGCGACGAACCGCTGGTAACCGGCAACGACGAGGCGCTCATCCGCCTGGCCGGAATCGCGGACGATTTCCTGATGCACGACCGCGATATTGTGGTGCGTTGCGACGATAGCGTGGTGAGGGTAAACAAGGAAACTCCCTCTCCCCTTGCGGGAGAGGGTTGGGGAGAGGGGGCTAGGCGCATACACCCTCTCCCCAACCCTCCCCCGTCCAGGGGGAGGGGGCAAACGGCGCTGGCGCGGGTTTGTTTTATCCGCCGCGCCCGCGGTTACACCCCGCGCGCCATCAAATTGCCGCAGGAGGGGCGTGCGGTACTGGCCTGCGGCGGCTGGTTCAAGAACACCGTCTGCCTGACCCGCGGCGACGAGGCATTTCTTTCGCAGCACATCGGAGATCTCGATAATGCAGCCACCTGTCTGTCGCTGGAAGCGGCAGCGCAGCACCTGATGAACGTGCTGGAAATCGAGCCGGAAATCGCCGTCCACGATCTGCACCCGGATTTTTTCAGCAGCCGTTACGCCGCCGGTTTCGCGCGGCAACGCGGTATCCCCGTGCTCGCTGTGCAGCACCATCATGCCCACATTGCCGCGGTGATGGCGGAGCATGGGCTGAGGAGGCCTGTGCTGGGACTGGCGCTGGACGGCGTCGGCCTGGGGCTGGACGGAAGGGCGTGGGGCGGCGAAGTGCTGCGGGTGGATGGGGCGAAGTTCGAGCGTTTGGGGCATTTGGCAGAACTGGTCTTGCCCGGCGGCGACCGCGCCGCGCGCGAGCCTTGGCGCATGGCTGCAAGCGCCCTGCATGCACTGGGCCGCGGCGGGGAAATCGAGCGCCGCTTTAGCTTGCCCGCCGCCGCGACAGTGTGCGAAATGCTGGCGCGCGGCGTCAACGCGCCCTTGACATCGAGTTGCGGGCGGCTGTTCGATGCGGCGGCCGGGTTGCTGGGCGTAAGGGAGAACGCAGCCTTCGAGGGCCAGGCGGCCATGCAGATGGAAGGCCTGGCCGAGCGCCACGGCCCGGTTGCGCCGCTGGGACGGGGTTATACTCTCGATCAGGGCAGGCTGGGTTTCCTGCCATTGCTCGAATGCCTGGCGGACACCGGCGATGCCGGCTTTGGGGCCGCCCTGTTTCATGCCACCCTGGCGGCGGGGCTGGCGGCATGGCTGGCGGCGATGATGGAGAAGACGGGGCTGAGCGACGTGGCGTTGGGCGGCGGATGCTTCCTCAATAAACTGTTGAGCGCGGATCTCGCCCTCCGTCTGCAACAAATGGGCGCGAATGTTTACCAGGCACGCCAGGTGCCGCCCAACGACGGCGGACTGAGCCTGGGGCAGGCGTGGATAGCCATACAATCAAAGGATTGAATCATGTGCCTAGCCATTCCGGCCCGCGTGGCCGAGCTTCTCGATAACGACAACGCCGTGGTGGACCTGGGTGGCGTGCGCAAGGAAATTTCGCTGGCGCTGGTGGATGGCATAGTCATCGGCGATTATGTCATTGTCCACGTCGGCTACGCGCTCAACCGGCTCGACCCGGAGGAGGCGGAAAAAACCCTGCAACTGTTTGCCGAGATCGGCGTAATTCCGGCATGAAATACATCGACGAGTTCCGTGACGGCGCGCTGGCACGCAAACTCGCCGCCGATATCCGGCGCGAGGCGCACCCGGATCGAAGCTATGGCCTGATGGAGTTTTGCGGCGGCCACACCCACGCCATCTTCCGCCATGGCGTTCAGGATCTGCTGCCTGCCTGCGTGCGCATGATTCACGGCCCCGGCTGCCCGGTATGCGTGCTGCCGGTCGGCAGGGCGGACAGTGCCATCGCACTGGCGCGCATGCCCGGCGTGATCCTCTGCACCTATGGCGACATGCTGCGCGTACCGGGTTCGGATCGCGTCAGCCTGCTCAAGGCCAAGGCGGGCGGGGCGGACGTGCGCATGGTCTACTCCAGCGCCGATGCGCTGAAGATCGCACGGGAAAACCCGGACAAGCAGGTGGTGTTCTTCGCCATCGGTTTCGAGACCACCACGCCGCCCACCGCCGTGGCGATCCGGCAGGCGAAACAGATCGGGCTGGCCAATTTCTCGGTATTTTCCAGCCACGTGCTCACCCCCGCCGCCATCGGCGCCATCATGCAGAGCGGGGAAGCGAAGGTGGATGGCGTGATCGGCCCGGCCCACGTTTCCACCGTGACCGGCAGCCGGCCCTACGAGCCTTTCGCCGCGCAATACAAAATGCCGGTCGTGATTGCCGGTTTCGAGCCGCTCGACGTGATGCAGGCGATCCTGATGCTGGTGCGGCAGTTGAATGAAGGCCGCGCCGAAGTGGAAAACGAGTTCACCCGTGCCGTCAGCCGCGAGGGCAACCTCAAGGCGCAGAATCTGGTGGCGGATGTATTCGAACTGCGCCAGACTTTCGAGTGGCGCGGCCTGGGCTGGGTGCCCGAAAGCGGTCTGCAGATCCGCGAAAAATATGCCGCCTTCGACGCCGAGCGGCGTTTCGAACTGCCGTATCAGTCGGTGGCGGACAACCAGGCCTGCGAATGCAGCGCCATCATCCGCGGTGTGATGAAGCCGCCCGAATGCAAGCTGTTCGGCAGCGCCTGCACGCCGGACAACCCGATAGGCTCGTGCATGGTGTCGAGCGAAGGGGCGTGCGCGGCGTATTACACCTACGGACGGTATAAAGATTAAAATCATTCACCGCAAAGGACGCAAAGTAACGCAAGGTAAAGCGTTCTTGTTTTTCCTTTGCGAAACTTCGCGTCCTTTGCGGTTAAAGAGCTTTTCATGACCAAACCCAGAACCGGCTACATCCGCCCCCTCGATCTGAAAAACGGGCGGGTGGACATGACGCACGGCAGCGGCGGCCGCGCCATGGCGCAACTGATCGAGGAGCTGTTCCTCGCCGCCTTCGACAATGAGTTCCTGCGCCGGATGAACGACCAGGCGAGCTTCCCTGCCCCGGCAGGACGCATGGTGATGGCCACCGATTCCCACGTTGTCTCGCCGCTGTTCTTCCCCGGCGGCGATATCGGCTGCCTGTCGGTGCACGGCACCATCAACGATGTGGCCATGGCGGGCGCGGTGCCGCTCTACCTGTCCGCCGGTTTCATCCTGGAGGAAGGCTTCCCGCTCGCCGATCTGGCCCGCATCGTCGAGTCCATGGCGCGAGCTGCGCAGGAGGCCGGCGTGGCTATCGTCACCGGCGATACCAAGGTGGTCGAGCGCAACAAGGGCGACGGCGTGTTCATCACCACCACCGGCATCGGCGTGGTGCCGCACGGGGTGAATATTTCCGGCGACCGCGCCCGGCCGGGCGATGCCATTCTCGTCAGCGGACCTATCGGGGACCACGGCGTGGCGATCATGTCCTTGCGCGAATCCTTAAGCTTCAGCACGACCATCGCCTCCGACACCGCCGCGCTGCATGGGCTGGTGGCGGCGATGGTGGCGGCGGTGCCGGATATCCACGTGCTACGCGACCCCACCCGCGGCGGGCTTGCCGCCACGCTGAATGAAATCACCCGCCAGTCGGGCGTCGGCATGATGCTGCGCGAGACGGATTTGCCGATTCGGGACGAGGTGAGGGCGGCGTGCGAGTTTCTCGGCCTGGATCCGCTTTATTCCGCCAATGAAGGCAAGCTCATCGCCATTTGCAGGCAGGAGGATGCGGCGGTACTGCTGGCGGCGATGCGCACCCACCCGCTCGGACGGGCGGCGGCGCTGATCGGCGAGGTGATTGCCGACGACCATCACTTCGTGCAGATGGAGACGACATTCGGCGGCCGGCGCATCGTGGATTGGCTGACGGGCGAACAATTGCCGCGGATCTGTTAGGTTCAAAAACGGGCATCCAAAGACGCCCGTCCAACTACTGTTTCCAGGTTAAACAAGCGGCTAGTTCTACTGTGTTAAAAAATATGCAACAATGCCAAGGATCAAAGTTACGAGCGAGGGATACAGCATGAGCCGGGGTTTTGAATCGCGATTTGAAGCTTATTGTGCGGAGTTGGTCAAAACGCT
>JAJYXP010000056.1 GCA_021801705.1 Pseudomonadota bacterium
TGCCAGATTCGATCGCCACGTTACGGTTTCGCCTGGCGCGCGTCATTGCTCGGACTTTGCCACAGTGTCCCTGCTGTGGCAGCGCGTCTTTCAGCGTAATGAGTATTTAATAACACAGTAGAAGTAGGCATTGAGCGCGCCGCCCACCTGGCCTACAATCGGAAAAATGAACGCCCCAAACAAAACCATCACCCTGGCGCTGACCGGCGCCTCCGGCATGCCCTACGCCTTGCGTCTGCTTCAGTGCCTGCTGGCAAGCGGCAGCCGGGTCTATCTCCTGTATTCGCAGGCAGCGCAAATCGTGGCGAAACAGGAAATGGACCTGGCCCTGCCTTCCCGCCCCCAGGAAGCGCAGCAGCAGCTTAGTGAACGCTTCGGCGCGGCGCTGGACCAGCTCAAGGTATTCGGACGCGACGAATGGTTTGCGCCGGTCGCCTCCGGCACCAACCCGGCCGACGCCATGGTGGTATGCCCCTGCACCATGGGCACGCTCGGCTCGATCGCGGCGGGGCTGTCCGACAATCTGATCGAGCGCGCCGCCGACGTGATGCTGAAGGAAAACCGCAAGCTCATCATCGTTCCGCGCGAAACGCCGTTTTCCGTCATTCATCTGGAAAACATGCTCAAGCTGGCACGTGCCGGCGCCGTCATCCTTCCGGGCAATCCGGGCTTCTACCACCACCCGCAGAGCGTTGACGAGGTGGTGGACTTCATCGTCGCGCGCATCCTCGATCATCTCGGCGTCGAACATCAACTCATGGCGAGATGGGGTGGAGGCGAATAATGGCCAGGTTTTATCCGGCGTTGGACGACAACCTCAAAGCCTTCATCGCCCGGCAGCACGTCTTCTTTGTCGCCACCGCACCCAATGATGGGCGCATCAATCTTTCCCCCAAGGGGCTGGACAGCCTGCGCATCCTGGACGACAAGCGCATCGCCTATCTCGATCTGACCGGCAGCGGCAATGAAACCGCCGCCCACCTGCTGGCGGACGGCCGCATGACGCTGATGTTCTGCGCCTTCGAGGGCGATCACCTGATCCTGCGGCTGTACGGCCGGGGGCGCTCGGTCAGGCACAGCGACCCGGAATGGGCGGCGCTCTCGCCCCTCTTCCCCGACTTGCCCGGCATACGGCAAATCATCCTGCTCGAAATCGAGTCGTTGCAAACTTCCTGCGGCGCCGGCGTGCCCTTTTATCAATACCAGGGCGAACGCGAAGCGTTGCTGCGCTGGGTGGGCAAGAAAGGCGAGCGGGGCATACGCGACTATCAGTACGAAAAGAACCGGGTCAGCATAGATGGCCTGCCGACCGGCCTATTTGAGGAGGAAGCTTCATGAAACATATTGGACTGGGCATTTTGCTGCTCACCGCGGCGCTGCTCACCGCATGCGAGGAAAAACCCTACAAGCCGCCGGTGCCGAAGGCCGAACCGGACAAATCCGCCGTCAAGCTGTTCGAACCGCAGCGCGAAGCGCTGGACAAGGCCAAGGGGGTGGAGAGAACGATCGAGCAGGCCGGTCGCGATCGGGAAGAGGCAGCGGAAAAAGCCGGGCGCTAGTAGTCAGTCATATTGAAACCGGTGGACAATCTCGTCATTCCGGCGAAAGCCGGAATCCAGAAAAATCAACAACCTGGACACCGGCTTTCGCCGGTGTGACGGTTCAACTCATCCATGCTTTTCACCGTGACTGACTACTAGGTTCTGTTGACGTATTGCCGCCTGTTTAGCGCAACCACAGCAGAGAGGCCGCAAACGTCAGCATCCCCATGCGGCAATGCCTGCGAGATGTCCGCCGTTTGACCACCCGTCAGAATGAACTTGATAGGTAATCCCAAGCTGTCGGTGAGTGCGTGAATCTTGCAACTGAACCCGCCACGCGAGCGGCCAAGCGCCTCGTCATCAGCGCTGTTTTTGCCCGCGCCCGCTGCGCAGGCATGGGCACGAGCGATCGTGCTGTCGATGCAAACATTCTGCAAATCAGCGCCTTGCGCCAACTCATCCTGGATCCGACTCCACCGCCACTGGGCTCCCGTGCGCAAAATCCACAGTACCGCTTCGACAAAAAAGCGGCACTTCATCGGCACTCCGATGCGAATGCCCGGTATTTTCCTCAGTTCCGCCAGCAGGCGTTCCCACTCTTCATCACTTAGCTTCAGTCTGTTCATCGCGGTAAAATACGGCAGATTTTATTGGCGGCAATACGTCAACAGAACCTAAGCCTAAATTAGACCCCCATCACGGCTGTGCGCTATCATTCGCGGCTAACAACTTGTGTTTTCAAGAACGGCAATCATGAGCAAGACCTATTCAGATTCCTCCATCCGCGTCCTGCGCGGGCTGGAGCCGGTGAAGCAGCGGCCGGGGATGTATACGCGCACGGACAATCCGCTGCACATCATCACCGAGGTGGTGGACAACTCGGCCGACGAGGCCCTGGCCGGTTTCGCCAGGATCATTACGGTGCGGCTGCATGCCGACGGTTCGGTTTCGGTGGCGGACGATGGCCGCGGCATCCCGGTCGGGATTCATCCCGAGGAGGGGGTGCCGACGGTCGAGGTGGTCTATACGCGGCTTCATGCGGGCGGCAAGTTCGACAAGAAAGCCGGCGGAGCCTATCAGTTTTCCGGCGGGCTGCACGGCGTCGGCGTTTCCGTGACCAACGCGCTGTCACGCCGGCTCGATGTCGAAGTGACGCGCGATGGGGGTGTCCACCGCATGTCGTTTGCCGGCGGCGACGTGGTCGAGCCGCTCGCCCTGATCCGCAGCGCGGCCAAGCGCGCCTCCGGCACTTCGGTGCGGGTGTGGCCTGATGCGCGCTATTTCGACAGTGCCGAGATCCCGCCCCAGCAACTGGAGCGTGTGCTGAAGGCCAAGGCGGTGTTGCTCCCCGGCGTCCGCGTCAGACTTCAGATCGAGGACAGGGACGGGCTGCTCAAGGACGAAAAGGAGTGGATCTACCAGGACGGGCTTTCCGACTACCTCAGGTCGCAACTGTCCGAATACCTGATCGACGGACTGTTCTGGAAATTCTCCAAGTACGCGCCGGCTTCGCATGACACCTTCGCCGAGGGCGAGGGGGCGGAGTGGGTGGTGGCCTGGACGGAGGACGGGACTATCGTGCGCGAGTCCTACGTCAACCTGATCCATACGCCCTCCGGCGGCACCCACGAAGCCGGTCTGCGCGACGGCATCTTCAACGCGGTGAAGAGCTACATCGATCATCACAGTCTGCTGCCGAAAGGCGTCAAGCTCACCGCCGACGATGTGTTCAGCCGCATCTCGTTCGTCCTCTCGACCAAGATGCTCGATCCGCAATTCCAGGGGCAAACCAAGGAACGGCTGTCGTCGCGCGATGCGCTGCGCCTGGTCACCGCCATGGTGCGCGACCCGCTCGAGCTGTGGCTCAACGAGCACCAGGAGCAGGCGAAGAAGATCGCCGAATTCTCGATCAGGGCGGCGCAGGCACGCCAGCGCGCCGGGCAGAAGATCGAGAAGCGCAAGTCGTCCGGCGTTGCCGTGCTGCCGGGCAAGCTGGCCGACTGCCAGTCCGACAACCTGGAAGAGCGCGAGCTGTTCCTGGTCGAGGGCGATTCCGCCGGCGGCTCCGCCAAGCAGGGCCGCAACAAGGACACCCAGGCCATCCTGCCCCTGCGCGGCAAGGTGCTCAACACCTGGGAGCACGAAGCCGACCGCATCTTCGCCAACAACGAAATCCACAACATCGCCGTGGCGCTCGGCGTCGACCCGCACGCGCCGGACGACACGCCGGACATGTCCAACCTGCGCTACGCCCGCGTCATCATCCTGGCCGATGCGGACGTGGACGGCAGCCATATCCAGGTGCTGCTGCTGACGCTGTTCTACCGCCACTTCCCCGCCCTGATCCGCGCCGGCCGGGTCTGCGTCGCGCAGCCGCCACTGTACCGCGTGGATGTGCCCGCTCAGGGCAAGAACAAGCCGGCGCGCAAATTCTATTGCCTCGACGATGGTGAACTGGAAGGCACCCTCGACCGCCTGCGCGCCGACAAGGTGCGCGAGGGATCGTGGCAGGTGTCGCGCTTCAAGGGTCTGGGGGAAATGAACCCGGTGCAACTGTGGGAAACCACCCTGAACCCCGACGCGCGCCGCCTGCTGACTTTGAGGACGGACGATTTCACCGGCTACGTGCGGGAAGTATTCAACAAGCTGATGGCGAAATCCGAGGCCGCATCGCGCCGTGCCTGGATGGAAGAGGCTGGCCATCTGGTGGAAGCGGATGAGTGACGCCGTGGGTTAATGGTTTTGGCACATAGTCATCCATAAAGGAGAGGGGGAAATGAAAGCATCCGTCATGCCCAAGTGGCTCATTGCCGCGCTGGCATTTTTCCTGGCCGCGCCCTTTTCCGCTTGCGCCGGGGAAGGACTGGTTTTCGGCATGCTGCCCTATGTTTCGCCGGGCGAGCTGGCCAGGCAGAGCCATCGGCTCAAGATGTATTTGTCCGAGGCTCTCGGCCAACCGGTCACCCTGGTGACGGCGCCCGATTTCAAAACTTTCGCGGCGAGAACCCAAAGGGGCGAATACGACCTCGTTTTCACCGCCCCCCACCTGGCGCGCCTGGCCCAAACCCGCGACGGCTACAAGCTGGTGGCGCGCACCATGCAGCAAGTGCAGGGCGTCTTTCTGGTGGCCAAGGACTCCCCTATCCAACGCCTGGAGGATTTGCGCGGCAAGCGTGTCATGATCGCCGAGCCCAAGTCGATTCTTTTTCTTCTGGGCAAGGAAACCCTGAACCGCCACGGGTTGATCTTGGGCCAGGATGTGGCCTGGGTGGAAGCCCATACCCACAACAACGCGATGTTCGGCCCTCTGCGCGGAGAGGCGGATGCGGCTGTCAGCGGCAGAATACTCTGGCAACACATTTATCCCGAGAGAAAGGAGCAATTGCGCCAGATCGATATCACCCAGCAGGTGCCGGGGTTCGTGGTGCTCGCCAACCCGCGGATGCCGGCAGCCACGGTGGAGAAGCTCCGGCAGGCGCTGGCCGCCTACAAGGAGTCGCCCCAAGGCAGGCAGGACGAGTTCATCATCAAGGCATTTAAAGGCTTCGGTCCGGTCAGCGAGGCGGAAATGGCTCAGCTTGATCCTTACGTGAAGCCCCTGCTGGAACCTTGAGCGTGCCTCAAAACCCGCCTATCCCCTTTTACCGTTCGCTGCGGTTCAAACTGGTGCTGGTCAGCATCCTGGTGGAAATCACCATGCTCGGCCTTTTGCTGGCCAACAGCGTGCGCCTGCTTAACCACACCCTGGATGAGCAGACGAAAATCCGGGTTCAGGCCACCACACCGCTGCTCAACGCCGCTTTAAGCGGCCCCTTGTTCGCGCGGGATTACACCACCGCCGACGATATCCTGAAAAAGCTCAGCCAGGGCCCACTGAGCGAATTCAAGTATATCGTTGTCTACGACGCCCAGGGCAATGTTTTCGCCTCGGCCGGCCAGGTGAACCTCAAGGCGATGCCGGCGCCGGATAGCGATGTCGCCAGCAGCCTGCGCGACATGGTTTTCGATACCCATACCGCCCTGATGCTTTACACCGAGCAGGTGGGCGAGGTGCGTTACGGCTTGTCCCTCCAATCGCTGGTCACCTCGCGGGACAGGCTTTTCCAGCAAAGCTTTTTCATCGCCAGCGCCGGGGTGGCGCTCACCTTCTTGTTGCTGAGCCTGAGCGGCTTTCTCCTCACCCGCCATATCCGTATCCTGATGGCGGGCGCCCGGCGCGTTGCCTCGGGCGATTATACCGCTGCCATTCCGGTTTCCGGCCAGGACGAGATCGGTCATCTCGCGGCGGATTTCAACGCCATGACCGCCGCCATCCGCGACCGCATAGAAGCGCTGCATCGCTCCGAAGAGAAGGCCGCCGTGACCCTGCATTCGATCGGCGACGGCGTGATCACCACCGATGTGCACGGCTTTGTCCAATACCTCAACCCGGTGGCTGAAGCGCTGACCGGCTGGAGTGTCGAAAGCGGGAACGGGAAGGCGGTGAATCAGGTTTACCACGTTGTGGATGAAGTGAACCGCTCCCCGCTGGAGAATATCGTCATGGAAGCGTTGCGGAAGCAAGAGATCGTCAACCGCCAGGGCCGTAGCCGGCTTATCGGCAGCCACGGCAGGGATGCCGCGGTGGAGGAAACGGCCTCCCCGATTCGCGACCGCAACGGTGCCGTGATCGGCTCGGTGCTGGTGTTTCGGGACATGACCGAGACCCGCGAGATGGCAAGGCAACTGGGTTACCAGGCCAGCCACGACCCTTTGACCGGCTTGATCAACCGCAGCGAGTTCGAGCGGGAGGTGGAGGCTGCGCTGGGCGATGCGCGCGAGTTTGGCAATCAGCATGCGCTGTGCTACCTCGACCTCGACCAGTTCAAGGTGATCAACGATACCTGCGGCCATTTCGCGGGGGACGAATTGCTGCGCCGGATCGCCAACCTGATCAGAGGGGAAATCAGCGCCAGCGCCATCGTCGGCAGGCTGGGCGGCGACGAATTCGGCATTCTGCTCAAGCGCAGCAGCCTGGAGCACGCCGAAAGAGTGGCTCTGGACATCCGCGACAGTGTGCAGGAATTCCGCTTCGCCTGGGATAACACCCAATTCGAAGTCGGGGTGAGCATCGGCATCGTGCCGGTGCGGGCGGACAACGCCAATATCGGCGAAATTTTCAGCGCTGCCGACGTAGCCTGTTACGCCGCCAAGGACAAGGGGCGCAACATGGTGCACACCTACCTGATCGGCGACATCGAATACGCCCGCCGCCGCGGCGAAATGCAGTGGTCGACGCGCATCACCACAGCCCTCAAGGAAAACCGCTTCGTCCTCTATTTCCAGAAAATCGTCCCGACCGGCTGGGCGGGGGAGCAGGACATGTGCCACGGGGAGATACTGCTGCGCATGCTGGACGAAGAAGGAAAAATCATCCCTCCCAGCCGCTTCATGTCCGCAGCGGAGCGCTATCGCCACATGGGTGACATCGACCGCTGGGTGGTGCGGGAAGCGCTTTCCATGCTGCGCCTCAAGGTCCGGTCGTGCCCGGAATCCTGCTTCTATTCCATCAACCTTTCTGGTCAATCCCTCGGTTCGGAAGGCCTGCTGGATTTCGTCAAACGAGAATTCCAGCGAACGGGACTCGACCCGAAGCGCGTCTGCTTCGAGATCACCGAAACCGCCGCCATCTCCAACCTCAGCTTCGCCTCCCGCTTTATCACGGAACTCCACGATATCGGCTGCCGCTTCGCCCTCGACGACTTCGGCAGCGGGCTGAGCTCCTTCGGCTATCTCAAGGCCCTGCCGGTGGATTACCTTAAAATCGACGGCAGTTTCGTCAAGGACATGGTGCGCAACCCGAATGACCGGGCGATGGTATCAGCCATCAACCAGATCGGCCACCTGCTGGGCATCAAAACCATCGCGGAATTCGTCGAAAACGAGGAAACGTTGCTGCTGCTGCGGGAAACCGGGGTCGATTATGCCCAGGGATACTTCATTCACAAGCCCGAGGCGATGCGCTCCGGCCCGGACGGAGAAAAGAGCGTGTGCAAGATTTACGGCGTTTAGGGCCGGTAGTTTGGGGACGAGGCCGCTACGCGATGGCGGCGATGGCCTTCATCGACGCCTCTTCAAGTCCGTGGTGCCGCATGCTAGTAGTCAGTCACGGTGAAAAGCATGGATGAGTTGAACCGTCACACCGGCGAAAGCCGGTGTCCAGGTTGTTGATTTTTCTGGATTCCGGCTTTCGCCGGAATGACGAGATTGTCCACCGGTTTCAATATGACTGACTACTAGGCATCGGGTTGCTGTAGCTCAGCCAGTACCTCAGTGCCCAGCCCATTCCCACGCAATTTCCTGCACGGATCAACACTCCAGCGGTTTTATACTCGACATTGGCCCGGATGGAGCAAAGCGGAATCTGGGGCCTATGCGGTTAAACTCCGGGGAATGCGCCTCTGGCGCCATCCAGGCTGGCTTGCTATCCTACAGGGCATTTTTGATCGTAAATCCTGAAACAAGAGACAAGATGAAGGACGAAATAGACAACATCACCCCCGATCTCTTTGCGCAACTGGAAACGTTGCCGGACGCGGATGCGGAGGCGTCCATCGTAGCCGCAAAGGACATCCCCGCCGCGAGCGGCAGCGAAGATGCCCGCACGGACGAGAACGAGCAGGCTCCGCCCCCCTCGCTGCCTGCTGACGCCAGTGGCGAAGAGCCACAGGACGATCTGGCGGACTATGCCAAGGCGGCCTATCTCGCCTATGCGATGGCGGTATCGAAGTCACGCGCCATCCCCGATGTGCGCGACGGGCAGAAGCCGGTGCAGCGGCGCATCCTCTACGCCATGCGCGAGATGGGCAACGAGTGGGACAAGCCGCACAAGAAGTCGGCGCGCATCGTCGGCGACGTGATCGGCAAATTCCACCCGCACGGCGACAGCGCGGTGTACGAGGCGGCAGTGCGCATGGCGCAGGATTTCTCGCTGCGCTATCCGCTGATCGACGGTCAGGGCAACTTCGGCAGCCTGGACGGCGACTCGGCGGCAGCGATGCGCTACACCGAGGTGCGGCTGACGCCGATCGCGCAACTGTTGCTGTCCGAACTCGACCAGGGCACGGTCGATTTCCGCCAGAATTACGACGGCTCCTTCGAAGAACCCGTGGTGCTGCCGGCGCGCCTGCCCTTCCTGCTGCTCAACGGCGCATCCGGCATCGGCGTGGGGATCGCCACCGAGGTGCCGCCGCACAACCTGCGCGAGGTATGCGAGGTGGCGGCGACGATGGTCGAGTCGCCCTCATTGACCGAAACGCAGATGCTCGACATGATACCCGGCCCGGATTTCCCCGGCGGCGGCCAGATCCTTTCCGGCCCGCAGGAAATCCGCAACGCCTACGCCAGCGGCCGCGGCTCGATCGCGGTGCGCGCGCGCTACATGTTCGAGGAGATGGCGCGGGGGCAATGGCAGATGGTGATCACCGAACTGCCGCCCGGCGCATCGGCGGCGAAGGTGCTGTCGGAGATCGAAACGCTCACCAACCCCCAGCCCAAGGCCGGCAAGAAAACCATCGACCAGGCGCAGGCGCAGACCAAGGCCCTGCTGCTTTCCCTGCTCGATTCGGCGCGCGACGAATCGGACAAGGAGCAGTCGGTGCGCATCGTGTTCGGGCCGAAAAGCTCGCGCATAGCCCGCGACGAGTTCGCCCGCACGCTGCTCGCCTACACCAGCCTGGAAACCACGGTGTCGTTCAACCTCGTCCAGGTCGGCCTGGACGGCAACCCGATGCAGAAATCCCTGTTCACCATCCTGTCGGAGTGGTGCCAGTTCCGGGTGGCGACGGTTGAAAAGCGGCTGGGGCACCGCCTCGGCAAGGTCAATGACCGCGCCCACATCCTGGAAGGACGGCACACGGTTTTTCTGAATCTCGACGAGGTGATCAGGATCATCCGGCAGTCCGATGAACCCAGGGCGGCGCTGATAGACCGGTTTTCGCTATCCGAGCGGCAGGCGGACGACATTCTGGAAATCCGCCTGCGCCAGTTGTCGCGACTGGAAGGCATCAAGATCGAGCAGGAAATCGCCGAGCTGACGAAGGAACGCGCCAAGCTGGAATCCTTGCTGGCCAGCCCCGCCAGGATGAGGGCCCTGGTCGCCAGGGAAATCCGCGAGGACACCAGGAAATTCGGCGACGACAGGCGCACGCTGATTCAACCGGAAAGGCGCGCTTCTCTGTCCGAAGCCGCCGTGCTGGACGAGCCGGTGACTGTCATCCTGTCCGAGAAAGGCTGGCTGCGGCAACGCCAGGGGCACGGCATCGACCTGTCCGCGCTTTCCTTCAAGGAGGGCGACAAGCTGTTTGCGGTGGTCGAGTGCCGTTCCCCCGATCCGGTTGTTCTGCTCGGATCGGACGGACGCGCCTATACCGTCATTGCATCCCAGGTGCCGGGCGGAAAAGGCGACGGCGTGCCCGCAGCCTCGGTGATCGGCCTGCAGCCCGGAACGAAAATCGTCAGCGCGCTGGCCGGACAGGCGGAAGACAGGTTGCTGTTGTCGAACTCGGGCGGGTACGGTTTTGTGGCCACCATCGCCGACATGCTCTCGCGCCAGAAAGGCGGCAAGCTGCTGATGGCGCTGGAGGATGGCGAACTGGTGTTGCCTCCGGCCAGGATTCCCCCTGTGGGGCAAGAGAGTGGAGAACATTACGTGGCCTGCGTTTCGAGCAGCGACAAACTGCTGGTGTTCGCGCTGGGCGAGGTCAAGCAAATGCCGAAGGGCCGCGGGGTAATCCTGATGAGCCTGGACAAGAACGATAGCCTCAAGCTCGCCGGTGTTTTTTCCGATACGCTGATTCTGAAAGGCGTAAGGAGGGGCCGGACCATCGAGGAAGCGTGCCGGTTCGAGATTGCCAAACGCGCCCGCAAGGGCAAGCCGGTTAACCTGAAGGTGGAGGCGCTTGGTGTGGGGGGTGTTCCGAAATATCCGTCCGGGCTTTTCATGGCTTAGGATCAGCCCGTATTGTGCCGTTTGGGGTTTGCGTCCACATTGAGTAAAATAGGGCGCGATTCTGCAACTCTTACCAAGGCTGATCCATGTCGCTCGCACCCTCTACCGCCCAAGAAAAAGCCCAGATCCTGGCCGAAGCGCTGCCCTATATCCAGCGCTTTCACGGCAAGACCATCGTGATCAAGTACGGTGGCAACGCCATGACCGAAGAGTCCCTGAAGCAGGGCTTCGCCAAGGATGTGGTGCTGCTCAAGCTGGTCGGGCTGAACCCGGTGATCGTCCATGGCGGCGGACCGCAGATCAACGACTTGCTGAAGCGGGTGGGCAAGCAGGGCGAATTCATCCAGGGCATGCGCGTGACCGACCGGGAAACCATGGATATCGTGGAAATGGTGCTGGGGGGCCTGGTCAACAAGGACATCGTCAATCTCATCAACCACCACGGCGGCAGGGCCGTCGGCCTGACCGGCAAGGACGGCGAGTTCATCCAGGCGAAAAAACTGAAGATGAAACATGCCGAGAAGCAGGACGAATACATCGACATCGGCCAGGTCGGCGAAGTGGTGAGCATAGACCCGGAACTGGTGGCGCTGCTCGACTCGCGCGACTTCATCCCGGTGATCGCGCCGATCGGCGTGGGCGAACAGGGCGAGGCCTACAATATCAATGCCGACCTGGTGGCGGGCAAGCTGGCGGAAACCCTCAAGGCCGAGAAGCTGATCCTGCTCACCAACACCGCCGGCGTGCTCGACAAGGAAGGCAAACTGCTCACCGGCTTGACGGCCGCCAGGGTGGACGAACTGATTGCCGACGGCACGATCAGCGGCGGCATGATCCCGAAAATTTCCATGGCGCTGGAGGCGGTGAAGAACGGTGTCAAGACCAGCCACATCATCGATGGCCGGGTGGAGCATGCGCTGCTGCTGGAAATCCTTACCGATGAGGGCGTCGGCACCTTGATCCGGGCGAACGATTGAAATTGCCCTGGACCTGGGTGTTCGACCTCGACAACACCCTGCACGATGCCGGCGTGCATATTTTCCCGCACATGAACCGGGCCATGACGCAGTACTTGCAGGACAACCTCCGCCTCGATGAGGCGGGCGCGAACGAGCTGCGCGAGCGCTACTGGCTGCGCTACGGCGCGACCCTGCAGGGGTTGATGCGGCATCATGGCACCGATCCCGATCATTTTCTCTGGCACACCCACCAGTTCCCGGCGCTGCACCAGATGGTGCTGCGCCAGCGGGGCTTGCGGGCGGCGCTGCAAAGGCTGCCTGGTCGCAAGCTGGTGTACTCCAATGCGCCGGCCCATTACATCCACAGGGTGCTGGAACTGCTCGGCATCGCCGACCTGTTCGAAGAAGTATTCACGATCGAGCATGCCGGCTACCGGCCGAAACCCGATACGCACGGATTCCGTCGCTTGTTCCGTCGGGTGCGACTGAACCCGTCGCGGTGCATCATGGTCGAAGATACGCTGGACAATCTTAAAACCGCAAAAAGACTCGGCATGAAGACGGTACTGGTGGGGGCGCTGCCGAAGCGGCCAGGTTGTGTGGATCTGAGTGTGAAATCGGTGCTGGAACTGCCACGGGCGCAGCGCCGTATCCGTTAAACCTATAAAAGCTGTTGAACCGCAAAGGACGCAAGGGACGCGAAGGAATTCAAGGACTTTAACAACTGATTGTTTTACCTTGCGAACCTCGGCGTCCTTTGCGGTGAATCGCCGTTTTTAAGTTAAAAGGAGTTGCTGGTGACCATCAATAACCGCAAGCTGTTTCTCGCGATCTTTCTGGTTTGCTTGGGGCTGCTGGGTTTTGGCCTGGTACTGCAGCACGTCAAGCACCTGGAGCCCTGCCCGCTGTGCATCCTGCAGCGCATCGCCTTCATCGCCATCGGCATAACGGCACTGGCGGCGGCCATTCACAATCCGAAACGCCGCGGCTGGACCGTGTATGGCAGCCTGCTGGCATTTTTTTCCGTGCTGGGGGGCGGGGTTGCCGCCTGGCAGGTCTATTTGCAGCACCTGCCGCCCGGCCAGGTACCGGAATGCGGGCCGGGTCTGGATTACATGCTCGAGGCCATGCCGCTGACCAAAATCTTGCCGCTGATTTTTAAAGGTTCTGGAGAGTGCGCCGAAGTGACTTGGACCTTCCTTGAGCTGTCCATCGCGCAATGGGCGCTGGGCTGGTTCGTCCTGTTCGCGCTGGTGGGGGTGATTGCCGCTGTCCGCCGCAGGTAGGCCGAACGTGAAGCTAAGGAAAAAGGGGCCAGGCTCACTTTAATTATCAACTCTCCGGCCTTTGCATTCTGGGCCTTCCGCGCGGCTTCGCTTCGCGTCGCTGCCCTGTCATTTGCTCTATCGTATCCATGAACCGTGCGTTACCCAGCGGCTGACTTTGACCCAGTGCCAGGCGGATATCCGCAATGGCTGACGAGTCGATCTGGGAGCGAAATAACGCCCGGTAGTTCTCCCGTCTGCCTGCATCATCAGCAGCCATGGCGGTATACAGCGGGTGCGGGGTGATCAGTGAGTCGCTTTGTCCCAGCGCATTCGCGGCATAACTGCTCCAACGGTAGTGCGCCGGGTCATCCACCATGGCAGCGCGCACGGGGTTAAGCTCGATGTAGCGCTGGCATAGCAGCAAGTAGGTATCCTCCTGCACCAGCGACGACTTGTAGCGGCTGTCCCATAGCGTACCGGTGCGGCGGTAGGTCTTGTTGATACATTGAACATAGCGCCGTCCCAGTGAAATGATGAGCCGGGGCACATCTTGGGGCTGAGGCGGGGACAACAGCAGATGCACATGGTTGGTCATGAGCACATAGGCGTGCAGGGCGCAACCGCTTTCCTTGAGAGCCCCGCCCAGCCAGTGACGGTAGGCCAGGTAGTCGTCATCAACGAAGAAGCAGGCATCGCGGTTGTGTCCGCGCTGGACAATGTGCAGCGGCACACCGGGTAAGTGTATGCGGGGGCGGCGGGGCATGATGACGCTAGTATAACCTAATTTAATCGAGCCTGGCCCCTTTGATTCAGGGGCGCGAAGCCGGCCTGCCGGCGAAGCGTCCCTCTGGAGCGGAAGGTTGGGCTGCACTACTTCACGCAGCGAGTTCTTGTAGAATCTCGGGGTGACGTTCGGCAACGCGGAAAAGGGTTTTTGCCGCACCCGATGGCTCGCGGCGCCCTTGTTCCCAATCTTGGAGCGTGCGTACAGAAACACCAAGCAGCGCCGCAAAAGCAGTTTGAGATAGCCCAGATACCAGACGAGCATGAGCAATTTCAGAAATCTCTGGACGATGGACGCGAGCGCGGATACCAGCTTTCATTTCACGCACCGACGTTAGCAGCTCAGCGCCAATATCAATTTTTGGCTGAGTATCGATAAGTTTCTGTTTGGGTTTACGCATTTTCGATCTCCTCTTTGATCTGACGAAGCACATGTGCTGGAATGTTTTCACGCACGGACTTTCCGTAGACCAGCAGTAACCAGATTTCTCCATTGGCGAGGCGATTAAAGTAAATAACCCTCACCCCGCCACGCTTGCCACGACCAGTGCTTCCCCAGCGGGCCTTTCTTACGCCTCCCGACCCAGGTACTACATCTCCAGCATCGGGGTTTCCGGCGATGAAGGTGATAAAGGCATTTCGATCTTCATCGTTCCAGCAATCGCTGGCGAGGCGGACAAATGTAGGGGTTTCGATGACCGTGAACATAAGTTTTAATGTACGGCAATGCCGTAGTTATGTCAAGCAACGCAAACGGTAACGCCCAACGTGAAGGTAACCGGCCTGCGCGGCTTTTCGCGCAGGTCCGGTTGACCGCCATGTTAGGCGGCGGATTAGTTGATGGCAATTTCATAGTCACCGCTTGGATGCGTTTCGCCGGTAATACAAGTGAAGCAGGACAACCCGGCTTCGGCAGACCCTATGGTGGACCCCTGCGTCAAGACAATAATCAGCCGAGTTTAAGAGGGTATTCGGCGTCGATCAGTTCCAATAGCGTCAATTCCTGTTCGTCCGGCTTGGGCGCAGGGCGCGGCGCGTAGACGGTAGAGCGGGCAACCCCTGCCAGTTCGCATTGCCGGGTCAGCGCCAAAGGATCAAGGATGCTGACCCAAGGTTTGCGCATTTCTACTGGCCTATCCCGGACTTTTTTTGAGCCAGTCCAGTTCCATCCTGAGCCGCCCAATCTCGGAGTAGAGCCGCTCCGGGCTGGCGGATTGATCCATCGGCTTGGGGCCGCGCTTGGCATCGAATATGCCGGATGCCTGTTCTTGCGACTCCTTCCGACTCCTTCTTCCACAGCCCCACCTGGGTCGGATGCACGCCAAATTCCTGGGCAATCTCGTTTACCGTCTTGATCCCTCGCACCGCCTCCAGCGCGACTTTGGCTTTTTGCTGACCACTAAAAATCTTGCGCTTCCGTTCACTCACAACCTGCTCCTTTTTACAGCAGGCTACCATCTTAACCTGAATTTTGCATAAAAAGGGCGAATAACACAGTAAACATTTGATATAATTGGAGTTCTCTAAAAACCGATTCGTAAAAAATGCCTACTGGTACTCGCCCTGTTGTTGATTTTACCCCAGAA
>JAJYXP010000033.1 GCA_021801705.1 Pseudomonadota bacterium
CCGCCGCCCACGCTGATCGATTACCTGCCGCCCAATGCGCTGATGTTCCTCGACGAAAGCCATGTCACCATCCCGCAAATCGGCGGCATGTACAAGGGCGACCGGGCACGGAAGGAGAATCTGGTGGGATATGGCTTCCGCCTTCCATCCGCGCTCGACAACCGCCCGCTGCGTTTCGACGAGTTCGAGAAAGTGATGCGCCAATCCATCTTTGTTTCTGCCACACCGGCCGACTACGAGGCGCAGCACGCCGGTCAAGTGGTGGAGCAGGTGGTGCGACCGACCGGACTGGTTGATCCAAGGATAGAGCTGCGTCCGGCGACCAACCAGGTCGACGATCTGCTATCCGAACTCAATGCACGGATAGCGCAGGGCGAGCGCGTTCTGGTCACCACGCTGACCAAGCGCATGGCCGAGGATTTGACCGATTACCTGGCCGACCACGGCATCAAGGTGCGCTACGTGCACTCGGATATCGACACCGTGGAGCGGGTCGAGATCATCCGCGACTTGCGGCTGGGCGTATTTGATGTACTAATCGGCATTAACTTGCTGAGAGAAGGCCTTGATATTCCAGAAGTATCATTGGTTGCAATACTGGATGCCGACAAGGAGGGCTTCCTGCGCTCGGCGCGTGCCCTGATCCAGACCATCGGCAGGGCGGCGCGCCACATCAATGGCACCGCAATTCTCTATGCCGACAAAATCACAAAATCCATGCGCCTGGCAATGGACGAAACCGAACGGCGCCGGACCAAGCAGGAGGCCTACAATACCGAACACGGAATCACGCCGAGAGGGGTTACCAAGCGCATCAAGGACATTATCGACGGCGTATTCGATATTGAAACCGCCCAGCAGGAGCTGAAAGTCGCCCAGGAACTTGCTGCCTACAAGCACCTGGACGAGAAGATGTTGACCAAGGAAATCAAGCAACTGGAAAAAGAGATGCTGGCATGCGCCAAGAATCTGGAGTTCGAGCATGCCGCGCAATTGCGCGACAAGCTGAACAAGGTCAAGGCGTTGCTGTTCAAAACATGATCCTCACCCCGGCTTTTGCCAGGGCGAAGATCAATGATCCGGATTTTTCAGGAAGGTGACCACGTTAACGCCGGGCGGTGTGCGTGAACCGCATGCCAGGTCATCACCGAGATCCAGTTCGGCTTCATGCAACTGGTTGATGACTTCGACGTAATCCTTGTCCTTCACCATCATCAGCGCCGTGCGGCCGCCTTCATTAGTGGCGCGTACATCAGCGCCCGCCGCCAACAGAAGATCAACCACCGCAGCCTGACCATAGGCGGCGGCAAGCATCAGCGGGCGGACGCCGTAAGCGATTTGCGTTTCCACATCCGCGCCGGCTTTGATCAGAGCGCCTACCACGTCGGGGTAGCCCCGGTCTTCCTCATTGTTGTACATGGCCTTCATCAGAGCGGTCCACCCTTGGGTATCTTTCGCATCGACCTCCGCGCCCGATTCGATCAACATTTTCACCATTTCAAGATTGCCGCTCCCGGCTGCCAGCATCAGCAATGTGGCGCCCTCGTCGTTGCGGGTGTTGCAGTCCACCCCGTTTTGAAGCAGCGCGCGAACTTTGGTCGTATCACCGGCGGAAAGGGCGTTGAATATTTCGATAGACATGTGAAACTCCGATACTGGTTCAATAAATAAAACTCATTTTAATAATACTATAGTTAATTAGTCAACTATTATTTACATTCTGGCCGGCGCATCGGGTCTGGCGTCTGGGTGACGCTTCCCGTCTCACGCTGCTGGCCAATCTGGGCGACAATCCGGTGCGGCAGGGCGCATGCCGCCTTGGTGCGCAGCCTGGTCTGGCCTTCATTTCAGCTTGGCAAATGCACATTCATGCGCATATAATGCGCATTGGAGGCGCCCAATGAAAACCAGCTACAACCTGCAGGCGCGTAAGCGCCCCGTCAACCTGACTCTAAATGAAGACTTGGTGCTTCAAGCACGAGGAATAACCGACAACCTCTCCGGCGTCGTTGAGTCGCTCCTGGCGGATTTTGTGGAGCACGAGCGTCAACAACGCTTCGCCAAAGCCAAGACCCTCGAAGCGACAATTGCAACCTGGAACGACTTCAATACCAAACTCGGTTCATTTGCCGACGAGTACTCTACCCTCTGATGGCCCAATTCGACGTCCACCGGAATACCGGGAAAAACCGGGAAGCCATTCCTTTTGTCGTGCTGGTGCAGTCATCACGCTTCGGCAGCTACCGCCGGAGAATGGTCGTTCCCCTTGTGCGTAAATCGTCTCTCGGAACGATCAGTGACGCGCGTTTTAATCCAACTTTCAAAATCGAGAGCATAGCAGTGGTCTTGCATCCACTGGAAATCGTGTCAGTCCACAATGAACAATTGGGCGAATTCGTGGAATCACTTGCCCATGAAGGAAATTTCATCATGGATGCTCTTGACGAGTTACTGACCCGCGCCTGGGGGTAGCCTCTGAACCCACGTGAGCGACCGCCATTCGAGCGGTCGTTTAGTAGGCGGATCGAACCTATCAACTTGGCCCGATGGCACGCAATATAGGTTTTACAGCCCATAAACTACTTTCGCCATGAACAGTGGAAGCGAGATATAATAAGCTTTTGAAGGGGGGGGCGGCATTGTTGTTGGCTTTCAAAGCCTTCCAAATGCTTAGCTTCCAATCCCGCCTTCATGCCAAGGATATAGTTCATAGCGTCTTTCGGTTCTTCAGCCCGGATGGTGAAATAGGTAGACACAAGGGACTTAAAATCCCTCGCTGCTAACGCGGCGTGCCGGTTCGATTCCGGCTCCGGGCACCATTTAAATCCATGAAGTTATGCTGATGGGTCAGATTGCTCATTCCATTCTATGTGACAAGGCAATC
The DNA here is from genome assembly GCA_021801705.1 of Pseudomonadota bacterium. Lineage (GTDB taxonomy): Bacteria > Pseudomonadota > Gammaproteobacteria > Burkholderiales > Sulfuricellaceae > Sulfuricella. Next base: position 2,885 of record JAJYXP010000033.1, read on the forward strand.
CTTAATCTTACTGCGTCAAGTTACAACTGCTCCACTATTTCAGTCCCGCCGAGGTCATTGGCAATCTCCCGGAACTGTTCCAGCGCCGCCTCCAGGTCTTCGACAATCTCCGCGGCGATCACCTCCGGCGCAGGCAGGTTATCGGAATCCGACAGCGATTCGTCCCTGAGCCAGAAAATATCCAGGCTGGCCTTGTCGCGGTTGGCGATCTCCTCGTAGTCGTAGGCGCGCCAGCGGCCGTCGGGGTTTTGTTCCGACCAGGTAGGCTGACGGTTGAATCGGCCCGAGGGCGAGCCTCCTACTGTAGGAGCGGCGCCCTCGCCGCGATTGCTTTCCGAATAACACGCCACGAACTCGTCCAGATCCTCCCGCTTCAGTGGATTGGTCTTGAGCGTAAAGTGGATGTTGGTGCGCAGGTCGTAGATCCACAGCTTCCGGGTCCACGGGGTTTCGGAAGCGGGCTTCTTGTCGAAGAACAGCACGTTCGCCTTCACGCCCTGGGCGTAGAACAGGCCGGTGGGCAGGCGCAGCAGGGTATGGACGTCGCACTCGTGCAGCAGCTTGCGGCGGATGGTTTCGCCCGCACCGCCTTCGAACAGCACGTTGTCCGGCACCACCAGGGCGGCGCGGCCGTTCTGCCTGAGCAGGGTTTTCACATGCTGGACGAAATTGAGCTGCTTGTTCGAGGTGGTGGCCCAGAAGTCGTCGCGCTCGACGATGTCGCGCTCCTTGCTGACCTTGCCTTCCTCGCCGACGATGGTGGTGCTGCTCTTCTTGCCGAAGGGCGGGTTGGTCAGCACCAGGTCGAAGCGATCGCCGGGGTCGGCGGCGAGGGAATCAGACACCGCAATCGGCTCGAATTCCTGGCTGCCGATGCCGTGCAACAGCATGTTCATGGCGCACAGCCGGGCGGTAGCCTGCACCAGCTCCCAGCCCTTGAAGCTTTCCCCCCGGAGTTTCTTCTTCTCCGCTGTAGTCATGTTGGGGTTGTGCTTCACCACATAGTCGTGGGCCGCCAGCAGAAAGCCTCCGGTGCCGCAGGCCGGGTCGGAAATGGTCTCGCCGGGCTTGGGGGCCATGGCATCCACAATCGCCTGGATCAGCGGGCGCGGCGTGAAATACTGGCCCGCGCCGGACTTGGTGTCCTGGGCGTTCTTCTCCAGCAGGCCCTCGTAGGCGTCGCCCTTCACGTCAGCGCTCATCGACACCCAGGTTTCCTTGTCGATCAGGTCCACGATCAGCCGCCGCAGCTTGGCCGGGTCCTGGAACTTGTTCTGCGACTTGTTGAAGATCAGGCCGAGCAAGCCTTTCTGCTTGCCCAGTTCCTCCAGCGTGTGGCGGTAGTGGTCGAACAGTTCGTCACCATCCTTCTTCACCAGACTAGGCCAGTCATAGCCGGCAAGTACCGGGCTGGCCTGGTTGTAGGGCGGTTTGCTGCGCTCATCGGCCATCTTGAGAAACAGCAGATAGGTGAGCTGCTCGACGTAGTCGCCATAGCTCATGCCGTCGTCGCGCAGCACGTTGCAGTAGTTCCAGAGTTTTTGAACGATGGTTGCGGTGTTCATTTCGTATCCAGGGCTGTGATTAAATTTATCTGTTCGCGAACGCGGCGAATCCTGTCCTCGTATAACTCGTCATACACCACCAGACCCGGCAGCGTGTTCTCAAAATTGGGATCGCGGACAATCTCCGCGAAGCGGGAAGCCAAATAATCCGCAAGCTCGCCGCCGGCATCAGCCACTTCCGCCTCAATGCCGGGTCGCCCGTCGATCACATTGATGATGTCCTCGAAATCATGACTGGACATCAGGTCGCTCTGCCCACGGGTGCCAAAAGCCTCCAGCTTCGTCGCCAGAAAGGCCGGAGCCGAAATCAAACGAATCTGCCTGCCGCTCGGCAACAAGACACGCGATGCACTCGCGATTGCCAACGGATACCAGCGATTGGCAAAACCCAGTACGCGTTCATCAGTCGGCATTAAATCAACTTCCACCTCACCGAGCCGCCAGCGACAAATCGGCGCATCTGGCGAAACATCCCGGGCAAAGCCGCGAGACGCAAACCGCTTCTCCAGTGCATGATAGGCCGCAAGCGCCGCCACTTCGGCCACCACATCCACGTCATAAGTCAACGCGGGGCGGCGGAGCATTGGGCGACGTACACAACAGCCCCGCAGCGCAACCGCCCACGAATACCAGCTCATCGCACAACTCGCCCAGCGCCTGCGCCACTACCTCCACCAACTGGACATTGGGATCACGTGGATTCAAAACCGCTCCTCGAACAGTTTCTCGGCAAGGTTGCGCTCGCGCGCATTGCCCATGCGCAAGGCATCGAACAAGGCCAGGTTCTCATACAGCGCCGGGCTGCGCAGCGCCGCCGCCGGAGCACTCGGGTAAAGCGGTATCAGCGCAATGCCCCGCGCCTTGCCCTCAGCATGCGGCCACACCGGCGATGGATCAGCCGAAGGTGCGATCAAGGCGTTGAGGGGAGCAGCAGCATAGGCTGTGGGAACACCGCCCACCATCCCGCCCCTTGCCGCCGGAAAAGCGTAGCGGGCACCGTGAAACAAAAACTCCTTGAATGCCGGAACAATGATGCGCGGCTGCTTATCCACAAACGCCAGCAGGCGAGCCTGCTCTGCCCGCTTCAATGCACCATGCACCTCCGACATAGACAAACCGGCAAAAGCCGCCAGCTCGGGATACGTCAATACCTCGCCGCGCCTGGCGAGAAGCGCCAGCAGCAGGTACAAGTCCTGAGCCTTGAGAGCGGGTTGGCGGTTAACAGGGCGGCGCATGGGTTGGCTCCATTAAGAAGTTTCGTGTTTCGCGAAATACGAAAATACTATGTATTCAATCGGATTGCAACATGCATCGAGCCTCATGATTGTCGGCATATGCAATATGCAAACAGCGTATTGTGCTGCATTCGCTATTCGCGAATAGCGAATGTGCAACACGTCCTGCCAAACTCACAATGCTGGTGTTCCCGCGTTGAGAACGATTACACCCGTTATGGAAACGAACAATATCTACAAACAACCCAGCTACAAGCGCGCCACCACCTCAAGCATCGCCTTGTCCGGCCAGACCAGTTTCTCGTAAATCGTCGCGGGCCGGTGGCTAAGTTCGCAGGACACAACAACCGGGTCCAAATCCATCACATTGGGGACGCGCATGATCCACGCTTCCAAGTCCTGCCGTGCAATGCGCAAAGAACCCTGCACCGAACGGTCGGTGGCCGTGTCGTAACGAATCGGCCCGATGGCCAGTTCCGCTTTCTTGATCTGCGCAGTCGGGCTGCCGAAAGCTGCGAGCGTGGCAATGTACAACTGACGAAACCGCGTGCTCCCCAGCTCCGCGAAGTGCTCCTTGCGCAGACCGGGGAGAAACAGCGTGTAGCGCGTCGCATCATGGCAAAACATCACGCACTGGCGCCGATCGACGGTAAACAAATGCGCATGCCAACTGCCAAGCGGGCTGGTTTCTTCAAGCGGCCCGGGCGAAACATCGGCCAGTTTGGCAGCGAGTTTTTTGGAGCAGTGGATGATCATGCGGCGTTATGTGGCGGGCTTATGCACGATTCATGATATGGACAGAGCACGGCTGCTTATTGATCACGGCCGCGTTCTGGAAAGCGAAGCTGACCCATTTGGTTCGGGATGAGTCTCTTCGCATCTTGAAACAACTTGTCGGCATTCAGTGGCAGGCTGACCTGATTAAGCATCCCCTCTATATCTTCCTTACAAACCACTGCAATATCATGTTTGCCTGCGGTTTCCAGATTTGCAGTGACTTCCTCGCGCGAGAGCGGCGACACAATCATGGACTGAAGCTGAAGGAATCCGTAACCGGCGTGGTCTAGTTTGTCCCTAATCAACTTCGAGCGCTGCACCAACTTAGCAAGCTTGTCGTTTCTGTCAAGAAGCCCGATCGTGCACTCGACAACTACAACGTGGCCAGATGGTGCTACCACAATAATGTCTGGCCCCTCCTGAAGCTTTGGGGCGCGCCCATAGTTGGTAACCGAGAAACCTAATAGGCTAAGCAAGGTAGAAACAGCACTCTCGAACATTTGTGATTTATCAGTTTCCGGTTTAAACAACATCTTCCTCAACGACTCCATGTCATCATCAAAAACCTGATGGATGGCGTGACGTGGGTTTAAACGCTTCTGTGGGTCAGCAACCCACCATTGATGGTGCGCAACACCTGCATAACTTAAGAATGCCTGGAGCAAAGAGGCATCCCCAACTGGCATGCGCCACGTGCCGACATTAATGTCACCTTTTTGCCGCCACTTCAGCTTAGAGCCACTGACACTTCCCCGATCTACAGAGTCTTTGTGGAGAATTTTGTACCCAAGTCGCAGTTTCTCAACATCCAAGCCTGCGGCGAGATGGCACTCAATCACCACTCTCCTTCCCTTGATCGTGGACGCCCCAGAGATCATTGTTGGCGCCCTAGCCACGATCTCCAACGTGGTTGAATCACCCATCTGATTTAGTGCCGGCAGCCCACATTGACCAAGCAATTCATCAAGGTTGTCAAACGGCGTTTCGGCGGATTTCAGCTCCCAATCCAGATGTCGGGAATCTGCAACGTTCACAAGCAGATTGTGCCTAGAAGTGCCACGTACCAACAGACTTGGTAACCGTGGCCCTTCTGTAACGAAAGGATGGTAAATCGGCGCTAAATATGTCGACGGGTCCCCATCACTCTGCAGAGCAATGGTCGTTGAGCCATCAATGCATTGCATTTCCCCGTTTCTTGCGAAAGTGAGAAACGAGTCAACGTCGGCAAGTGTAGCATTGGTAGCAAAGCGCGCCGCCACTAAATGGTCAGTTTCGAACTTGAAAGCTGTGTCGCTAACCCCAGCGCGGGTTGGCTCCAAAAAAACGCGGCCAAACAACAGGCGGGGGCCTTGGGGCGTTTTCAGCCCCACATAGGAAACGACGGCGCGTTGATATGCGCCAGCCCACAGCCGAAGCAGGTTTTCGAAGTTGAAGAAGTCCTTTTCCTGGGGGCTGTTCATATGCGCTCAACCATTTTGTTCGAAAATGCAGTCTTCAAGATCGATTGGCGCAGGCGATCGGCACGCTGGAGATTGGCATCAACCTGGTCTTCGGCTTCATCGGCGAGGGAGAGGCGGCGTTCAACTTCGGCGATGACGGCCTCCTGTTCCCTGATAGGCGGTAGCGCTACAGGCAAAGCCAGCAACTGCTCCGTGTTAATGCCGTCGCGGGTCGCGCCATGATTGACCTCGCGAACATAGTCACGAACATATTTAGCGCCCCTTACGTAGTAAACGAAATACCTTGGTTCTGTCACGTTGTTTGCGAGTCGAAGCCGCATGAGGTGGTAGTTGAATAAAGCCCCCTCAAAAATTGCCGTTACAAATCCAGCCCGGCCAACTGAGGCCATTCTCGAAAACAGCATGTCACCCTGCTTGAGCTTGTAACGATCTAGCTCTTCAGCCTTTCCCTCGGACACATAGACTGCCTTATCAAGGGATAAGCCTTCTTCCCGCAAGCAACCAATAGTGAGCACGGGGACACCTGTATCTTGGAAGTCGGCCCGACCGATATTGGAGCCAAAAGGCCCCGTCATAACTGCTTGCTCACCGATTGCACCCAACTGTTCAACGCTCGCCCATACCCACCCCTCCGGCAATTCAGGCAGGCTGGTGGTGTCCGGGGCGGCGGGTTCGGGGTATTTCTTTTTCCAAGTGTCGTCCTTGGGGGGTTTGTCCTTGGCCTGCATCTTGGCGAGTTCAGCTTGCTCCCACCGGCTGCGACGTTCGGCGAGGATGCGATGGAGGAGTTCGCTGCCGGCTTCGGTGTCGGGGTGTTGTTTGCGCCAGGCCTCGGTGAGCTTGCCTTCGACGGCGGCTTTGAGGACGGCGGCTTTGTAGCGCTTGAGGTTGGCCTTGACGCGCTTGAGGTTGGCGACGGCTTCTTCGAGGCGGGAGAATTGTTTTTCGATTTCCGCGACGATGAGTTTTTGTTGGTCGAGGGGGGCGGCCGGAAAAGGGTAAGGCGCCAACTGCTCGAAATCTACGCGTGGTCGATCACCTGCATTGAGGTGGGATGCATATGAAACAAACGCCGACGAATTGAGGAAGTACTGGAGGTACCGGGTATCAAGGTCATCTGCCTTTGGGAATACGATGAATTCAGCCGAGCAAAGTCCCTCGAATTCCGGGCGATAGACTTTGTTCAGATAGGGCCTAAGACGGCCATACAGGACATCACCTGGCTGGAAGTGCACCGCCGAACTTTTCATGGTTGATGCAGGCACTGTTCCCAAGAGCCGCATCGTATGTGCCTCGATGTGCTCCATCCCGATGAAAGGAAGATGGGGTTTGTCTGATGGTTTAACCCGAGGCCGAGTCGGCTTCACAACTTCGCCAAGTGGCCGAAGAGATGTAGTTCGCGCTTGGTGGGTTACGGCCTGCGGCCTAACCCACCCTACATTTTCTGCGTCGGGGATCGCAAGGTAATCCGCGCGCTTTTCTTTGGCCTTCATGCCGCTCTTCATGTTCACCCGTACACCTCGTCATGGCTGCCGATGTCGATCAGAAGGATTTCGTGCTCCGTGATTTGCAGCGTCAGGGTGATGCGGTAGCTGTAGGTGAGGCTGACGGCCTGCATGCCCTGAAGTTTGCCGGTCAGGGGGTGCAAGCGCAGGCTAGGTTCGAAGGGGTCGGCGCGCAATTGCTCCATGGTTTCCATGAAGCGGGGCCGGAGGTCGGGGTGCTTGGTCAGGAATTTGCGGACACGGCGGTCGAAGAAGGCCGTGGTGGTCAGGGTCCAGCTCATGCCGCCGGTTCACTGTCCAGGTGCTGCATCAGGGCTTCGACGCTATTGTGGCGGGTAACGCGCCCGGCCTTGGCATCTTCCAGCGAGGACTTGATGCGGGCGAGGGCGGCTTCTTCCTGGGCTTCGAGCAGTTCGCTGTAGCGCTCTTCGGTCAGCACCACGTATTGCGGGCGGTTGTTCTTGATGATGTGCACCGGGCCTTGAGCCAGGGCTTCATCCACGGCGGCGATGCCGCGGCGCTTGATTTCCTGGGCGGGGATGATGTTCATGTTTATCTCCTGTACCTTAATAAGTACTTATTAAAGCACTGTATCCTGCATCAATCAAGCCACCAAGCCCTGCTTGGGTTGCCCAGTGTCGGAGCTGTCATTTCGACCGGAGGGAGAAATCCTGTTTGTATATTCCGCTTCCTGGAAAGCATCAAGATTTCTCCCTCCGGTCGAAATGACAGGGGAGGATGCCCAAGTCTTCGCTGAGGTCGCGCCATTCCGGGTTGGCATGGATGACCAATGCATCTTTCTTTTCCCGCCGCCATTTCTTGATTTCCTTCTCGCGGGCAATTGCGGCATGCACGTCGGGGGTTTCCTCGAAATATACCAATCTGTTCACGTTGTATTTTTCCGTGAAGCCTTTCACAGCTTTGGTCTTGTGTTCGTACACGCGGCGCGCAAGGTTGTTGGTCACGCCGACATACATAACTTTGTCGTTCCAGTTGGTGAGGAGGTAGATGAAATAATGGTGCTCTCTCGTCATTGGATTTCTCCCTTTGGTCGAAATGACAGGGGAGACGGTCGAAATGACAGGGTGTTCATGCCGCCAAACTCTCGTTCAATTGTTCGATGAGGGTGCTCAGCTCATCGCCGAAGAGCTGATACACCTTGCCCAATCCGCCTTCCTGGGCGAAAGGCGCGTATTCGAAGTCGTCCGGTGCTATGCCGAGGTTGGCGGCGATGTGGTCGCGGATCATTTCGAGCCATTTGAGTTGTTCGGGGGTGAAGCGCTCCCCCTCTCCCCGGCCCTCTCCCACGAGGGGAGAGGGAGTTTTCTGTTGGGTAGCCAGCCAGGCCTTGAAGTTGGCGTTGACCCGCTCGGGGAACGGCACGAGTTCGTTGTCCTGGTGGATGGCGAAGCGCACCAGGGAAACCAGGTCGGTGAGGATGCGGCGGCCGCTGGCGCCTTTGACTTTGCTGGATTCCAAGGCGGCGTAAGCCTGCCAGAGCTGGGATTCGTTCCACAGGTAGGGCGGCTTTTCGATGGCGTCGGCGAGTTCCTTCACCGCCTCGAAGGTGAGGCGCTGTTTGTAGGGTTTGCTGTAGAGAATTTGCAGGGCGGTGATTTCGTCTTTGTGATCGGCGATGAATTTTTCAAACGACTGCACCAGGCCTTTGGCGCGGTCGAGGGCGGCTTGGCTGAAGCCGGCTTCGATGACCTGGTCCTGGCTGACGTGGTCGATGGTGAGTTCGTTTTTGGCTTTGATGTCGAGGATGAGCTGGCGCAGGGCAGGGTCGCAGAGGGGTTTGGATGCGTTAATCCGCGCTTGTTGCGCAGTTGCATTAAACCCACCCCCACCCTCGCCCTCCCCCTGAAGGGGAGGGGATAGATTTTGGGCAGAGGGAGCAAAGCGGTCAGGGTCCAGTGATTCGACGAGTTGGTGGGCGAGGTCTTTCAGGCCGAGGCCGCCGCTTGCGGCGCGAATCCTGGCGTCGTCCTCGGCGCTGATGCGGTGTTCCATTCTTGCCAGGCGGCCGGCGATGCTGGTGATGACGTCGTCTTCGGTGTTGCCGAAGGCGACGGCTTGCAGGAGGCGCTCGAAGCTGACGCTGGGCTTTTTCTCCATGGGGCGGGCATCGGTTTTGTCCTGCTCGCACACGCCGACGGCGTCGATGATGACGAAGTGGTCCTTGGCCTTGGCGTCGGGGGTGACGGCCCTGAGGTCGTCTGGCTTGATGACGCGCACGCCGCGGCCTTTCATCTGCTCGAAGAAGCCGCGGGATTTGACAGCGCGCATGAAAAAGACGATTTCCACCGGCTTGATGTCGGTGCCGGTGGCGATCATATCCACAGTGACGACGACCCTTGGGTGGTAGCTGTTGCGGAAGGCCTTGATGAGGTTCTGCGGGGTATCGCCGGTGGTGCGGTAGGTGATCTTCTGGGCGAATTCGTTGCCCTTGCCGAATTCCTCGCGCAGGATTTCGACGATGTTTTCGGCGTGGTTGTCGTCCTTGGCGAAGATCAGGGTCTTGGGCACTTCGCTGCGGCCGGGGAAGATTTCGCTGAAGAGCTTGTCGCGGAAGGTGCGCACGATGGTGCGGATCTGGTCCGGGGTGACGACGTCGCGGTCGAGCTGGTTGGGGTCGTAGGCGAAGTCGTCGTCAAGTTCCTCCCAGCGGGTCTTGCGGGTGTCGCGTTCCTGCTTTTCCACGTAATAGCCGGCTTCGACCTTGGAGCCGCCCTCGGTGATGGCAGTCTTGATGCGGTAGACGTCGTAGTTGACGTTGACGCCGTCGGCCACGGCCATTTCGTGGTTGTATTCCATCACCAGGTTCTGGTGGAAGAAGCCGAAGGTCTGCTTGCCGGGCGTGGCGGTGAGGCCGATGAGGTAGGCGTCGAAGTACTCCAGCACCTGGGCCCAGAGGTTGTAGATGGAGCGGTGGGCCTCGTCGGTGACGATGATGTCGAAGGTTTCGATGGGAATGGCCGGGTTGTATTCGATGGGCTCGGGCGCAGCGGCAATCGCGGCCAAGGCTGCTCCTACGGAAACCTCTTCCAGGTCTGCCGGCAGGTCGCGGCCCTTGAGCATGGAGTACAGGCGCTGGATGGTGCAGATGCAGACGCGGGCGGTGGTGTCGATCTGGTTGCCCTGCAGGCGCTGGACGATGTATTCCTCGCTGAACTTGAAGTTGTTGTAGGGCGAGACGTATTGCTGGAATTCCTTGAGAGTCTGGTCGGCCAGGTTGCCGCGGTCGACCAGGAACAGGATGCGCCGCGCCCCGGCGAACTTGATCAGCCGGTAGATGGCGCTGATGGAGGTGAAAGTCTTGCCAGAACCGGTGGCCATCTGGATCAGGGCGCGCGGGCGGTTCTCTTTCAGCGATTGTTCGAGATTGCGGATCGCCTTGATCTGCGCGGGCCACAGGCCTTCTTCCTTCAGCGGCGGCATGGATTGCAAGCGGGCGAGGAAGGTGGAGGCGGGCTGGTGTGCGGAACGATCTCCCTCTCCCCCGGCCCCTGTCCCGCTTGCGGGAGAGGGGAGATAGGCGAGCCATTCGGCCAGCAGTTCGGGAGTGTGGAAGGCGAACACAGGCCGGGAACGCGGTGCAGGGTCAAGCCCGTTGGTGAAGCGGGTCTCGACGCCGGTAGACTGGTATGAAAAGGGAAGGGGACTGCTCCACCTTGGCAAGGCTTGTGGCAGGCCTTTTATGTATTTATCAGACTGGGTTTCAACGCCGGTAAGTGTGACACCTTCCTTTTTGGCTTCAATTACACCGGCAGCCTTACCATCTACATATAGAAGGTAATCCGCAAAACCATAGCCCGGAAGGGGAAACTCGCGAATCGCCACGCCATGGCTGGCGTGGATATTCGCCTGGGAAGCATCGCAGACATGCCAACCCGCAGCTTTTAGAAGGCGGTCGATGTGCTCCCTGGCAGCAGATTCAGGCGTCATGCTTATTATTCGTGGAACCTAAGTTCACAAAACTTTAGCATCCTAGCATGAATACGAGAGCCAAAGCTGCGCTGATAGCCGAAAGCATCGAGAGGTCGCGGAGCATTATTTCTGCGAACACGAAGAGAATCTCAAATTAAGAACCGGGTTCCTATAAGAACCAGGTTCATATTTAATCGAGAATCCAGTCTACAGGGACTGCGTGCTCAGGCTGAGAGTGGGTGACTAAAATTTCAGGGGTGATTACCTAAATTTCGTTGTAGCTACTGAGAAGGGACAGCCAATCGTTCTTTTTCTTCTTTCGTTTACAATTTAACATAATATACATTATACGAAGTATAGAAAAAGGGTCACATGCCTATTTCAGCCACAACCACCTTATTCAAGTACCTATCTGACAGGCTTTATTTTTTCCCGTCATCAGCCATCAGCAAATCAGCGATATCGGTATTTCCACTGTCCATGGCCCAGTTTATCGCCGTAGCGCCACCTTCATTCTTGACCTTTACATCAGCGTGAAACTCAAGAAGCACTTTTACAACCTCGATGTGCCCGCCTTTCGACGCCAACATTAATGCAGTTGTGCTATTGCTTGTCACTGCGTTTACATCTGCACCGTGATGCAATAGTTGTTTGACAATGTCGCTATGGCCAGAAAATGCCGCATACATGACGGGCGTCCACCCCTGATTATTTCCGGCCACATCGGCTTTCAGCCTGAGCAAGGTGTTCACGACTTGATCGTGCCCCTTCAGCGCCGCAAGCATGATGGCCGTTTCGCCGAATTGGTTTCTGGCATTTAGTTTTGCGCCGGATTTGTAAAGCAGCCGCAATATATCGTCCTGCCCTTCACGGGCGGCGATCATTAAAGCGGTGTTGCCGTTGCCATCCATAATATTGGCATCCACCCCCTTGGCGAGCAGATTTTGAATCTCGCCAGTATTGCCAATGTTTATCGCCGTGAAAAAATCGTCAATGTATTCAGTCGCGAATGCAGCTTTGTTGATGTTAATTAAAATCAACAATAAAAATATGCTATATCTTGTTTTAAATGACATTATCAGGCTTGAACAGGCTGATGAAGTTGGCTGTTGTGGCTGCGGCCACTTCCTGCTCGTCGATGTTTCTCAGACGCGCAATTTCTTCCGCTATATGCTTTACAAACGCGGGCTGGTTGGTTTTTCCGCGAAACGGGACGGGGGCGAGATAAGGGGAGTCGGTCTCGACCAGCATGCGATCCAACGGTATTTTCATTGCAACTTCCTTGAGTTGCGTCGCTTTCTTAAAGGTAACAATGCCGGAAAATGAGATATAGAAGTTCAAGGCGATTGCCCGCTCCGCAACCTCCATATTTTCAGTAAAGCAATGCATCACGCCTCCCACGGCCGCTGCGCCCTCCTCTTCCATAATGCGCAGGGTATCGGCGGCGGCCTCCCGGGTATGGATTATGAGCGGCTTGCCGCACAGCTTCGCGGCACGAATATGGTTGCGAAAGCGCTCCCTTTGCCATTCCAGGTCACCTTTCAACCTGAAGTAATCGAGCCCCGTTTCGCCGATGGCGATTACCTTGGGGTGCTGCGCCAAGGCAGCCAGTTCCTCTGCCGTAGGCTCTTTTTCATCTTCGTAATCCGGATGCACGCCAACCGACGCGTAGATGTGGGGATAACGTTCCGCCAGCGCCAGAACCTGGTGAAAATCAGGCAAATTGACGCTCACGCAAAGCGCATAGCCAACATCGTTTTTTTTCATGTTGGCCAGTATTTCTGGCAGGTTTGAGGCTAGCTCGGGGAAGTTGAGGTGGCAGTGGGAATCGACCAGCATTATTTCACAAGATGGGTTGGCAATGGTTTAACCATGAACTACATGGTATGGGTTGGACGGGTTGTCTTGCTGCCGCCGAGCAAGCCCTCAATTTTATTGCGGGCGGCCACCCCGCTCTCATTGTCGCTGAAACGCACGCCCACTCCTTGCACTTTGTTGCCCTGCGCACCCTCAGGGGTGATCCAGACAACATGTCCAGCCACCGGCAGCTTGCTCGGGTCATCCATCAGGGTGAGCAGCATGAAAACCTCATCGCCCAGTCGATAAGCCCTATTGGTGGGGATAAAAATTCCGCCGCCCTTCAAATAGGGCATGTAGGCTGCGTAAAGCGCGGATTTTTCCTTGATGCCCAAGGAAAGCACACCAGGGCGGGGCGAGGTTGAAGTCTTTGGATCAGACATGTGCGGTGTCCTGACTGTTCGCGAGTTGCCAATAAGAAAGAAACAATTGCTCCAATACTAACCGATTATTCAGCGGGTGTTGCAAGGTTCGCTGTGCTGCCGCCAATTCCTGCTGAAAGCGGAATAATTCTATCAAGTTGATCGTTTTTGCCAAGCGTATCGTTTCCGCCGACGATTCGGGCTGGTATCGCGCTCTTGCGGTCAAGCTGAGGCTCGCCAAGTCATATACCCACTGTTGCATCCAATTCAGTGTCCAGGCCAACTCCGTTTTTTCCCCTTGTTCAGCCAGGGACAGGGGGTCAAGTCGCTCTGGAGCGCCGAGTTGATCGAGTACCTGTTTCCGTTTCAGTTGGTAATCTTCCGTGCTTAGCTGATGCGCTGCAAGCGGTGCGCCACCCGATTGCGCCAGACATGAATCCGCTTCTCTTGTTCCCTGCCCTTGCAGCCATTTCAATGCGTCCGCACGATCTGGAAGAGGAATGTTGACCTTCTGGCAGCGGCTGCGAATTGTTGGCAACAGGCGTTGAGGATGGTGCGATACCAGGATGAACAGCGTGCCGGTCGGTGGTTCCTCAAGGGTTTTCAGCAGCGCATTGGCGGCGTGAACATTCATCGCCTCTGCCGGATGAATCAGGATGACGCGCAAACCATTGCAGTGGGTCGTCAGATTGACGAAATCCGCTAACTCACGAATCTGGGCCACGGTTATGAATTGGCTTGTTTTTTTATCGGTCGGCTTGCGCGTGTCCGCCGCTTCGGCCGCAGGCTCAGTCAGTGCGGCCAGCGCTTCCGGCTCGAGCAGGCGAAAATCGGGATGGCTGCCTGCCTTGAACCAGGTACATGCACCGCATTGTTCGCAGGGTTCGCCTGAAGCCAGGGGGGATTCACATAGCAACGCTTGCGCCAGCGTGCGCCCTAGATGGAGCTTTCCAATTCCGCCGCGGCCATGCAGCAATATCGCATTGGGGAAATGCGCCTTGTTTGAAATCAACTGCTGCCAGATTTTTCCATGCCACTTATATATCATATAAATCAGATAGTTGAAATAATAACTTCAAGTTCTGTCTGGATAGCGTCCACGCTTTGCCTGCCATCTATCACCCGGACCCTGTCGGGAAATTGGGCGGCACGCCTCAGGTATGCCTCCCGCACTCGCTGGAAGAAATCCTGTTTTTCCTGTTCGAAGCGGTCCAAAGAACTGTTGCTGGATAAGCGCTGCCGGCTGATTTCGACCGGAACATCGAACAACAAGGTCAAATCCGGCTGTAAGTCCTGCTGCACCCATTTTTCAAGAATTCTCAGCTTGCCCTCGTCCAATCCCCTGCCCCCGCCCTGATAGGCAAAACTGGCATCGGTAAAGCGGTCCGAGATTACCCAGTTTCCCGCCTGCAATGCAGGGAGAATCACTTTGTCCAAGTGCTCCCGCCTGGCAGCGAACATCAATAGCGCCTCGGTTTCGAGATGCATGGATTGATGCAGAAGCAACTCGCGCAACATTTCCCCGAGCGGGGTTCCGCCCGGCTCTCTGGTCACGAGGACATTCCTGCCCTGGCTGCGAAGGTGTTCCGCAAGCCAATTCAGTTGAGTGCTTTTTCCCGCCCCGTCTATCCCTTCAAGGGTGATAAATTTTGAATTCTTGTTCTTTAGATACGGCATATTGTATGAATTAGTTAATCCTGTTTCTACGACCAGACTTTTGGTAGCGCTCCACCGCCTGATTATGCTCTGTCAAGTTACTGGAGAAATAGTGCGACCCATCCCCCTTGCTTACAAAATAAAGCGCAGAGGTTGAGCTTGGATGCAATGCCGCTTGTATCGCAGCCCATCCCGGCATGGCGATTGGAGTAGGCGGCAACCCGGTCCGCATATAGGTATTATAAACATTATCAGCGATTAAATCGTTCTTGCGCAGATTGCCATCAAACCCCTCTCCCAATCCGTAAATGACCGTCGGATCCGTCTGTAGCCTCATGCCTAAATGCAGGCGGTTAATGAACACTGCGGCGATTTTCGGGCGTTCAACCGATTTCCCGGTTTCCTTTTCGACGATGGAGGCCAGGATCAGCGCCTCATAAGGTGTGGATAAAGGCAGATTCGGGTCGCGTTCCCGCCAGGCATCGTTCAGCCTCTGCTCCATGATCTGGTAGGCGCGCTTGAGCAGGGAAAGATCGCTCATGCCGCTGCTGAAATAATACGTATTTGGAAAAAACAGACCTTCCGCACTTTCTTCCGGCGCGCCCAGGCGCTGCAGTAATTCCTTCTCACTCAATCCTGTGGTGTCGTGCTTGATGGCCGGGTGCGCGTCGAGTGCCTGGCGCATCTGCCTGAAATTCCAGCCCTCGATGAACACGATCTCGCTCTGGCTGACATCGCCCTCGGTGATCTTTTTAACCAGTTGATACGGTGTGATTTCACGATCCAGTTGGTAATCGCCGGCCTTTATTGAGCCTTCCTTGCCGAAGATTTTTACCAGCACTACAAAGCCCCATGGCCCAGGCAGTAAACCGTCTGCGCTTAACTGCCTGGCAATGCCACGCAAGCTGCTGCCATGCTTGAGTGTAAACCCGTAGGGCGCCTGTGGCAGCGGCAAGGCGGTGTTGGCGAAATAAAACATCCAGCCTGCGGCCAGCAGGCCCGATATCATGAGTGCTGAAATAGCGCGTTTAATTGAGCGCATCATCGTTCAAAAAAGCTCTCAAACGAGTTGCCAAATTTCCGGCTCGCCATTTTTTTCCCTCCAATTCCCTGACTTGCCAAACACCGAATACACTGTTGCAAAGCAGAATTTCGTCCGCATCATAGACCCGATCCAGCGGCAGATTCTCAACCTTTACCTCTAACCCAAGTCTACCGGCCAGTTCCATGATGCGCGCCCGTTGCACGCCGGCAACGCCGCAACGGCCAAGATACGGAGTGTACAACAGGCTTCCTTGGAGCAGAAAAAGGTTGCTCATCGTCCCTTCGATTACATTCTCCTCCATGTCCAGCATCAGCCCCTCTGCAATCTCCGGGTCGCTCCACTCCCGCCGCGCCAGTACGTTTTCAAGGCGGTTGAGGTGTTTGATTCCGGCCAGTCTGGGCTGTATGGCAAGCCGGGTGGCGCAAAGGTGCAGCCGCACGCCATCCGAGAAGTGTTGCGCCGGGTACTGTGGAATCAGGCCCGTCATCAGGATAACTGTCGCCTCGGTCTGCTCCGGAACTGCATAGCCGCGCGCGCCCTCTCCCCTGGTGATGATTATCTTCAGTACACAGTCGGGTGTTGTACCGAGCAAGCGGCCCATTTCCGCTAGCAAGCGGTCTTGCGCCGGGCAGGCGATACCGAGCGCCGCACAATCTGTGCACAGCTTGTCATAATGGCGCTGCCAGCACAATGGGCGCCCTTCTCGAACCAGCAAGGTGCGAAATACCCCATCGCCATACATCAGCCCCCGGTCAAACACCCGGACATGTTCGCTCAGCACCCCGTTCACCAAAATCATCATTCCACTCCGAGCGACCTGAGCAGCCCCTTTGCCTTGGCGCGGGTTTCGGCAAGCTCGAGCAATGGATCGGAGTCGGCAACGATGCCCGCACCGGCTTTGAAGGTAAGTGCATTGCCCTCGAGCATGAAGCTGCGGATCAGGATATTGAGGTCCATGCTGCCGTCGAGATTGACGTACCCCATGCTGCCGGTATAGGCGCAGCGCGGGTTTGCCTCGAGTTCGCTGATGATCTGCATGGTACGCACTTTCGGGCAACCCGTAATCGTGCCCCCCGGGAACAGGGCGCGCAGGATTTCGGATGGGCTCGTGTTTTCGCGCAAACGGCCGCGCACGCTGGACTCGATATGGTGAACATGGGCATAGCTGCACACCGCCATCAGTTCGTTGACCTCGACACTCCCCGGTTCGCATACCCGCCCCAGGTCATTTCGCTCCAAATCAACCAGCATGATGTGTTCGGCCCGCTCTTTCGGGCTGGCGAGCAGATGCTGGCGCAGCCGCTCGTCCTCTTCAGGCACAGCGGCACGTGGATGCGTGCCTGCAATCGGACGGGTTTCTATCATGCCGTCACGCACCCTGGCCAATCTCTCCGGCGAAGAGCTGATGATCTGCTGCCTGCCGAAATCGGCCAGGCCAGCGAATGGGGCCGGATTGTTTTCGCGCAGACGCGCATAGATGTCAGCAGCACCCCCCCGTGTGATCTGCGCCCGCCACTGGCGTGAAAGATTGACCTGGAATACGTCTCCCTCCCGGATATAGCGTTTGACCTTCTCCACGCTGTGCAGGAAGGTCTGTTCATTTTCTTCTTCCAGCGCTTCCGTCCTCACCTGTCCGCCGGCAAACTCGGTAACACCGCTCAACTCGGCACGCAGGGTTTCGAGAAGATGCGAGCACGTATCCTCAGCAAATAAAAAGGTCTTTCCTTCCACCCTGTCGACCATCACGGCAGCGGGTATGCGCACCAAGGCTGCCAACGGAAAATCGCTTTCTTGTCCTCGGGTGGTTTGGCCGAGGGTTTGCGGCTTTACTTCAACCGTGGGTTCCAACTGGTGCAGCAGTTCATAACCCAGATAGATGAACCAGCCGCCATGAAACGGAAGCTCCGATCCTTCTTGCTCTGATTGGCGCCCGTTCTTTTCCCATTCTTCATCCAGCTCAGAGAGAAATGACTTTTCCTGGCCGGGCAGGCCGCCAAAAAGCCTTTGTTTGTGTGGAAAGGCGAACAGAATGTCCCAGCCGCGACATCCCAGGGTTTGCAGCAAAAAGGGATAGCGCTGCGGGTTCGCCGCATGGAGGCCAAGCAAGTCGGGCGTGCCGGGGAGCTGAATGACGGGCACAAGATACCTCAATGATGAGGAGAAACGCAAGGGGACGGCGCCCCCTTACGGCAGGGATTTAGACCTTACGGAATACCAAAGTGCCGTTTGTGCCACCGAATCCGAAGGAATTCGACAGGGCAACATCAATCTTCATGTTACGGGCCGTGTTTGGAACGTAATCCAGATCGCACTCCGGGTCCTGCTCGAAAATATTGATAGTCGGCGGCGCAATCTGATGGTGCACGGCCAGAGCCGAGAACACCGCCTCAACACCCCCTGCGGCGCCGAGCAGATGGCCGGTCATGGATTTTGTCGAGTTGACCGCGATCTTCCGGGCATGGTCGCCAAAGCAGAGCTTGACCGCCTTGGTTTCCGCCAAGTCGCCCAAAGGCGTCGAGGTGCCGTGGGCATTTACGTAATCGACCTTGTCCGGCGCAATGCCGGCGTTGCGCAGCGCATTCGCCATGCAGCGTGCGGCGCCGCTGCCGTCCTCGCAGGGTGCGGTCATGTGGTTGGCGTCGGCACTCATGCCGAAGCCGGGCAGTTCGGCGTATATTTTTGCGCCGCGTGCCTTGGCGTGCTCGTATTCCTCAAGCACCAGAATGCCTGCGCCTTCGCCCAGCACGAATCCATCACGACCGGTATCCCATGGGCGGCTAGCCGTTTCCGGGTCATCGTTGCGCGTGCTCAGGGCGCGTGCCGAAGCAAAGCCGCCGATTGCCAGCGGCGTTACGGTGGATTCCGCGCCGCCTGCGATCATGATGTCGGCATCGCCGTATTCGATCATGCGCGCGGAATCGCCGATACAGTGGGTGGCTGTCGTACAGGCCGTAACCATCGCCAGATTCGGGCCCTTGAGGCCATACATGATGGACAGGTTGCCCGAGATCATGTTGATGATAGTGCCTGGAATGAAAAACGGGGAAATCTTGCGCGCCCCGCCTTCCAGATAGGTATTATGGGTATCCTCGATCATCGGCAGACCGCCGATGCCGGAACCGATATTGACGCCGATGCGCTCGGCGTTTTCCGGAGTCACCTCAAGTCCGGAGTCCTTGATCGCCTGTATCCCCGCAGCCAGGCCGTAATGGATGAAAATATCCATGCGGCGTGCTTCCTTGGCGGAAATGTACTGAGTAACGTCGAACCCATGGACCTCGCCGACAATTTGGGAGGCGAAGGTCGAGGCATCAAAACGGGAAATCCGGGTAATTCCGGATTTCCCCGCAAGAATGTTTGACCACGCTTGTTCAACGGTATTGCCGACAGGAGAAATGATGCCCAGGCCGGTGATGACAACTCTGCGTTTAGACAAGACGGACTCCAGTTTTGAGTGATGACGGAGTAGGCAGGATAGGTTAGCTCAGATGGCTATTGATGTAATCAACAGCCTGTTTGACGGTGGTGATTTTCTCGGCGTCTTCATCGGGTATTTCGCAGTTGAATTCTTCTTCAAGCGCCATGACCAACTCGACGGTGTCCAGAGAATCGGCACCCAGATCGTCAACGAAGGAAGATTCGATTTTCACTTCTGCTTCGTTTACGCCCAGTTGTTCAGCAACGATTTTATTAACACGTTGTTCGATGTTTTCCATCTAAGTACCCTCTCAATGATCGCCACAAAAAAAACTTACGCATTTTACCAAAAATTGCCTGCTTCACCAACTGTGAAGCTTGCCCAATCAACTCATGTACATACCGCCATTGACGTGCATCGTCGTACCCGTGATGTAACCCGCCCGGGACGATGCCAGGAATGCGACGGAGGCGGCGATGTCGTCAACCGCCCCCAGCCTGCCCATGGGGATATGCCCAAGCAGTGATTCGCGCTGCGCATCGCCCAAGGCGCGGGTCATCTCCGTGTCGATAAATCCGGGCGCTACGCAGTTCACCGTGATGTTGCGGCTGCCAACCTCGCGTGCCAGCGACTTGCTGAAACCGATGATGCCTGCCTTGGCGGCAGCGTAATTGGCTTGCCCGGCGTTGCCCATCACGCCAACCACAGAGGCGATGCTGATGATGCGGCCGTAGCGCGCTTTCATCATGGAGCGCAGGACAGCCTGGCTCAGGCGGAACACGGACTTCAGGTTGGTGTCCATGATGTCGTCCCATTCCTCTTCCTTCATCCGCATCAGCAGATTATCGCGCGTGATGCCTGCATTGTTGACCAGAATGGAGATTTCACCGAATTGAGCGCGGATGGATTGCAACACCTGCTCGATTTGCGCGGGATCATTCACGTTTAGCGCCAGGCCGGCACCCTTGATCCCGGCCTGCTTCAAGTAGCCGCTTATACTGTCGGCCCCGGATTGGCTGGTGGCGGTACCCACTACCGCGGCGCCCTGCTTGCCGAGTTCCAACGCAACCGCCTGGCCAATGCCGCGGCTGGCACCCGTTACCAAAGCAATCTGTCCGTCCAGCATTTACCCTTCCCCCTGTTATTTCAATAAATCCATGGCCTGCCGCACCGCAGCCTCATCGGTGAGTGCGATTGCCTGGATGTTGCTGTCGATGCGTTTGCTCAATCCCGCCAGCACTTTCCCCGGTCCGCATTCGGCAAGAATGCTGATACCTTGGCGAGCAAAACTTTGCACTGTTTCCACCCACCTGACCGGACTATACAACTGGCGGGCCAGCGCATCCTTGATCGCAGCCGCGTCACTGTGGCTCTTGACGTCGGCGTTTTGTATCACGGGAATTTGCGGCGCTGAGATTTCAACGGATTGCAATCGCAGCGCCAGGGCATCCGCCGCGGGGCGCATCAAGGCACAATGGGAAGGAACGCTGACTGGTAGCGGCAGCGCGCGCTTCGCGCCTTTTTCCTTGGCCAGCGCCATGCCCCGCTCCACCGCAATTTTATGGCCGGCGATGACAATCTGTCCGGGTGAGTTGAAGTTGACCGCTTCCAGTACTTCGCCTTGCGCCGCTTCAGCGCAAACGGCGCGCACCACGTCGTCGTCGAGTCCAAGAATGGCAGCCATGCCTCCCACTCCCTCGGCCACCGCCCCCTGCATGGCCAGTGCGCGGAAACGCACCAGCGGCAGCGCGTCGGCAAAGGCCAAGGCACCGGAAGCAACCAGGGCGGTATATTCGCCCAGGCTATGGCCGGCCAGCACCACGGGTTTGGCACCCCGCAGCGCGTTCCAGGCGCGGAACACAGCCACGCCGGCGGCCAGCATCACTGGCTGGGTATTGACAGTGAGGTTAAGTTCCTCGGCATTGCCGCTGGTAACCATCCCCCACAGATCCTGTTCGAGAATGGCGCCGGCCTCTTCGAATGTTTCACGAACGATGGGCAGATTATCAAAACCCTGCATCATCCCGACCGATTGCGACCCCTGCCCTGGAAATACGAATGCCAAGCTCATTTTTTTACCTTCTTACCAAGTCACCAACGCTGAACCCCAGGTAAACCCACCGCCCACACCTTCCATCAGAATGGTGTCGCCGGGCTTGATGCGCCCATCCCGAACAGCCACGTCCAAGGCCAGCGGGATGGAGGCGGCGGAAGTGTTGCCGTGCTTGTCCACGGTAACCACCACGTTGTCCATGCTCATTCCCAGCTTCTTGGCGGTGGCCTGAATAATGCGGATATTGGCCTGATGCGGCACCAGCCAGGTGATGTCGGATTTCCGCATGCCGTTGGCGGCAAGCGTTTCCTCGACGATCGAATCCAGCACGCCGACGGCGAACTTGAACACACCGGTGCCGTCCATTTCCACAAATGGCTTGCCTTCGACCTTGCCGCCTGCAAGGCAGGCCGGCACGGCCAGCAGATGACCGTAGCTGCCGTCGGCGTGCAAATGGGTGGAGATGATTCCTGGGGTATCACCGGCCTTCAGAACGACAGCCCCTGCTCCGTCGCCGAACAGGACGCAGGTGCCGCGGTCAGTCCAGTCCATGATGCGGGAAAAGGTTTCAGCGCCCACGACCAGGGCGCATTTGCTCTGCCCGCCGCGGATAAACTGGTCAGCCGTTGCCAGCGCATAGACGAAACCGCTGCACACCGCCTGTATGTCGAAAGCAGGTCCGCCGCTCTTGATGCCGAGTTTTTGCTGCAGAATGCAGGCGGTGCTGGGAAATATCAAATCGGGGGTGGTGGTGGCGACGATGATCAAATCGATGCTCTGGGGATCAACTCCGGCCATTTCGATGGCGCGTTGCGCGGCCTGGAATGCCAGGTCGCTGGTTGTTTCGTTTTCTGCGACGATGTGGCGTTCACGGATGCCGGTGCGGGTAAAAATCCACTCGTCGGAGGTGTCGACCATCCGCTCCAGATCCTGGTTGGTCAGGACTTTTTCCGGCAGATAACCACCGGTGCCGATAATACGGGAATACATTCAGACCGTTCCTTCGTTCAACATGGCCATTTGTTCGTTGATCCGGCGCAACACACCGTTGCGTGCT
This sequence comes from Pseudomonadota bacterium, assembly GCA_021801705.1. GTDB lineage: Bacteria > Pseudomonadota > Gammaproteobacteria > Burkholderiales > Sulfuricellaceae > Sulfuricella. The sequence continues at coordinate 24,805 of JAJYXP010000033.1, forward strand.
TCCTCGACAGCGCGCTCGATGGCAAACTGGAAGGCAAAACTGTCTGCCGAGCCGTGGCTCTTTACCACAACGCCGCGCAGCCCAAGGAGACTTGCACCATTATAACGCCGATGGTCCAGTCGTTTCTTGAAAGCGCTGATGACGGGCCACGCGACCAAGCCCGCCAGGCGCGTCAGCAAGTTGCGCTTGAATTCCTGGCGCAGGAACGTTCCCAGCATCTGCACCAACCCCTCCGACGCCTTCAACGCGACGTTGCCGACAAAACCGTCGCAGACAACCACGTCTGTGGTGCCTTTGTAAATATCGTGGCCTTCCACATTGCCGTAAAAATTCAGGTGGCTTTGCTGCAAAAGTTCTGCGGCCTGTTTGACGATATCATTGCCCTTGATATCTTCTTCCCCGATATTGAGCAGGCCTATGGAAGGATTTTCCTTGTGTTCCACAGCGGAAACCAGCATCGCGCCCATGATTCCGAACTGGAGCAGATGGTTGGCGGTGCAGTCCACATTGGCGCCCAGATCAAGGACATGTGTATGGCCATTAAGGGTGGGAAGCATGGCGGCGATGGCAGGACGTTCGATGCCGGGCAGCATTTTCAGGACAAAACGGGAAATTGCCATCAGTGCTCCGGTGTTGCCGGCACTGACGCAAGCGTTAGCCTCGCCTGTCTTGACCAAGTTAATGGCGACACGCATGGAAGAGTCTTTTTTATTGCGCAGAACCAGAGCCGGCTGGTCGTCCATGGTAACCACCTCGCTGGCATGATGAATGCGCAAGCGCGGATTGACTGCGGTCTTGCAGGCCCGCAGTTCGGCCTCAATCGCTTCGGTCAGGCCGACCAACACAATATTGACTTCGGCATCCCGGCTCAGAAATTCGAGAGCGGCGGGCACGGTAACATGCGGTCCATGGTCACCGCCCATGGCATCAATCGCAACGGTGATGTCCATTTAATGGGCAATCAGTCGTTGTACACCGTCCTTACCGTGCACGCTGTAAGGCAGCGTCACTCGCTCTTGGCGCGCGCAACTTTTTTGCCGCGATAGAAACCGCTGGGGCTGACGTGGTGACGCAGGTGCACTTCACCGGTGGTCGGCTCGGTGGCCAGCGGCGGGTTGGTCAGAAAGTCGTGTGCGCGGTGCATGCCACGCTTTGAAGGGGATTTCTTATTCTGTTGTACAGCCATGATATAACTCCTTAATTTCTATGATCTTGTGTTTTCAGCGCGGCCAGTGCGCTAAAGACGTGTTGTTCATCCAATTTGGCCTGGCCAAAATTCCTGTCCGCCTTGCAATCTTCCGGCGCGTGCATGGGCGCCATCGGCAGTCCCAGCAATACCTCTTCCTCGACCAGGGCCAGCACATCCATGTTCGGATCCGCCTTGACAGCGTCCGTCAACTCCTCCTCATTCACTGCCCCGGTAGCTTCCTGCCCGCCTTCAATCAACTCCAGATCCGATTCAAAGCTGACCGGGTAGGGTAGAACATCAAGGCAGCGCTGACACTTAAGCTGTAGCATACCTTTTGCGGCGCATTTCAGGAAAAGCTTGCCGTTCCCGCCGCGTCTGCCGGTCAGGGTATAATCCAACTTTCCCTCGCCGGAAAACAGTAAATCCCGCAACCGGCCCAGGTCCTCAACCGCCACGCTGCCACTCAGGGTTTCGCCGTTACGGGCAAACTCTATACTGTTGATGACGACCTGTTCATGCATAAGGCGCGCATGATATAATTTTTAAACTTAACTGTCAAAAACAGGCTTTAAATAATAACTTTAAGCGCACACAACAACCTGAAAATTTTGATAATCAAACCGGATTCTCGCGTGATCAAGAAAATTCTTATTGCCAATCGTGGTGAAATCGCAGTTCGCATCGTGCGCGCCTGCTCCGAAATGGGAATCAAGTCCGTTGCCATTTATACTGATGCCGATCGATATGCCCTGCACGTCAAAAAGGCGGATGAAGCCTACAACATCGGCTCCGATCCGGTTATCGGTTATCTTAACGCGCACAACATCGTCAATTTGGCGGTTGCGGCAAAGTGTGACGCGCTGCACCCCGGTTATGGTTTCCTTTCGGAAAATCCGGTTTTGGCCGAGATTTGCGCCAAACGTGGCATCAAGTTTATCGGCCCTTCTCCCCAGGTCATCCGTCAGATGGGTGACAAGATCCAAGCCCGCAAAGCGATGATCGATGCCGGTGTGCCGGTGGTGCCAGGTAGCGAGCACAATCTCGAAAGCATCGCGGAAGCAAAAGAACTGGCTGCCAAGATCCGCTATCCCGTAATGCTGAAAGCCACTAATGGTGGCGGCGGGCGCGGCATCCGCCGCTGTAACAGCGAAGATGAACTGATCAAGAACTATGACCGGGTCGTGTCCGAAGCTACCAAGGCTTTCGGCAAGCCCGAAGTGTTCATGGAAAAATGCGTTGTCAATCCCCGCCACATCGAGGTGCAGGTGATGGGCGACAGCCTCGGAAATGTCATCCACCTGTTCGAGCGCGATTGCTCCATCCAGCGCCGCAACCAGAAACTGATCGAAATAGCGCCCTCGCCGCAGTTGTCACGAGCACAGCGCGACTATATAGGTAAAATTGCGGTGCAGGCAGCCAAGACGGTGGGTTACGAGAATGCCGGTACGGTGGAGTTCCTGCTTGATCAGGACAATCAGTTCTATTTCATGGAAATGAATACCCGGTTGCAGGTCGAGCACACTGTGACAGAGACTATTACCGGCATAGATATCGTTCAGGAGCAAATCCGCATTGCCAGCGGCCTTCCGCTGCAATACAAGCAGGAGGACGTCAACTATCGCGGCTTCGCCATGGAATTCCGCATCAACGCCGAAGACCCGAAGAATGATTTTCTACCCAGCTTTGGTCGCGTCACACGCTACTATGCGCCCGGCGGCCCTGGTGTTCGCACCGATGCCGCCATGTATACGGGTTACGTCATCCCCCCCTATTACGATTCCATGTGCGCGAAACTCACCGTTTGGAGCCTGACCTGGGAAGGGGTGGTTGAACGAGGTAAGCGGGCCCTTAACGACATGGTGGTCTATGGTGTAAAAACCACCAAGCCTTATTACATCGAAATCCTGAAGCATCCGGGTTTTGTCGGCAGGAAATTCGATACCAGTTTCGTGGAAACCCATCCCGAACTCACGAATTACTCTGTCAGCCGCCCCAAGGAGTCGCTGGCAGCGGCCATTTCAGCCGCAATCGCCGCCCACGTGGGACTTTAATTTCAATTTGATTTAAGAGCTTAGGAAAAGCATGGCTAAAGTTTTCATCAGCGATCTGGTATTACGCGACGGACATCAATCCCTGATTGCCACCCGTATGCGCACGGAAGATATGCTGCCGATTTGTGCCAAACTGGACAGCATCGGCTTCTGGTCGCTCGAAGCCTGGGGCGGGGCGACATACGATGCCTGCGTACGCTTCCTGCGTGAAGATCCATGGGATCGCCTGAAGAAGCTGCGCAAGGCGCTGCCTAACACGCCCATTCAGATGCTGCTTCGGGGCCAGAACCTGCTGGGCTACCGCAATTATTCCGATGACGTGGTGCGGGCTTTCGTCAAGAAATCCGCCGACAATGGCGTAGACGTGTTCCGTATTTTCGACGCCATGAACGACTTGCGGAATCTGCGCGTCTCCATCGAGGCGGTAAAAAATTCCGGGAAAACCGCCGAAGGGGCTATTTGCTACACTACCAGCCCGGTCCATGACATCCCCTATTTTGTCGGCTTGGCCAAGGAACTCGAAGCAATGGGCTGCGACACCCTGGCCATCAAGGACATGGCCGGTCTGCTTACCCCCGGCACCACGGCCGACCTGGTCAAGGCGATCAAGGCTACTGTTGATTTGCCTATCCATTTGCACAGTCACGCAACAAGCGGCCTGTCGGCCATGTGCTTCCTCAAGGGTGTTGAAAACGGAGCAAGCATCCTCGACACCTGCAACTCCTCGTTCGGAGAAGGCGCCAGCCACCCTTCCACGGAAAGCATCGTGGCTGCACTGGCGGGTACTGAATACGACACCGGTTTGAGCCTCCCGAAGTTGCAGGAAATTACTGCTTATTTCCGCGAGATTCGAAAAAAATACTGGCAGTTCGAAAGCGAATTCACCGGCGTGGACACCCGGGTACTGATCAATCAAGTACCCGGCGGCATGATTTCCAACCTGTCCAACCAGTTGAAGGAGCAGGGTGCGCTTGATCGCATGGATGAAGTGCTGGCGGAAATCCCGCGGGTGCGCGAAGACTTGGGCTATCCGCCGTTGGTCACCCCTACTTCCCAAATCGTCGGCACCCAGGCCGTCTTGAACGTGCTGACCGACCAGCGTTACAAGTCCGTCACCACCGAGGTCAAGAATTACCTGATGGGCCGCTACGGCAAGGCGCCTGGCGAAATCAATTCTCAGGTGCGCAGCATTGCCATCGGTAACGCGGAAGTCATTACCTGCCGTCCCGCCGACCAACTCGAGGACGAAATGGACCGGCTGCGGAGCGAGATCGAAAGCCTTGCCAAGAATGAGGAAGATGTGCTGACTTACGCCATGTTCCCCGAGCTGGCCCGCGCCTTTTTGCAAGAACGCGCCGCCGGCTCGCTCAAACCGGAGCAACTTCTGCCGATCGGCAGCAATCTTTCCTGCGGCCCATTCTACGCACCCAACGAATTCAACGTGACCTTGCACGGCGAGACCTATCATATTCACATCACCGGCTCCGGTCATCCGGGCGAGGAGCAGCGAGCCTTCTTTGTGTCCGTGGACGGCGTGCCGGAGGAAATGCTGGTCGAAACCCTGAGTGAAGTGGAAGTTTTCGGCGGCACGGGCGGCGTGGTCAGTGGCGGCAAGTCCGTCTCCAAGGAGGGTGAGGGGAAAGCCGCTGCCGGCAAGCGCCCGCGGCCATCGCGCCCAGGACATGTCACTACAGCCATGCCCGGCACCATCGTGGACGTGCTGGTCGAACGCGGCAAGAAGGTCAATGCCGGCGACCCGGTGCTGGTCATCGAGGCGATGAAAATGGAAAACGAAGTACAGGCTCCTATCAGCGGTACGGTACTCGCCATCTACATCGCCAAGGGCGACAACGTCACGCCCGACGAGGCGTTGATAGAAATCCAGCCGGAATAGAAAAGAAGTCCTGAGTGCCGAGTAATCCGCCTCAGGACTCAGGACTTAAGATTTGAAACTCGTTCTTGCATCCACATCCCCATATCGTCGCGATCTCCTTTCCCGGCTGAAAATTCCTTTCGGGGTCTGCTCTCCGGAAGTGGATGAAACGCCGCATCAAGGCGAAACGCCGGAGCAGACTGCCTACCGGCTGGCAATCGCAAAAGCACAATCTTCGTCCGTTGATTACCCCGATGCGTTGATCATAGGCTCAGACCAGGTGGCGACACTCGACGGACTGCAACTGGGCAAGCCTCACACGCATGACAATGCAGTGAAACAACTCACCATGATGCGCGGCAGAAGCGTGGTCTTCCACACCGCGCTGTGCCTTTACAATAGCCGCACCGGCAGCACTCAGGCCAAGGTGGTGCCATTCACGGTACAGTTCCGCAACTTGAGCGACGCTCAGATTGAGCGCTACCTTGTCAAGGAGCAGCCCTACAACTGCGCCGGCAGCGCCAAGTCTGAAGGCTTGGGCATCGCGCTGATCGAAAAAATGAGTGGTGACGATCCCAACGCCCTGATCGGGCTGCCACTGATCGCGTTGGTGGAGATGCTTGAAAATGAGGGCATGCCGGTAATATAAATGGCTACAGGCGCGCTTTATCTGATTCCGACCACCCTGGGAGAAAGTTCGCTTTCTTACGTCATACCCGATCAAGTCCGCCATATTGCCTCGTCGTTGAGTGTGTTTGTGGCGGAAAACCCCAAGACCTCCAGGCAATACCTAAAACAGCTTGGACTTGCCATTCCGCTGCAAGATGCCGAACTATTCACTCTGGACAAACACACCAAGCCGGAGCAACTGGAAGTGTTTCTCCAGCCCGCCCTCGCGGGAAGGGACATTGGCTTGATATCAGAAGCGGGTTGCCCGGCCGTCGCCGATCCCGGTGCCCAACTGGTCAGGCTGGCGCACCGCAAGGGGATCAAGGTGGTACCCTTGGTCGGCCCCTCCTCCATCCTGCTGGCGCTGATGGCATCGGGCATGAATGGCCAGGCATTTGCCTTTCACGGCTATCTGCCGATTCAAAAGCTCGAGCGTTGCAAGCGGATTACCGAGCTCGAGAACGAATCAGGCGCCAGAAATGTAACCCAGATTTTTATCGAAGCGCCCTATCGCAACCAGTCAATGTTAGAAGACCTTGTGCAAACTTGCGCATCCGGCACCGAGCTTTGCATCGCAACCGATATCACCCTTTCGGGCGAAAGCATCGAAACCAGGACGGTATCTGAATGGCGCAAAAAACTGCCGGACATCCACAAAAAGCCAACCATCTTCCTGCTCTACAGGCCGGGTTCAAGATAGCACTTCCTCGAAAGATATAATCCGGTCGAGGCGAATTTCTTCCCGGCTGCCGTCCGGCTTTTGAAACTTGAGCCACTCCGCCCCGTTGCGGGTGACGACATCAAGCGGCATCACCCGCACCTTCAGGCATTCATCGAACCGGCGGTATTCCAGCATCAGGGGTATTCTGCGCAACACGCTGAATTCCAGCCGTTCATGCAGGATGCAGGCGATCGGCTGATAATCTTGCATCTAACGAAGGTTTACGCCGGTCTTAGCCAAGGGATTGAAACTATCCGCCAATACCGCTCCGAAACGCTTGGCAAAACGCTCCGCGAATCCTTCCTGCTGTGTGAAATCGACAATGTTTTCGACCTTGATAATCTCGCGCGCCACAAAATCGGCACTGCCGATAGCATCGGCCAAACCTAGCCGTATACTCTTTTCTCCGCTCCAGACCAGGCCGCTAAACATATCCGGCGTTTCCTTCAAACGTTTGCCGCGCCCTTGGCGAACCACGGTGATGAACTGCTGGTGAATTTCGTTTAGCATCTTCTGGGCATATTCCTTCTGGCTGGCGTTGACGGGCGAAAACGGATCGAGAAACCCCTTGTTCTCGCCCGCCGTCATCAGGCGCCGCTCTACCCCCAGCTTTGCCATTGTGCCGGTAAAGCCGAAGCTGTCCATCAACACACCGATGGAACCGACGATGCTGGCCTTGTCCACAAAGATCTTGTCTGCCGCAACAGCAACATAATAGCCTCCAGAAGCGCAGATATCCTCCACCACGGCATAGAGCGGAGTTTGCGGGTATTTCATGCGCAACCGCCTGATTTCGTCGTTGATATAGCCAGCCTGAACCGGACTGCCACCGGGGCTGTTGATCAGCAGAATAACGCCTTTGGTGTTCTTGTCCTTGAAAGCTTCGCGCAGCCCGTTGATCACCCTGTCCGCAGAAGCATCGCCACCGTCGGCGAGCACGCCACGCAATTCAACCAGCGCAGTGTGTTTTCCGGCAATCGGAGCCTCGCTCTTGTTGAACCAGCCCATGAATGCAAATAGCACAAGAAACATGAAGACAAGCGTTAACAGCCGGAAAAATATCGACCACTGGCGGGCCCTGCGCTGTTCCAGTAAGGCGGACAAGGCCAGCTTTTCCAAGGTTTGCCGCTCCCAGCTTTCAGGGTTAGTCATGAATATCCTCTAGGTTTCAAACAGGTTCCGATTTTAACATCAGGCATGAGCGCTCAGCCATCGGCTCAACGCCCCAAAATCATCAGCACAAGCAAGTGGTGACAGCGCCATCAGACTTTCCCTTGGATGTGCGCCATAGCCGACACCGACCGCCGGCACGCCGGCATTGACCGCCATCTGCAAGTCATGGCTGGTGTCGCCGATCATCAGTGTTCTTGCCTGTGGCACGCCGAGTTCATCCATGATTTCCAGCAGCATGCAGGGGTGAGGTTTGGAAAAACACTCGTCGGCGCAGCGTGAACTATGAAAATATCGACCCAAGCCGGTTTGCTCAAAAACGCGATCGAGTCCACGCCGTCCCTTGCCGGTCGCCACTGCAAGCAGAAACCCCTCTCCATGCAATGTGGCGATGGTTTCAGCCGCCCCGGTAAATAATGAAATTTCAGCATCCTGCGAAAGGTAGTAATGGCGGTAGCGGTTCACCAACGCTCCATAATCGGAACGCGGCAGTTCAGGAAACAGGGCGGCAATCGCCTCATTCAGACCCAGTCCTATGATGTGACGCGCCTCGCTTTCACCAGGCACTTGCAAGCCAACATCGCGGCTCGCGGCCTGAATGGAATAAACGATAGCGCCAGCCGAATCCATCAGCGTGCCATCCCAGTCGAAAACCAGCAAATCGAATTGTTTCGGCATAACCCTATCTACCCCGCATCCAAGCGGCGGAGAAATCTTTCCAGATCTTCCGGCAACGGCGCTTCCAAGGATAGCTTCTCGCCCGTCAGCGGATGTTTGAACGTCATTTTATACGCGTGCAGGAACATGCGCTTCAAACCCTGCTTCTGCAATTGCTTGTTCAAGGGAAAGTCCCCATATTTGTCGTCGCCGGCAATCGGAAACCCCAGATGAGCCAGATGTACACGAATTTGATGGGTGCGCCCGGTTTTAAGTTCCGCCTCCAGCAGGCTGAATTCAGGCCATGTTTTTTTCAAGGTAAACACTGTGTGCGACGCCAGGCCTTCGTCATTGACACTGACGCGGCGTTCGCCGGAGCCTGTTACATATTTGAGCAGGGGTAATTGCACGCTTTGCTTTGCATTACGCCACACACCCTTTACCAGGGTGAGATAGCGTTTCTCCGTGTCGCCTTCACGCATTGCCCGGTGCAATTCGACCAAGGCGCTGCGTTTTTTTGCCAGCAGCAGCACCCCGGAGGTTTCCCGGTCCAGCCGGTGCACCAGTTCAAGAAACTTGAATTCAGGGTGTTCCAGGCGCATTTGCTCGATCACGCCGCGGCTGATCCCGCTGCCGCCGTGCACTGCCGTTCCGGCGGGTTTGTTGATCGCCAGCAGCGCATCGTCCTGGTACAGAATATGGCGAGAAAGCAACGGGTGCGCCGCCACCTTGGGTTCTTCATTGTCGGCAGACAGAGAAAGGCGCACCGGCGGAATGCGCAGTTTGTCTCCAATTTTGAGGCGATAGGTGGAATCGACTCGCTTGCTGTTGAGGCGCACCTCACCGCTACGCAGAATGCGGTAAATATGGCTTTTCGGCACCCCTTTTAGATGCTTGAACAGAAAATTATCGATACGCTGGGATTCGCTGCCTTCGTCGATAGTCACCCAGGTTACAGATTCTTTGCTTAAATCTTTCAATTTGCTTATACTTCATCTTTGCGCTGGGGGAAACGGCCCCCGAAACCTGCCGTTTTTTTGAGGCGATTCACGAGCACTGGATGCAGAATCGAATCGACCGCTGCCAGCCCGAAATTTTGTTGGTTAATTTCGCTCACCACAAACTAAAGTAGCGATGGTAAACGAATTGCGCGCTCAAAGCACTCACAGATTTTCAGGTTTCGCCATAATGGCGAGACTTTAAAGAAATGACAAACCCGCACATCAGGCTAGAATTTTAATAGTAAGAACAGCGTGTTAATGACTAATATATTATTCAGTATTACGCCAGCCGGTTAGTTCAGCGGTTTGTCTCCCCGTGGATAGAGAGCGCGGGAGAATATAAGAAATGAAACGCATGTTGTTTAATGCGACGCAAGCTGAAGAGTTGCGCGTTGCGATTGTAGACGGTCAAAAACTCGTTGATCTCGACATTGAATCAGCCGGTAAAGAGCAACGTAAAAGCAATATCTACAAGGGTGTCATCACCCGCATCGAACCCAGTCTCGAAGCCGCCTTCGTGGATTATGGCACCGAGCGCCACGGGTTCCTCCCTTTCAAGGAAGTATCCCGTGTCAATTTCCGGCTCCCGGAAGGTACGGACATTTCCCGCGTCCGCATCCAGGATGTCCTGAAGGAAGGCCAGGAGCTGATCGTTCAAGTAGAAAAGGACGAACGCGGCAATAAAGGCGCCGCGCTCACCACCTTTATCAGCCTTGCCGGCCGTTACCTGGTGCTGATGCCCAACAACCCTCGCGGTGGCGGCGTTTCCCGGCGCATCGAGGGCGAGGAACGCAACGAACTGCGCGATATCATGGCGCAACTGGACGTTCCAGCAGGAATGAGCATCATTGCTCGCACAGCGGGTATCGGACGCACTCAGGAAGAACTGCAATGGGATCTGAACTACCTGATGCAGTTGTGGCTTGCCATTGAAAACGCCTCCAAACAGCAAAGTGGCGCTTTTCTGATCTATCAGGAAGGCAGCCTGGTCATCCGTGCCATCCGCGATCTTTTCCAGCCCGACATCGGCGAAATCCTGATCGACACCGAAGCAATTCACGAACAGGCCGTGCAGTTCATGAGCCACGTCATGCCCGGCAATGTGAACAAGGTCAAACTATACCGCGATAACGTGCCCTTGTTCTCCCGCTTCCAGATCGAACACCAGATCGAAACCGCATTTGCACGGACGGTCCCCCTGCCTTCCGGCGGCGCAATCGTAATCGACCATACCGAAGCGCTGGTATCTGTGGACGTCAACTCGGCCCGCGCAACCCGCGGCGCCGATATCGAACAGACCGCCTTCAACACCAACCTTGAGGCCGCCGATGAAGTTGCGTGTCAGTTGCGCCTGCGCGACTTGGGCGGGTTGGTGGTAATCGATTTCATCGACATGGAAAGCAGCCGCAACCAGCGTGAGGTTGAAAATCGCTTGCGCGATGCCCTGCACTATGACCGTGCCCGAGTCCAGATGGGCAAAATCTCACGTTTCGGCCTGCTCGAGCTGTCGCGCCAGCGCCTCCAGCCTTCACTCGGCGAAACCAGCCATATTTCCTGCCCGCGCTGCAACGGCACCGGCCATATCCGCGGCACCGAGTCTTCTGCTCTGCATATTTTGAGGATTCTGCAGGAAGAAGCGATGAAGGACAACACCTCAGCGGTTCACGCCCAGGTTCCGGTGGATGTGGCGACTTTCCTGCTCAACGAAAAGCGTGCTGAAATCCACGAAATCGAGTTACGTTTCAAGGCCAATATCACTCTGATCCCGAACATCCACCTGGAAACGCCTAATTATTCCGTTACCAGGCGTCGCTCCGACGAAGAAGGCGGTGGTGAATTACCCAGCTACCGCATGGTGGAAATGCCGGCCGAGAGCACAGAAAAAATCTTGTCCGCCGAAGTCATGCCGCAACGCCAGTTGGCCGCCGTGCGCGGCATCACATCCGGTCAGCCGGCACCGGTGGTAGCCCAGGAGGAACAGAAGGCATCCTGGTTCGGCAAGGTCAGAAAATGGCTGCAAGGTTTCAGCAGCGCCAAGGAAGAAGAGGTAATCAAACTCAAGGTTCGCCCGGCGAGAGGTGAAAAGCGACGTGAGCCGCGCGGCGAATCACAGCCACGTGAAGGCCGGCGTGAACGTGAGACCGAACGCCGCGGCGAAGGTCGCGGAACGCAAAAACCGCGTGGGCCCGCTCAGCCGCAGATGAAAAAAGAAGCCGCCGCCGCCAGGGAGGTTGCTCCTGTTGCAGCGGCAGAGAAGAGTGGCGAGACCGCAACCCAGGAACCTCGCAGCCGACGGAGTCGGCGCGGAGGCCGCCGCGAGCGTGGTGAACGCAGCGAGCGTCAGGAAGCTCGCAATGTTGCTTCAGAAAATGTCGCTATCCCAGGCGAAAGCATGCCTGAGCCTGTCGCTCCGGAAGTGACAAGCAGGAAAGCGGAAGAAACAAAAATAAAAACCATGCCGGAAGCAGCTCCGGTAGCCGAAATCGTTCCGGCGGCAGTAGCGCAGGAGACAGTTGGGATTGCCGCCGGAATGGCGGCGACTGAAGCAGGGGCTTCCGTAGCTGAAGCGGCGCCCCCCGCAGTGGTTCTGGTTGAACCTGCCATGGCACCCCATGCCGATATGGCACCATCTGCCGCACCTGAAGAAAGCCAGCCTCGCGCTCCACGCCGCCGCACGCCACAAGCTATGTTAGAGGAACAAGGCACCGCCAGCGGGTTAATCCAGGTGGAAACCAGCCCTGATAAGGTCAAACCGGCCGCAACAGAAGAACCCGCTGCAGGTACGCCGGAACGGGTTCGCCCCCGTCGCACTCCACGTCCCAAGGTTGTGGAGGAAGGCGAACCGCTTGTTCAGATAGAAACAATAACCAAGTAACGATATTAACGATCCTACGCCCGCCAGAACCCAGTACGCGTTTTCCTGGCGGGTCGTACTCCTACAGTTGCCCCAGAAACGCCTCTTCCAGGCGATTGAGTTCCGTATCGAGCAAAAGGTAACCATCTTTGAAGACGGCGCCCAAGGCGAGCACAAGCTCGCCAGAGGGTTTTTACCCACGCAGACCTGGTCGGCACACTGGCTGGCACATGACGAATTTGCACGTGCCGTTGAAGACTTCTTGCAGCGCGAGGCAAGTAGCGTTACCCAGTATGTGGATGAACTAAACGAAAGCAACCCAACTAGTAGTCAGTCATATTGAAACCGGTGGACAATCTCGTCATTCCGGCGAAAGCCGGAATCCAGAAAAATCAACAACCTGGACACCGGCTTTCGCCGGTGTGACGGTTCAACTCATCCATGCTTTTCACCGTGACTGACTACTAGGGAGCAGGCGCCATGGAGGCAGCCACCACCCTGTTTCTCCCCTGCTGCTTCGAGAGGTAGAGTGCCTTATCCGCTGCCTTGACCAGATCATTGAAACCCGACATGGATGGCTTGCGCTCTGCAACGCCTACGCTGATGGTTAACGGAAATGTGTTCTGGCCAACATTGAACATGGCCGTTTCAAACGATTTTCGGATGCGCTCAGCGTACGTTTTGCCCGCTTCAAGGTCAGTTCCCGGACAGATCAACATGAACTCCTCACCACCAATACGTGAAATATCATCATATTCACGCGAAGAATTCTCCAGGATTGAGGCAGCCTGCTTTAATGTTTCATCACCTGCATCATGGCCGTAAGTGTCATTGATCTCTTTGAAATGATCGAGATCAATCAGCATACAGGTCAATGGCCTCCCGTTTCTCTCAGAGGCCGACCACTCCTGTTCCAGGCGCTCCATGCCGAAGCGCCGATTGCCAAGCAGGGTTAAAAAATCCGTTGTGGCTAAGCGTTGCAGGCGACGGTTGGTGACCGCCAGTTCCGATGCGAACCGGCGGACCTCGTCCCGATCCCGCCCAAGTTCTTCTTGCAACTGAATCACCCTCTGACCGGCGCGCAGGCGCGCACAATGATTCTTCGTGCAGAATGGCTTAACGATTACATCATCCACGCCAGCCTCAAACGATTCGACTAATTGATCTTCCTTGTCCGAGGGGATCATGAGAATGAAGTATATTCCGCGCGCTTCATGGGAAAGACGCAAGATTTTGCATAAAGCGCTGCCCTCCATGTCTGGCATTTTCCAATCACTGATAATCATCTGCGGGTTGTATTCGACGGCTTGCCGCAATGCCTCACTACCATTGGAAGCAGTAAACACCGTATGGCCGCAACCCACCAGAATATTTTTCAGAGACAGAGCCGCGGTATCATCGTGATCCACGACCAGAATACGTAGCGAAGATTCGACCTCGGATTCGTTTTCCTGCTTTTCAGGATGGTAAATTTCGGAAACCTGCGGCAACGCGGCAGCCATTTCAACAAAGGATGACAGATTCTTGGTCGGCACTTCGAGTATCCTGCCCCATTCCTGCCATTCATGTGCCACATGGTCGCACAGGATCAACAACTCTTCCGAATCCATACCAAGGCGAGCGCCCATTACATAAAGGCGAGACAATTCCCGCCTTTTCGAGCTCTCATCCATCAGGCAGAGCTTGGCCAGTCTGGCCGCCAGGTTCAACGAGTGTGCCAGGAAATAGCCGCGGGACCCTTCCGGAAAATACCCGTTATCAGCATCTTCATGGCAGAACGCTGTTTCAATGAAAATCCGGGGGAATCCCCAATCCTTGAGCAAACCGGCTGTCAACACGTTGTGATCGGCTTCGAACCGCTCTTGCTCGAGATTGAGCAATTCATTGGCCGGCTTTCCTGCCGCGGCGGTTAAAACTTGCGCGTATTCTTCGGGAAACAGGCTGGCCAGAGCCAAGCTGCCGACCTTGCTCAGCAGGCCGCATACAAAGGTTTCATCGGACGGGCCCTTGGATCTGGCACTCAACGCCTGATTGGCGATGGCCGTAGCCAAGGAGCACGACCAGAATTCTTCATAATTAAAAGCCGTACATCTGCCGCTGCGGAAATCGGATAAAACCGAAAAACCCAGAACCAACTGCCGCACCATGGGCAGCCCGATCAACAGCACCGCCTCTGAAATCGAAACAATGGGCCGCCGAATACCAAAATGGACCGAATTGGAAAATTTGATAAGGCGTGCAGAAAGCGCCGGGTCGGTCTGAATGACGTGAGAAATATCATGCACTGTCACATCATCCTGCTTGAGCAGATTCAGGATAGCAAGCGCCACACCCTTTGGCGAAGGAAGCCGCTCTGTAACCTTCAATGCATTGTATCTATCCAGATTGAAGCTTTCCATTTAAACGCCTATATCTTCTTCTAACGAATCTTTCAAGATTACGCAGCAATACGGAATTTCGCAAACGCATTAATTCCGTATTTCGGCTCACTGCTTACGGGAACCACTGCCGGTTTATTTGGTTTCTTGCCACTGCGCGATGGCAGCCCGTATCTGGTCAAGTGATGCCGGATCATCCAATGTTGTGAGATCGCCCGGATCGCGCCCCTCGGCCAGCGCCTGCAGGCTGCGGCGCAGCAGCTTGCCGGAGCGGGTCTTGGGCAGCATGGTAACCAGGTGAACTTTGGCGGGGCGCGCAATAGCGCCCAACTCCTTGTCCACTGTCGCCATCACTTCCTTTTCCATCCGGGAAATGGCCTCCGGGGTTGCGATACGGCTGGCATCCTTCACCACGGCAAAGGCCATCACCGCCTGGCCCTTGAGTCCATCCTGCACGCCGACCACCGCCACCTCGGCGATGTTGGGATGGGCTGAAATCGCCTCCTCGATTTCTCTCGTACCGAGGCGGTGCCCGGCAACGTTGATCACATCATCGGTACGGCCGAGGATAAAATAATAGCCGTCTTCGTCCCTGGTCGCCCAGTCAAAAGTCGAATACACCAGTTCTGTCTCGAAATTCGAGAAATAGGTGTTGACGAAGCGCTTGTCGTCTCCCCATACCGTAGACAAACAGCCTGGTGGCAGCGGCGGCACCACCACCAGCACACCCTTCTCATTGACGCCCACTTCCCGCCCTGTTCCTTCGTGCAAGAGCTTCAAATTGAAGCCGTAGACCGGGAAACCGGGGGAGCCAAACTTGCGCGGCTGTTCCTCAATGCCCGGCATGCCGGAAAGAATTGGCCAGCCGGTCTCGGTTTGCCAGTAATTGTCGATGATGCTCACCTTGAGCGCATCCGAAATCCAGCGCGCGGTCGGCTCGTCCAGCGGCTCCCCGGCAAGATACAGGTTGCGCAGACAGGATACATCGTGTTTGTGCAGATATTCGGCCGGCTGTTTTTTCAATACGCGTATCGCGGTGGGTGAGGAGAACATCACGTTGACCTTGTGCTCCTCCACGATTTTCCACCAGATCGCGGGATCGGGCCGAATCGGCAGGCCCTCATACATGATGGTGGTCATGCCATTGATGAGCGGGCCGTAAACGATGTAGGAATGCCCCACCACCCAGCCGATATCGCTGGTGGTAAACATGGTTTCGCCCGGTCTGCCGGCGTAAATATGGCGCATGGAAGCCGCCAGAGCCACCGCGTAGCCGCCGGTATCACGCTGCACGCCCTTGGGTTTGCCGGTGGTGCCGGAGGTGTAAAGAATGTAGGAAGGCTCGGAAGATTCCAGCCACACCGGATCGACCCGGGCGTCCATGTGCTGATCGCGCAAAGAAGCGTAATCCAGGTCGCGGCCGGCAGTCAGAGACATTCCCTTGTCCAGGCCGCGATTGACGATCACCACTTTCTGCGGCGGATGCGCGGATAACCGTAGCGCCTCGTCAACCAAATGCTTGTAGGGGATGCTCTTGCCGCCCCGCATACCCGCACCGGCGGTCACCATCAGCCCGGGCCTGGCGTCGTCGATACGGGTCGCCAGGCTGGCGGAAGCAAAGCCGCCGAACACCACCGAATGGACAGCCCCCAGGCGCGCGCAGGCCAGCATTGCGAAAGCAGCTTCCGGAATCATCGGCATATAGATGATAACGCGATCACCCTTCCCGACACCCTGATCGCGCAACACTGCGGCAAAACGGTTGACTTCGGCGTGAAGCTCGCGGAAGGTATAGCTGGACTCCGCGCCGGTTTCGACAGAGATGTAGACCAGCGCTTTCTGCTCCGGGCGGGTCGCAAGATGCCTGTCCACGGCGTTATGGCACAGGTTGGTGAGGCCGCCGACAAACCATTTCGTGAAAGGCGGCCGGCTATAGTCCAGCACCTTGTCAAAAGGCTTGTGCCAATCCACAAGATTGGCCTGCTCGGCCCAGAAAGCTTCCGGATTATCGATCGAATTTCGATAAACATCCTGATAATTAGCCATTCCCGCCCCCGGTTGAACTATTTGCGTGATTTTCTTGTAGGGCCGAATTCATTCGGCCAAATGTGCGAATGAATTCGCACCTACAAAGAACGTACAGTCGTTTGAAGTTGACTGACAACTAGATTTTGACCACCACTCTACCCTTTACCGCGCCTTTCAACAAAGCATCGAAGGTGGCGGGGAGTTGTCCAAAAATGATGGTTTGCGTCATTTCCTCGAGATTGCGCGGGCGCATCTCTCCCGCCAGCCGCTCCCATGCGCTGCGCCGCAATTCCATAGGACACTGGACCGAATCGATGCCCAACAGGCTGACTCCGCGCAGGATGAAGGGCATCACCGTGGTATGCAGCTCGATCCCTCCCGTCAGGCCGCAACTCGCGATCGTGCCGTGCGGCCTCATGGTACGGGTAAGCCAGGCCAGCATCTCACCGCCTACCGGGTCCACCGCCCCCGCCCAAAGCGCTTTTTCCAGCGGCTTTTTCCCCAATTCCAGGGTGTGGCGCGATAAGACCTGGCTGGCGCCGAGATGGCGTAAATACTCGTGCTGATCGTCCTTGCCGCTGATGGCAGTCACTTCGTATCCCAGCCCGGCAAGCAGGTCCACCGCCATGCTGCCCACCCCGCCCGAGGCACCGCTTACCGCAACCGGACCGTTGCCCGGCTTGAGACCATTGTGCTCCATGCGCATGATGGCCAGGGCAGCGGTAAAGCCGGCCGTACCGATTGCCATCGCGTCGAAAGCGCTCAAACCCTGGGGCAGCGGCACCACCCAGTCGCCGGGGACACGGGAGTATTCGGCGTATCCGCCGTCATGCTCCACGCCCATGCCATAGCCCGTGACCAGCACCGCGTCACCCTCCCTGAAACGGGCATCGCTGGATGCTGCCACCACGCCCGCCACGTCGATCCCGCCCACCAGGGGGAAACGCCGCACTATCCTGCCCATGCCGGTGGCGGCAAGCGCATCCTTGTAATTGACGCTGGAATGGCTGTTTCTGATCAGAACTTCGCCCGGATCGAGGTCGTCCAGCCCGAGCTCCACCAGTTTGGCGGAAACTTTGCCGCTATCTTCATGGATTTGGTATGCCTTGAATTTATTCATTGTTTCTCCTTATGGCAGATGGGCTTGGGCCAGATACTGTTTTGTTTGCATTTCCGTCAAACGGCTTGCCGTTCTGGCGAATTCAGCGGCATTCAAGCCCGCACTGCAGAGCTCAGCGGGCGAAGCCTGTGCCGACACGACCAACTTCACCCGCCGGTCGTAAAACTCATCCACCAGCCAAATAAAGCGACGGGATTCAGCAGGGTTTTCCGAACTCATCTGCGGGATGCCTGAAATCAGCACAGTGTGGAAGCGCCGCGCAATTTCGATATAGTCCGCCGGGCCTCTCGGCCCGCCGCAAATCGTTTGGAAGCTGAACCAGGCCACCCCGGGCGCGGCGTGTTCCGCTTCAATATGGCGGCCCTCAATCTCGAGGGAGACATTGCGTTCCCCTTCTCCGCCGGTAAGGCTGGAAAAGGCCGCAAGAAGCTTGCCTTCGGCAATTTCGCCCAGCGGAAAATGGTAGGTCCGCACCCTTTCGAGCGCGCGCAAGCGGTAGTCAGTGCCGCTGTCGATTTCAACTACATCCAGCTTTTCCTTGAGCAGGGCAATGGCCGGCAGAAAGCGGCTGCGCTGTAGGCCATGCATGTACAGATCGTCCGGCTTATGGTTCGAGGTGGCGACCAGCACCACACCCCGATCCAGCAGTCCACGCAGCAACCGGCCCAGCAGCATGGCGTCGGCGATATCGCTGACATGGAATTCGTCGAAACAGATCAGGCGCGCCTGCTGCGCAATGCGTTCCGCCACGATCACCAGGGGATCGGCGTGGTGTTTGATGGTGTCGAGTTCGGCATGGACTTCCTGCATGAAGCGGTGGAAATGGATGCGCCTCTTTCTCTCAAACGGCACGCAGGCAAAAAGTGCATCCATGAGGAAGCTCTTGCCGCGCCCGACCCCACCCCACAGGTACAGCCCGCGCAGAAGTCTTTTTCCGCCGAGCAGCCGGTGCAGCGGGCGCTTTTCCTGCGCCGCATTTTCAGCAAGGGCATCGTACAGGCGCTGCAGATGACGCACCGCAGCCTGCTGCGAAATATCGAGCCGAAAGCCGCGTGCTGCCGCGTGACCGGCACAGAACTCGGCCATCGCACCTTCCGTCGGCCCCGACAAGGCCATGTTTACACCCATCCTTGAACACTGTCCATTCAGATATGAATCGACCGTTTTGCCACGCCCAGTGCCGCTTCGTGAAAGGATTCGGACAATGAGGGATGGGCATGGACGATGCGCGCGATATCCTCGCTGCTGGCGGCGAACTCCATCGCCACCACGGCTTCCTGAATAAGCTCGGAGGCGCACGGCCCGATCACGTGCACACCGAGAATGCGGTCAGTCTTGGCGTCGGCCAGGAATTTCACCAGTCCGGCAGTTGCCTGCAGGGCATGTGCACGGCCGTTGGCACTGAACGGGAAAGTGCCCTTGCGGAAATCCACCCCGGCAAGCTTCAGCGCCTGTTCGGTCTGGCCCACCCAGGCGATTTCCGGCGAGGTGTAAATCACCCACGGAATGGTGTCGTAGTTGACGTGCCCGGCCTGCCCCGCGATCAGTTCGGCCACCGCAACGCCTTCCTCTGAACCCTTATGCGCCAGCATCGGCCCGCGCACCACGTCGCCGATGGCGTACATGTTGGGCAGATTGGTCCGGCATTGCTCGTCCACTTCAATATAACCGTTTCCGTCGAGATTGAGCCCAACCTGGCCGGCATTCAATCCTGCGGTGTTGGGAGCGCGGCCGATCGCCACGATCAGCTTGTCGAACTGCTGTTTCTGCACGCCGTCCTTGTCCTCGAATTCGATCGCAACGCTTTTCTTCGTCACCTTGATCGAAGTGAACTTGATGCCGCGCTTGAACGTCAATCCCTGTCGGGTGAAAATGCGTAGAGCTTCGGCGGCGATCTGCTCATCCACGCTGGGAAGGAAGGTCTCATGCGCCTGGAACAGGGTTACGTTCGACCCGAGCCGCCGCCAAACGCTGCCCAGTTCCAGGCCGATAACTCCGGCGCCAATGACGCCGATCCGCTTCGGCACTTCCTTGAAGTTGAGCGCGCCGACGTTGTCCACTACCCGGTCGTTGTCCACCGGCACTTGTGGTAACTGACGCGGGGTCGAGCCGGTGGCGACAATCACATACTTGGCCTCGACCTGTTGCATGTCCCCGTCCGGCTTCGCCACCTCCAGCCTCCACAGGACGCCGCCGCCGGCAAGACTGGCCCGGCCATGGATCGAAGCCACCTTGTTTTTTCTGAATAGCACGGAAATGCCACCGGTCAGGGAATGCACGATCTTTTCCTTGCGCGCCAGCATGGTGGGAATATCCAGATTGAGTCCCTGAACCGTGATGCCATGGGCGGGGAAATTGTGCTGAATACGTTCGTAGTTCTCCGAGGATTCGAGCAGCACCTTGGAGGGAATGCAACCCGCATTAAGGCAGGTACCGCCGAGGCTGGGTTTTCCTGCGCCGTTCTTCCAGTCATCGATGCATACCGTACTCAGCCCGAGCTGAGCGCAGCGGATCGCCGCAACATAGCCGGCCGGTCCGGCACCGATTACCGCCACATCGTAGGTTACAGACATTGCTTGCCCCCCGATTCAAATTTCCAGCAGCATGCGCGCCGGGTCTTCCAGCGCTTCTTTCATGGTCACCAGTGACAGAACCGCCTCGCGGCCGTCAACAATGCGGTGGTCATAGGACAGCGCCAGGTACATCATCGGACGGATGACGATCTGGCCATTTTCTGCCACCGGCCGCTCATAGGTCTTGTGCATGCCGAGGATGGCGGATTGCGGTGGATTCAGGATGGGGGTGGACATCATCGAGCCGAACACGCCACCGTTCGAGATAGTGAAGGTGCCGCCGGTCAATTCCTCTATGGTGAGCTTGCCATCCCTGGCACGGACGCCGAAGTCGGCGATTTTCTTCTCTATCCCGGCGATGGAAAGCTGGTCCGCATCGCGCAGGATAGGGACAATCAGGCCGCGCGGACTACCCACCGCAATACCGATATCGTAGTAGCCATGGTAGATGATATCGCTGTTGTCCACCGAGGCGTTGACGATAGGAAATTTCTTCAGCGCGGCGATCGCCGCCTTGACGAAAAAGGACATGAAACCCAGCTTGACGCCGTGCTCCTTCTCGAATTTTTCCTTGTAGCGATTCCGGATATCCAGCACCGGCTGCATGTTGACCTCGTTGAAGGTGGTGAGGATGGCGGCGGTTTGCTGCGCCTCCACCAGCCGTTCGGCCACACGGGCTCGCAGCCGGGTCATCGGCACGCGCTGTTCGGGACGGTCGGCGCTCGAAATCAAGGGGGGAGTCGATTGTGATACGGGCATCGGGCTTCCCTTTGCAATTCCTGCTGGCGCGGGATGAACCGGTTTTTCAAGATACGCGAGGACGTCTTCCTTGGTAATGCGCCCGCCTGGTCCGCTACCTGAGATTTCAGCCGGATTGAGGTGATGCTCCGTCACCAGTTTGCGTACGGACGGGCTTAGTGAATGCTGAGTGCTGAGTGCTGGGTTCGGAGCGGTTTTCTCAGGACGCAGCACTGCGTTTAACTCAGGACTGATATTTGCCTCGGTATCGATCACGGCAATCACTTCGTCGCTGGTCACGGACTCGCCGTCACCCTTGACGATTTTGGCCAACACACCCGCCTGCGGCGCTGGCAGTTCCAGCACTACCTTGTCGGTTTCGACATCGATCAGGTTTTCGTCACGCGCCACGGCATCGCCCACTTTCTTGTGCCAGGTCAACAGGCTTGCCTCTGCAATGGATTCGGACAGCACCGGGACTTTAACTTCAACTAACATATTAGATTTATCCTGTAATATAATGTTTATTTTTGCTTTATACAAAGCGCCGCGTTCACCAGGGCGCTCTGCTGTTCCTGGTGTTTTATCGCATAACCCACCGCGGGCGAGGCCGAAGCAGGACGACCGGCATAACGCAACGTCTGTTTTTCCGACAGACATTCACGCAGATGGTGCTGGGTCTGGTACCACGCTCCCTGGTTCATCGGCTCTTCCTGCGCCCAGACCAGTTCCCTGGTTTTCTTGTAGCGATTGAGTTCGGCCGTGAACTCTTCCTTCGGGAACGGGTAAAGTTGCTCGATGCGTACGATGGCGACATGATTGAGCTTGTTTTCTCTGCGCGCATGCAGTAAATCGTAATAGACTTTACCGCTGCATGCCACCAGGCTGGTCACCTGATCGGGGTCGGCAACATCTGCCTCGCCGATCACATTCCGGAATTTTCCGCGCGCCAGATCCTCCAGAGACGATACCGCGTCCTTATGGCGCAACAGGCTCTTCGGGCTCAGCACGATCAAGGGCTTGCGGTATGGGCGCAGCATCTGGCGGCGCAACAGGTGGAAAATCTGTGACGGCGTGGTGGGAATACAGACCTGGATGTTTTCCTCTGCGCACAGTTGCAGGTAGCGCTCCGGACGGGCGGAGGAATGTTCCGGCCCCTGCCCCTCGTAGCCATGCGGCAGCAGCATCGTGAGGCCGCACATGCGTCCCCACTTGGCCTCACCGGCGCTGATGAACTGGTCGATCACCACTTGAGCGCCATTGGCGAAATCGCCGAACTGGGCCTCCCAGATTACCAGCTCGTTGGGCTCTGCGGTGGCATAGCCGTATTCGAAACCCAGTACGGCCTCTTCCGACAGCACCGAGTCTATCACCAGAAAGCGCGGCTGGTTTCCGGAAATATTCTGCAGGGGCAGATAAACACCCGCATCCCACTTTTCCCGGTTCTGGTCATGCAACACGGCATGCCGGTGAAAGAACGTGCCGCGCCCGCTATCCTGGCCGGACAGACGCACTGCAAAACCGTTTTCCAGCAGTGTCGCGTAAGCAAGATTTTCCGCCATGCCCCAATCGAGCGGCAGCTTGCCTTCCCCCATCAACCGGCGATCGGCGATGATCTTCTCCACTCGGGAATGAAGCTTGAAATCGGGAGGAATTGTGGTCAACACGCCGGATAAGCGCTGCAGGTCTGCGAGCGGCACCTCGGTGCTGACGGGATCGTTCCATTTTCCTTTTCTGAACGGAGACCAGTCGGTCGCAAACGACTTTTTGAAATTCGTCAGCACCGTTCTGGTTACGGAAACACCGGCGTCCAGATCCGCCCGGTAGGCGGCAACCATCTCGTCGGGATCGAGTGGCGAAAGCACGCGCTCAGCCACCAGCCTGTCGGCGTATTGCTTGCGGGCAGGGGGATGCTGAGCGATGGTTTTGTACATCAAAGGCTGGGTCACCATCGGTTCATCCTGCTCATTGTGGCCCAGACGCCGATAGCACACCAGGTCGATGACCACGTCCTTATGGAAAGCCATGCGGTAATCGAGGGCGATTTCCGTCACCAGCAGTACCGCTTCGGGGTCATCGCCATTGACATGGAAAACGGGGGCATTCACCATTTTCGCCACATCCGTGCAATACAGCGTGGAACGCGTATCGCGCGGATCGGAGGTGGTGAAGCCGATCTGGTTGTTGATTACGATATGCACCGTGCCGCCGGTTCCGTAGCCACGTGTTTTGGACAGGTTGAGGGTTTCCATCACCACGCCCTGGCCGGAAAAGGCGGCGTCGCCGTGTATCAGCACCGGGATCACCTGATCGCCTTCGCGGTCAAAACGGCGCTGTTGGCGCGCGCGTACCGAACCTTCCACCACCGGGTTGACGATTTCCAGATGAGAGGGATTGAACGCCAGCGTGAGATGCATGGCCCCACCCGGTGTGGCGACATCGGTGGAAAATCCCTGGTGGTATTTGACGTCGCCGGAAGCAAGATTGCTGTGCGCGGCATGCTTGCCTTCGAATTCCAGGAACAGGTCGCTCGGCAGCTTGCCTATGGTGTTGACCAGTACATTGAGGCGGCCGCGGTGCGCCATGCCGATCACCATTTCCTGCACGCCCTGGCTACCGGCGCGCTGGATCAGGTGATCGAGCAGCGGAATCAGGCTGTCTCCGCCTTCCAGCGAAAAACGCTTCTGCCCGACGTAGCGTGTATGCAGGTATTTTTCCAGCGTTTCTGCCGCCGTGAGCAGTTCCAGGATGCGCCGCTTTTCTTCCGGGGAAAACTGCGGCCGCGCACGGTTTGTTTCCAGCCTGTCCTGAATCCATCGCTTCTGAGCCGTATCGGCGATGTACATGTATTCGGCGCCGATATTGCCGCAGTAGGTTTCCTTGAGAATTTGCAGAATATCGTGCAGGGTGGATGAATCAGGCGCGAACAGGGAGCCCGTTTTGAATGTCCTCGACAAGTCGGCGTCGGTCAGCCCGTAAAACTCCGGCTGAAGTTCGGGCACTTCGGGCAGTTCCCGCCGCTTGAGCGGATCGACGGTCGCACGCATCATGCCGCGGAAGCGATGGGCGTTGATCAATTGCAGCACGGCGATCTGCTTCTTGACCAGCGTTTCGACATCCGGCCCCTGCACCGGGACACAGGGATGCTTGGCACGCTCGGCAAATGATTGCTGCACCTGCGAGTGGGGCACATCCCTGGATACAGCCCCTGGAGTCTGCTGCAAACGGTTGAAATATCCCCGCCATTCCTCGCTGACCTGGGCGGGATTGTTCAGGTATAGCTCGTACAGCTCCTCGATGAACGGTGCATTGCCATCGTAAAGATATGAGTTTTCCGACATCTCCTTCATTACGCCCATGTTCTCCTCCGTATGGCTCTAGAGCGTTTCGAGGCGCGAGGTGCTTATTCGCGCTGAGACAAAGGCACAAAATCCCTTTTCTTCGGCCCCAGGAACAACTGGCGCGGGCGGCCGATCTTCTGCTCCGGGTCTGAAATCATCTCGTTCCATTGGGTGATCCAGCCGATGGTACGGGAAATGGCGAAGATCGCGGTGAACATGTTGGTCGGGATGCCGATGGCGCGCAGCACGATGCCGGAATAGAAGTCCACGTTGGGATAGAGCTTCTTGGCGATGAAATACTCGTCCTCCAGAGCGATGCGCTCCAGTTCGAGTGCGATCTGGAACAGCCGGTCGTCGTTGGCGCCGAGTTCGTTCAGCACTTCGTGGCAGGTTTTGCGCATCAGATTGGCACGCGGGTCGAAATTCTTGTACACCCTGTGGCCGAAGCCCATCAGGCGGAAGGGATTTTTCTTGTCCTTGGCGCGCTCAATGAACTTCGGGATATTGGAAACGTCGCCGATCTCCTCCAACATCTTCAGCACCGCCTCGTTGGCGCCGCCGTGGGCCGGCCCCCACAGCGAGGCGATGCCGGCTGCAATGCAGGCAAAGGGATTGGCGCCGCTGGAACCGGCGAGGCGCACGGTAGAGGTGGAGGCGTTTTGCTCGTGATCGGCGTGTAGCGTGAAAATCCGGTCCATGGCCCTGACCATCACCGGGTTGGGCACGTATTCCTCGCAGGGCGTGGAAAACATCATGTGCAAAAAGTTCGCCGCGTAGGAGAGCGAGTTGCGCGGGTAGGCAAAGGGCTGCCCCGTGTTGTACTTGTAGCTCATGGCCGCGATGGCCGGCACCTTGGCGAGCAGGCGGTGGGCGGAAATCTCCCGGTGGTGAGAATCGGCCACGTTGCCGGAATCCTGGTAGAAGGCGGACAGCGCTCCCACTACCCCCACCATCACCGCCATCGGGTGGGCATCGCGGCGGAAGCCTTTGAAAAAGCTGGTGACCTGGTCGTGCACCATGGTGTGATGGCGGATGATGGAATCGAACCCCTGCTTCTGCTCCATGGTAGGCAGTTCGCCGTAATAGAGCAAGTGGCAAACCTCGATGAAATCCGCGTGCTCTGCCAACTGCTCGATGGGGTAGCCGCGATAGAGCAGGATACCCTCGTCGCCATCGATGAAGGTGATTTTCGAGCTGCAACTGCCCGTGGACATGAATCCCGGGTCGTAGGTGAACACCCCGTGTTTCCCCAGGTTGCGGATGTCGATCACATCGGGGCCGAGAGTGCCGGAAAGGATCGGCAACTCGATCTCTTTTCCGCCTTCGATTCTGAGATAAGCTTTCCGTTCGCTCATAAATTGCGCTTCCTCCAATTCGTCATTGTGACAGGCATCAACATAGTCGCAGCAATTGCAGCACCCGTTTGATGCTGTCATCTCCGTCCATCTTCTCACCCTGGATCATCCCCCATAAATCGTGATCGGGGAGGCTAAGCAGCTCTTTGAACGCCTCCACTTCCAGCGGCGCGAGCCTCTCGAAGTGCTGCGCCAGGAACCGGTCGAGAACGATGTCGAGTTCCAGCATCCCGCGGCGGCAATCCCAACGCAGCCGCCCCAAGGGCGGCTCAGTGCTGAGTGCCGAGTCCTGAGTGCTGAGTTGGGCGGCGGTTTTTCCTCTTTCGTCGTCTCTAGGCAACATCTGTTTTCACCCCTCGAACTCAGCACTCAGGACTCAGGACTTCGATTTACACTGTTCTCTTGAGCAGCATTTCCTTGATTTTTCCGATCGCCCGGGTCGGATTCAAGCCTTTCGGGCAAACATCCACACAGGTCATGATACTGTGGCAGCGGAATAAGCGGTAGGGGTCTTCCAGGTTGTCCAGCCGTTCGGCGGTTGCCTGGTCACGGCTGTCGGCGATAAAACGGTAGGCTTGCAGCAGGCCTGCCGGGCCGACGAACTTGTCCGGATTCCACCAGAATGACGGACAGGAAGTGGAACAACAGGCGCAGAGAATGCACTCGTACAACCCATCCAGCTCCTCGCGGTCCTCGGGCGATTGCAGCCGCTCGATTTCCGGCTCGGGGTCGCCGTTGATCAGATAGGGTTTGATGGAGCGGTATTGCTTGTAAAACTGGCTCAGATCCACCACCAGATCGCGCACCACCGGTTGGCCGGGCAAGGGGCGCAGCTCGATCGGCTCCTTCAGTCCGGATAGCGGCGTGACGCAAGCCAGACCGTTGCGCCCGTTGATGTTCATGGCATCCGAGCCGCACACGCCTTCGCGGCAGGAGCGGCGCACGCTCAGGGTTTCGTCCTGGGCCTTGATCAACAGGATCGCATCCAGCAGCATCATGTTGCCCGCGTCTATATCCAGATCGTAAGCCTGCATGTAGGGCTTGGCGTCGGTTTCCGGGTTGTAGCGGTAGATTAAAAAGCGCATTCGCTTCTCCTGGTGATGGGTGATGAGGAATGGGTGATGGGGAAAACCCATCACCGTTTACCCATTACTCAATATGTCCTCGCCTTGGGTTGGAAAGAATCCACCGACAGCGGTTTCAGCCGTACCGGCTTGAAATCCAGGCGGTGTCCCTCGCTGAAATACAGGGAATGCTTCAGCCAGTTGCTGTCGTCCCGCTCCGGATAATCGTCGCGCGCGTGAGCGCCTCGGCTCTCTTTGCGGGCAGCGGCGGAAATCATGGTCGCCAGCGCCACCCCCATCAGGTTCTCAAGTTCCAGCGCCTCGATCCGGCCGGTGTTGTAGATCCTGCTGTGGTCGCGCAGCGCCACGTCCGGCAGGCGTGCGGCAATTTCCAGCATTTTTCTCACGCCCTCCTGCAGCACATCTTCGGTACGGAAGACGCCGCAGTGCTTCTGCATGGTTTTGCTCATCTGTTCGCGCAACTCGTCCACAGTGATGCCGTCGCGCTTCTCGTCCCAGCGCGCGAGACGCGCCATCGGCCGGTCCAGCGCGCCATCCGGCAGCGGCCGGGGGAACGGGTTGTCCTTGAGGTATTCGATCACATGGTTGCCGGCGGCGCGCCCGAACACGATCAGGTCGAGCAGAGAGTTGCTGCCCAGGCGGTTGGCGCCGTGCACCGAGACGCAGGCGCATTCGCCGATGGCGTACAGTCCGAGCACCGCTTCCTCGGGGCCGGTTTGGGTCGGCATGACCACCTGGCCCCGCAGGTTGGTGGGAATGCCGCCCATCATGTAGTGCACCGTCGGCACCACCGGGATCGGCGCCTCGATCGGGTCGATGTGGGCAAACTTGAGGGACAGTTCGCGGATGCCGGGTAGGCGCTGCTTGATGACGTCCGGGCCGAGATGGTCGAGCTTCAGTTCGACGTAATCGCCATTCTTGCCGCAGCCCCGCCCTTCGTGGATTTCCACTGCCATGGCGCGGGACACCACGTCGCGCGATGCGAGATCCCTGGCATTCGGCGCGTAGCGCTCCATGAAACGTTCGCCGTTCTTGTTGACGAGGTAGCCGCCCTCGCCGCGCACCCCTTCCGTGACCAGCACGCCGGCACCGGCGATGCCGGTGGGGTGGAATTGCCAGAACTCCATGTCTTCCAGCGGGATGCCGGCCCGCAGTGCCATTGCCAGTCCATCCCCGGTATTGATCAGGGCGTTGGTGGTCGCGTTGAAGATGCGCCCGGCGCCGCCTGTCGCGATCAGGGTGGCACGGGCTTCGATAAAAACAGGCTCGCCCGATTCTATTCCCAGCGCGATCACGCCCAGCGCGTAACCATGGTCGTCCATCACCAGGTCAAGCGCAAAATATTCCTCGAAAAAATGCGTCTTGGCGGCGATATTGCGCTGGTAGAGTGTATGCAGCATGGCGTGGCCGGTGCGGTCGGCAACGGCGCAGGTGCGCATCACCGGGGTACCGCCGTAATTCTGCGTCATGCCGCCGAACGGGCGCTGGTAGATCTTGCCGTTGGGCAAACGGTCGAACGGCATGCCGAAATGCTCCAGTTCGATCACCGCCTCGTTGGCCTGGCGGCACATGAACTCGATGGCATCCTGGTCGCCAAGATAGTCGGAACCCTTCACGGTGTCGTACATGTGCCAGTGCCAGTTGTCCTCGTTGACGTTGCCTAAAGATGCAGCAATGCCGCCTTGGGCGGAAACGGTATGGGAACGGGTCGGAAACACTTTGGATACCACCGCCACCTTGAGATCGGCATGAGCCAGTTGCAGCGCTGCGCGGAGCCCCGCCCCGCCGCCGCCGACAATCACTGCATCGAAAGTTCTCTTCTGAATCACGCATGCTCTCCGCTGGAAAATTTGGTGGATGTCGGCGGCCGGCGGCGATTCGCGGACGGTCGCATCCCCGCCTTGCGGGGCCCCTGCTTCCTGCTCACACCGCCCCACCTCACAATCACCGCGTCGAAAGTACGTTTGGCGATACTCATTGGATACCCCAGAGAATTTGTACCGACCAGGCGGCATAGGCGACGAGAGAGAGGATGACTGCCACTTGGGCCATCAGCCTGATGCCGACGGGTTTGACGTAATCCATGAAAATGTCGCGCATGCCCACCCAGGCGTGAAGGTAAAGGCTGAGCAGGAACAACAGGCTCGTCAGGCGCACCAGTCGAGACTGAAACAGGTGACTCCAGTCCGCATAGTACAAAGGCTGGTGGGTAAGCAGGAAGCCCGCCATGAAGAGGGTGTACAAGGCCATGACCACCGCGGTAACGCGCTGCACCAGCCAATCGCGCATCCCATAGTGGGCGCCGGTAACAATACGGTTCACCATAGCCAAACTCCTGCCAGCAGGGTCAGACAGATAGTCGCCGCCATCACCAGCCAACTGTTGCGGCGTGTCTGCGGCAAATCCAGACCGAGATCCATGTCCATGGCGATGTAGCGCAGTCCGGCGAAAAAGTGGTGAAACAAGCTCCACAGCAGCCCGAGCAGGATCAGCTTGACCAAGGGGTGGGAAAAGGCGCGTCGCACAGCCTCGAAGGATTCAGGGGAAGCCAGGGTAGCCTGCAATCCGAGCAGCAACAAGGGGATCGCCAGAAAAAGCAGCGCCCCGCTGATGCGATGAAGGATGGACACCACGCCCGGCAGGGGTAATTTTATCCGGAACAGATTGAGGTACTTGGGGCGCTTGTTTGCCATGGCCGTTCCCCTTTATCCGGCGGCTTTTGCTACCGCCTGCGGAATGCGCTCGATCAGCCGGGGATCGAACGGCGTGGGCAGAATATAGTCCCGGCCGAAGGACATTTTCTTGCCGTTATAGGCCTTGACCACCTCTTCCGGCACCGGCTCGCGCGCCAGCTCGGCCAGCGCTTTCACCGCGGCGATCAGCATTTTTTCGGTGATCTGCCTGGCGCGTGCATCCAGCGCGCCGCGAAAAATGAAAGGAAAGCCAAGCACGTTGTTAACCTGGTTGGGGTAATCCGAACGGCCGGTGGCCATGATCAGATCGTCGCGCGCCGCATGGGCATCCCTGGGCAAAATCTCAGGGTCGGGATTGGCCATGGCAAACACGATCGGTTTGGCAGCCATGCTTTTTATCATCTCCTGCGTCACCAGGTTGGGGCCGGAAACGCCGATAAAGACGTCCGCGCCGGCCATCGCTTCGCTCAGCGTGCGCAACGGGGTGTTCTTGGCGAATTCCTGCTTGTAAACGTTGAGGTCGGTGCGCCCGGCATGGATCACGCCCTTGCTGTCCACCAGCGTCATGTTCTCCTTCTTCGCCCCCATCGCGATCAGGAGGCGCATTCCGGCAAGACCGGCGGCACCGGCACCCAGACATACCAGTTTCACGTCTTCCAGTTTCTTGCCCTGGATTTCCAGTGCGTTGAGCAGGCCGGCGCAAATAATCACCGCGGTGCCATGCTGGTCATCGTGAAAAACCGGAATATCCAGGCGCTCCTTGAGCGCCTTCTCGATCACGAAGCAATGGGGCGCGGCGATATCTTCCAGGTTGATGCCGCCGAAGGTCGGAGATATGTTGACCACGGTTTCGATGAAGGATTCGACGCTGGGCGCATTGACCTCGATATCGAAAACGTCGATCCCGGCAAAGCGCTTGAAAAGGATCCCCTTTCCTTCCATCACCGGCTTGCTCGCCAGCGGCCCCAGGTTACCCAGACCGAGAATGGCGGTGCCGTCGCTGATCACCGCGACCAGATTGCCTTTGTTGGTGTAGCGATAGGCATTTTCCGGATTCTTGCCGATTTCGCGCACCGGCTCGGCAACACCAGGCGTATAAGCAAGGGCAAGGTCCTGTGCAGTGGCACAGGGCTTGGAAGATTCGACTGAAATCTTTCCCGGTTTGGGAAACTCGTGATAATCAAGCGCCTGCTGTTTGAGAGTAGTCATGTTTTTAGTCCTGAGTTCAAAGTCCTGGGTGCTGAGTCCTGGGTGCTGAGCCCTGAGTGTGTTTACTCAGGACTCAGCACTGTTTTTTTAACTCAGCACTAATTAGCCCAGTTCGTTCAGATAGCAATGATGCTTGGTATTGCAGCGGCTGACACGCCATTCCACCGGTTGATCGCCATAGGTATAAGCCACCCGGTCGATATCCAGCAGCGGCGTTCCCGGAGGAATTCCAAGCGGCCCTGCCGTGGCCTCATCCGCAGCAATAGACTGTATCCGCTCCTCGGCACGGATGATCCGTGTGCTATAGCGGGCTTCGTAAAGGCTGTAGAGTGTGCCCTGAAATTCATTGATCAGGGCCTCGCTCAAGCCCTTGAACAAACCTGCCGGCAAACAGATGTCGTCGAGGATCACGGGCTCACCGGAGAATCTGAGCAGGCGTCTTACCATCATGACAGGCGCTCCGCGCTTGATGCCGAGACGGTCTGCGGCAGTGCTGTCGGCCTTGCCGCGTTCGCAGTGCAACACCTCGCTGACCGGAAACTCTTTCTTGCCGCTCAATTCGACAATGCGCAGAAAACGGTATTGGGTATGCTCTTCGGTATGGGTGGCAACGAATGTTCCCTTCCCCTGGCGCCGCACCAGAATATTTTCCGCCGCGAGTTCATCGATGGCTTTGCGCACCGTGCCCTGACTGACCTTGAACCGGTTCGCCAATTCCAACTCGCTGGGAATCACCTCGCCCGGCCGCCATTCGCCCGCCACCAGGCTTTGTGTGATCAGTATCTTGATCTGCTCGTAGAGCGGTCTGAAAGTAGGTGTCGAATGCGATTTAGTCATGGAATCCCCTTCACTGCCAACCATAGCATGATTGCCATAATTTAGTCCACTGTCTTATATAAGATATATAACATAAGCTAAATTATTGACATATAGCTTATTCGATTACATTATACATATTCTTCGGGTTAATTTGCCTTGCAAAACAACAAAGGCTGTCACAAAAGGGGTTGCCATGACCAATGTCTCATCTGCCGGGGTGCGCTTCCGCGCCGCTGTCGCTGCCGAGAAACCGCTGCAGGTGATGGGCGCGATCAATGCCTACCATGCCAAGCTGGCTGAGCATACGGGCTACAAGGCCCTCTACATCTCGGGCGGCGGCGTTGCCGCCGGCTCGCTGGGCCTGCCCGACCTCGGCATTTCCACCCTGGACGACGTGCTCACCGATGTGCGCCGCATCACCGATGCCACCAGCCTGCCGGTACTGGTGGATATCGACACCGGTTTTGGCGGCGCATTCAATATTGCCCGCACGGTAAAATCCATGATCAAATTCGGCGCAGGCGCGGTGCATATCGAGGATCAGGTACAGGCCAAGCGCTGCGGACATCGCCCCGGCAAGGCGATCGTTTCCCTGTCCGAAATGGTGGACCGCGTAAAGGCTGCGGTGGATGCCAGGACCGATTCCGGGTTCGTCATCATGGCCCGCACCGACGCCCTGGCGGTGGAAGGGCTGGAGTCCGCCATCGAGCGCGCCTGCGCCTGCGTCGAGGCGGGTGCGGACATGATTTTCCCCGAGGCGATGACCGAGCTGTCCATGTACAAAACATTCTCGGAAGCTGTAAAGGTGCCGGTACTGGCCAACATCACCGAGTTTGGCTCAACCCCCCTCTACACCGTGGACGAGCTGCGCGAGGCCGGTGCCAGCCTGGTGCTCTACCCGCTGTCCGCCTTCCGCGCCATGAATCAGGCGGCATTGACCGTTTATGAAACGATCCGCCGCGACGGCACGCAGAAGAATGTACTCGACCTGATGCAGACACGCATGGACCTCTACGATCACCTCGGCTACCATGCATTTGAGCAAAAACTGGATCAATTATTTGCCCAGGAGAAGAAAGCATGACTGAAGCGGATAATGCGCCAAAAAAGAAAAAATCGGTCGCGCTTTCCGGCGTCAACGCCGGCACTACGGCGGTGTGCACTGTCGGCCATAGCGGCAACGACCTGCACTACCGCGGCTACGACATCCTGGAACTGGCGGAAAAATCCACTTTCGAGGAGGTGGCATACCTGCTGGTCCACGGCGCGCTGCCCACCCAGCCCGAACTGGACGAATACAGAAAAAAACTCAAAGGCCTGCGCGGCCTGCCGCCACAATTGCAAACGGTGCTCGAACAGATCCCCTCCTCGGCGCATCCGATGGACGTGATGCGTACCGGCTGCTCAATGCTGGGCGCCCTGCTGACAGAGAATCCCGACCGCAACGCGCAGGGCGCGCGGGACATCGCAGACCGGCTGGTCGCCTCGTTCGGCTCGATGCTGCTGTACTGGTATCACTATAGCCACAACGGCAAGCGCATCGCGGTGGATACCAGCGACGACAGCGTGGCCGGGCATTTTCTCCACCTGCTGCATGGCAAGGCGCCCTCCGAACTCCACCGCAAGTCGCTGGACACCTCGCTGATCCTCTACGCCGAGCATGAATTCAACGCCTCGACCTTCGCCGCCCGCGTCATCGCGGGCACCCTGTCGGACATCCACTCCTGCATCACCGGGGCGATAGGCGCGCTCAGAGGCCCAAAACACGGCGGCGCCAACGAAGCGGCGATGGAGATCATCCAGCGCTACCGCTGCCCGGACGAGGCTGAATCCGACATCCGCCAACGCGTTGCGCGCAAGGAAATCATCATCGGCTTCGGCCACCCTGTCTATACCATCGGCGATCCGCGCAACGTTGCGATCAAGGCCGTATCGCGCCGCCTGTGCGAGGACGGCGGCAACATGACCTTGTTCGACATTTCCGACCGCATCGAATCGGTCATGTGGGAAACCAAGAGAATGTTTCCCAACCTCGACTGGTATTCCGCCTCCAGCTACCACATGATGGGTGTGCCGACCGGGATGTTCACCCCCCTGTTCGTGATTTCACGCACCACCGGCTGGGCGGCACATGTGATTGAGCAACGCATCGACAACAAGATCATCAGGCCGAATGCCGAATATGTCGGGCCGGAGGATCGGCCCTACGTGCCCATCGAGGAAAGAGCTTAAATTCGTAACCACGAATGAACACGAATAAGGCACGAATATTCACGAATCATTCGTGGCAATTCGTGATCATTCGTGTGAATTCGTGGTTAATCTGGTTTTCGTAAATTCATTAAGGAAATTTCCATGTCATCCCACATCTCCAACGTCCGCCCCGATCCTGATCAGGTGCTGGTGGATATCGCCGACTACGTCTGCGATTATGAAATCAAATCCGCCGAGGCCTACGACACCGCCCGCTACTGCCTGATGGACACCCTGGGCTGCGGCCTGGAGGCGCTGTCCTATCCCGCCTGCACCAAGCTGATGGGGCCGATCGTGCCCGGCACGGTGGTGCCAAACGGCGCCAGGGTTCCCGGCACGCAATTCCAGCTCGACCCGGTAAAGGCCGCTTTCGACATCGGCGCACTGGTGCGCTGGCTGGATTTCAACGACACCTGGCTTGCCGCCGAATGGGGCCATCCCTCCGACAACCTGGGTGGCATCCTCGCCACGGCCGACTGGCTGTCGCGCACCCGCGTGTCCCAGGGCAAGTCGCCGCTGACGATGAAGGACGTGTTGACGGCGATGATCAAGGCGCACGAAATCCAGGGCGTGCTGGCGCTGGAAAACAGCTTCAACCGCGTCGGTCTGGATCACGTGATTCTGGTAAAAGTGGCCTCAACCGCGGTGGTGACCAAACTGCTCGGCGGCACCCGCGAGGAAATCATCAATGCCGTTTCCCATGCCTGGATTGATGGCCAGAGCCTGCGCACTTACCGCCATGCGCCCAACACCGGCCCGCGCAAATCCTGGGCGGCGGGCGACGCCACGAGCCGCGCCGTACGCCTGGCGCTGATGGCCTTGAAGGGCGAAATGGGTTATCCCTCCGCACTCACCGCCAAGACCTGGGGCTTCTACGACGTTTCCTTCAAGGGCCAGCCATTCAAATTCCAGCGTCCTTACGGTTCCTACGTCATGGAGCAGATCCTGTTCAAGATTTCCTTCCCTGCCGAGTTTCACTCCCAGACCGCGGTGGAGTGCGCCATTCAGCACCATGCGCAGGCGGCCGGCAGGCTGGACACGCTGGAAAAGATCGCGCAGATCGACAAGATCGTCATTAGCACGCACGAATCGGCGCTCCGCATCATCGACAAGAAAGGGCCGCTGCACAATCCCGCCGACCGCGACCACTGCATCCAGTACATGGCCGCCATCGGCCTGCTGAAAGGCAATCTCACCGCCGCCGATTATGAGGACGATGCCGCCGCGGACCCGCGCATCGACGCCCTGCGCGATAAAATGGAGTGCGTTGAAAATGCGCAATACACCAGGGACTACCTCGATCCGGAGAAGCGTTCGATCGCCAACGCAGTGCAAATTTTCTTCAAAGACGGCACGAAATCCGAAAACATCGCGGTTGAATACCCCATTGGCCATCGGCGCCGCCGTGCCGAGGGAATCCCGGAATTAATCAAAAAATTCAAGGTTAATCTGGCACGGAGATTCCCGGCCAAGCAGTCCCAGACTGTTCTGGCCTTGTGCCTGAATCAGCAGGGATTGGAAGCCACGCCGGTGAACGAGTTCGTCGACATGTTGGTGATTTGATTTAACCGTCGCTGGAATACTATTCTTTCCCGTATTCCAGCGGCCACCTGGCCGTCAGGTAATCGAGGATATCCCGGTCGAAATCCTTCGACCAGCAAGTCCAGACGACATCACTTTTGTCGAGCTTGTTCAGTTTCCTGCCCTTGATGTTGACGCCCAGCACCGGCAGATCCTGATGGCGATAGGCTTCAACCTCCCCCTCGCTCCCTTCGTCGCCGTCGAAAAACAGCCATTCGGCGCCGAATTCGCCCTGTAGCCGCTCCAGTTCGTGGCACATGTCTTCTTCGACTGGAAGAGCCGGATCTATCCGTTTCGGCTTTCCGGAGGAATAGTCGAATTTCCACCCACCGTACAGATCGGACCCTTCGGTCGCAAAAAAGGATGTCGTCCGGGGCGAGAAGAAATTTTCCAGCTTGAAAAAGGCCGGGGGGTAATCCCCATCGCTATGTCCGATCCACCACCCATACACATCCTTGCCCGCTTCGATGTAGACAACGGCGCACATCAACCCCGCGCCCCTGGGCGTGAAAGCGAAAAAAGTTTGGGGGATTTTCATTACGGCCAGTCCTATCTGGTTTGCACAAAAGGATAACGCTGCCGCAGATCGCGGGTCAGCAGGGCTACGCCACATTCGTGGCCGACGGTCTCGGCAGCGACGATGTAATCGGCATCCTCGAAAGAAGTCCTCAATTGCCGGCCCTCCCTCTCAGCCAAGGCAAGGATGTGATCGGCGACGCTGCGCTCCACGTCGGGGCTCATCACCTGCCCGATGAGTCCTCGTCTTTCCAGGCGCACATAAAACGTCCCGCCTGAAATGCGGCTGACAAAAGGGGTGACAGCCTCCTTCATCTGCTCCGCAAGGGTTTCCGGCGTGAAGTGGAAAATTTGTTCTATGGGAATCACCCGCCCCAGATCCTCCACCCAGGGTGCGCCTTCCTCTTCGGCCTGCCGGATTGCCTCGAGGAAATTCGTGACATCCTCCACATAACCCACGCACACATCCTTGAACTGGGTCATATGAAATCCCCCCATCGACCCAAGCTCGTGCAGCAGGCGATGTTCGCGGCCCGGGCCCGGCAAGCTAGTCACAACCATGTTCCAGTTCATCAATCAGTATCTCCCGTCCCGAGCCCGCTACCTATCCCACTCCTTCGCCTATAATCCCAGTATAGGCAAGCCGAATTAAAATGTTCCCGAACTCGGCCCCTCGGCTAGACAGGCCGCCTTTCGAAGAGGGGTTCCCAGGAGTTGACATGAAGGCACTGATAATCAGCGCAGACAATTTCGAGGATTCCGAGCTATTGTTTCCTTACTACCGTCTGAAAGAGGAAGGTTTTGAGGTGGACATCGCATCCATTGCCAGGGGCAAAATAAATGGCAAGCACGGGTACGAAGTTGTTGTGAACAGGGCGCTGCGGGATGTCGACCCAAATGAATATGACGCGCTCATCCTCCCCGGCGGCAAGGCGC
The DNA here is from genome assembly GCA_021801705.1 of Pseudomonadota bacterium. Taxonomy (GTDB): domain Bacteria; phylum Pseudomonadota; class Gammaproteobacteria; order Burkholderiales; family Sulfuricellaceae; genus Sulfuricella. The sequence continues at coordinate 61,615 of JAJYXP010000033.1, forward strand.
CCGCGGCACTTCGCAAGGAGCGGGCCGCTGTCGAGATTGCGAAGGATTTCTTCCGCAGGAACAAGCCGGTCGCCGCCATTTGCCATGGGCCGCAAATATTGATCACGGCGGGCGTCCTGACAGGGCGGCGTGCCACCTGCTACCGTTCCGTCGCCGAGGAACTGAAGGAATCAGGCGCCTTTTATGAAGATAGTGAGGTGGTGGTGGACGGCAACCTTGTCACGTCCCGGCAGCCCTCCGACCTGCCCGCCTTCATGCGCGAGATTGTCAGTCTGCTGCGAAAGGCGTCACAGTGAAGAATTCATCGCATTTCCGGTATCTCGGCAGGCTCCTGGCAACAAAGGTGCAAACAGCATGAAAAAAATACGGCTTGCCATCATCGGCCTGGGGAAACTGGGGCGCAAATGCGCCGAGGGCATATTTGCCGACCAGGCCACGGTACTGGCAGGTATTGTGCGGCGCACCGGCAGCCCCCCCGCTCCCTGGCTGAAAGTACCTGCCGTTACCCATATCAGCGAGCTGAAGGAAGTGGATGCCGCGCTCATCTGCATTCCCCCCGATGCGGTAATGGGAATTGCCAAAGACCTACTGCAAAGCCGCATCCCCGTGGTGGAATGCGCACGTCTCCACGGCGAAGCCTTTCTCCGACACAAGTCGGAAATACATCGGGTCGCGCTTCTTCACAGAGTGCCGGCTGTCGTTGGCGCGGGATGTGATCCGGGCGCCCTCTCCCTGTTCCGCAGCTATTTCGCGTTGCTGGCCCCCCACGGGCATACGGAAACCAGCCTGCATACCGGGACTAGCCTGCACCATACGCTGGCAGCGGCGGGCATCAAGGGGGTCAGAAAAGCGCTGGCGACAGAGCTCAAGTCCACGGGAGGAACAATCCAACGCTACGTTTATGTTGAACTGGAGCCATCGGCAGATGCGGCCGAAGTGGAGTACGCCATCGTCAATGACCCCCTCTTCCTCGATGAACAAACTTTGGTTTTTCCAGTACCCAGCATCGCCGCGCTGGAAGAAACAAACCGTGGCGTGTTGCTGGAGCGCCGCACCTCACCGGGAGAACCCGGCCATTCCTCTTTTTTGCTGGAAGCGCGCTTCGACGAGGCGGGGCTTGCTGCGCGGATGATGCTTGCCGCGGCGCGGTCATTACCGGCTTTACAAGCAGGAGCCCATTCCCCGCTCGACCTGCCGCCGGGTGCGTTGTGGGGGGAGCAGCGTCCTGCCGCGGAAAAGGAGTGGCTGTAAATCACCAATTTTTAGTGTCATCAAAGGAGCGCAAAATGAAAACCCGATTCGCAGGTTTCCAACCCATCCGGCCCGACCGTCTGATTTGGGGGCAGGAATATCGGCACGACGCCTATAAATCCAAGCACAAACTGCCGGAACCCACGGTTTGCCCGCAATGCGGCGCCGTGTTCCACGAGGGGCGCTGGCAATGGCTGCCAAATCCAGCCCAGGCCCACGAAGAGATGTGTCCTGCCTGTCACCGCATCCATGACGAATTTCCGGCCGGATTTGTGACCGTGGGCGGTTCATTTTTCAAGGAACACCGCGAGGAATTGTTGCATCTGGTAAAGAATGAAGAGGCAAGAGCCAAGGCGGAACACCCCCTGGAGCGGATTATCAAGATCGAGGATCAGGATGACGGCATCCTGATCACCACGACCGACATCCATCTTGCCCGCGGAATCGGCGAAGCACTGCATCACGCTTACAAGGGGGAACTGGAATTTCACTACAACGAGCAGGAGAACCTGCTGCGCGTGGTTTGGGAGCGTTAGGTTCTGTTGACGTATTGCCGCCTGTTTAGCGCAACCACAGCAGAGAGGCCGCAAACGTCAGCATCCCCATGAAATTGAGCATTTTTTTCTCAAATCGACTAAAAATTCGGCGATAGTGTTTGAG
>JAJYXP010000044.1 GCA_021801705.1 Pseudomonadota bacterium
ATAGCGCCGTCCCAGTGAAATGATGAGCCGGGGCACATCTTGGGGCTGAGGCGGGGACAACAGCAGATGCACATGGTTGGTCATGAGCACATAGGCGTGCAGGGCGCAACCGCTTTCCTTGAGAGCCTCGCCCAGCCAGTGACGGTAGGCCAGGTAGTCGTCATCAACGAAGAAGCAGGCATCGCGGTTGTGTCCGCGCTGAACAATGTGCAGCGGCACACCGGCCAAGTGTATATGGGGGCGGCGGGGCATGATGCCGCCAAGTATAGCCTAATTTAATCGAGCCTGGCCCCTTTTTGCTATGGATGAGGTTACTCATACCTTGCCGATTCCCATGCATGTATTGCCTGTTTCCGAGTTTCGCCCCAATGATATCCGCCAAGCTTACCGTTTTGTCGAATGATACGGTGGCAGGGTATCAGGAACGCGACAGGGTTCGCGCCTACCGCCAGCCCCACGGCTCTCGCAGAACTCGGATGGCCTATTGCGGCTGCCACCTGGGAATAACTCGCCACCGTTGCCGGCGCTATCTGTAACAATGCTTTCCACACATTGATCTGAAAGTTCGTCCCGGAAACATACAAAGATATTGGGCGGTCCAATTTCTTTTCTCCGCCAAACATGACCTTAATAACCGCAAGCGTTCGTTGACGATTTTCATGCACCGCCGCATGTGGCCACTTTTTAAGTAGACCGGTCAGATGCGCATCGATTTTCGCGCACTCTAGAAACGCAAAATGACAAATTCCTCTGTCAGTGATGGCAACAAATGCTTTTCCGAAAGGGGTGTCGTGTACGCCATATTCAATCGCTAAACCCACGCCTCCCCTCTTGTATTCACCGGGTGTAACCGCTTCCAAATGAACGAAGTGGTCATACAACCGCGAACCGCTGCTCAACCCCAGGGAGTCAGAAACTTCAAGCAGTGGTTTCGATTCGCTCAGTAATTGCTTGGCGCGCTCCAACGTAAGCACCTGCAAGAATCTTTTGGGAGTCACACCGGCCCAGCGGCTGAATAGGCGTTGGAAGTGGAACGGGCTCAGGTGTAAATGCCGCGCAATTTCTTGTAAGGTGGGCTGGCTGTTTACCCGGCTGACAATGAAAGAAATTGCTTCGGCTATACGCTCATAGTCAGACATCCAGATTTCCCACAAGCATATTGACCATACGTAGTCAGGTTCGATTGATGGAAAGGCCGCCGTCAACAAGGAGCGCCGTGCCGGTGGTGAAGCTCGATGCATCAGATGCGAGATAGAGTACCGATTTCGCGATCTCCTCCGGCAAAGCCATACGCTTCAGCGCGTGAAGCCCCTGGACGAAGGCTAAGGTGTCCGGTGTATTGGCGAAGGCTTGGCTCATTGGGGTATCGGTGCCGCCAGGCAGGATAGCGTTCACCCGGACACCCTTGGCGCCAAACTCAGACGCAAGCGACTGAGTGAGGCCGATTAGCCCAGCCTTACTTGCCGCATAGGCTGCCATACCCGGTAGGCCAACGGTGTAACCGACGAATGTCGACGTGAAGATCAGCGACCCGCCGCTCCGGTCGAGCATCGCGGGAAGTTGATACTTCGCTCCGAGGAAACTACTTGTCAGATTCGTCCTGATCGTGTCTTCCCACCCCGCAAGCGTCACATCAGGCGTGGCACCCATCTCACCGAGCGTGCCGGCATTATTAAACGCCACATCGAGGCCGCCGAAACGGCCTATAGCGAGTTCGACCAAGGCTTTCGCGAAGGCTTCGTCCTTGACGTCGCCGACAAGCGCGACGGCATGACCACCCGCCTGGGTGATTTCCTCAACGAGTGCATCAAGTTCGGGTTGGCGTCGCGCGGCGACGACGACCTTCGCACCCTCTCGGGCGAATAGCTTTGCTGTTGCATAACCGATCCCGGAACTTGCTCCGGTGATAATGGCTACTTTGTTGGATAGTGCAGACATTTTGCGAAACCTCTCATAATTTAATTTTCGTACCGACAAGAATTTGTTCCAATACGAATGAAGTATGGAGATTTAAGCACTCATCTGCGACCCGGATCTTGCTATGTTTGAGCCATAACGTAGAAGTGAGGGGCTGCGCGCTTTTGCGCAGTCCCTCTCGACTGCCGGGTTAGCGCACAACAGGCTCACGGTTGCTGCGTCTCGAAGATGAGCTTGAGACCAAGCAAAGACATAATTGCCCCAGCCGTGCGATCAATCCATGCCTTCGATGCAAGATAGTGGGCGCGTGGTGAGGGGGCGGATAGCGCTATAGCTACCACGGAATACCAGATGGTTTCTATAAAGAAAATCATGATCGGCAGCGCGACCAGAACAAACGGAGGAGCTTCGTTTGGTAACAAAGATGCGAAGACACTCGCATACACGACTGCGGTTTTGGGATTACTCACCTGAGTGATAAGGCCAAGCACAAAAGAGCGCCAAGCCCGCGTGGGACGACCTTGGGCAGGTGTGCTGTCAAGCGCCAGTGGCTGTCTGGCACCCTGCCAGATTCGATAACCAAGGTAGAGCAAGTATGTGCCGCCCAAGACCTTTAGTGTCAGATGGAGCAACGGAACGGCAGTGAGAACTGCAAGCAGACCAAGGAGCGCGATGACAGAAAAGAAGACGCCGCCGACTCCCATTCCGAAGGCTGCGGCAAGGCCATCACGCCGTGAGACGGCAACGGAAGTGCGGGCAACCAAGATGAAGCTTGGTCCAGGACTCATGGCGCCAAGCGTGAGGGCAACGGCGATGCCGAGTATTGCAGCAGACAATTCCATAGAGAGTCTCCTTTTGGATAATGGGCGCTAACGAATGAAAGGGACTTCCCCGTCCCGTGGCTGCGGCGAAGTTGCCGCACTCGGTATCGAAAGTGCCATGATGGAATTTCTGGATTTCATCAACACCTCAGGAGGGGAAAGTCATGAGCATTATCGTCATTGGAATTGATCTGGCCAAGTCCATCTTTGCGGTTCATGGCGTGAATGAAGACGGCAAGGCGGAACTGGTCAAACCCAAGGTAAATCGGGAACAGCTCCTGCCGCTGATCGCCCAGCTCCCGCCGTGCCTGATCGGCATGGAAGCCTGCTCCGGCGCCCACCACTGGGCCCGCCTGTTCCGCCAGCATGGCCACACCGTCAAACTGATCGCCCCCAAGTTCGTCACCCCGTACCGCATGTCTGGCAAGCGAGGCAAGAACGACGCAGTGGCGCTGCGCAGCAGTCAGTCTGCGCTGGGTGCGTACTTCCGTCGAATGTGCGCGCGCATGGATAAGCCCAAAGCGGTAACCGCTGCTGCGCACAAACTGGCGCGGCTGATCTACACCATGCTCACCAAGGGCGAGGAATATACCGATCAAGGTCAAGACTATTACGAAGAGCGTTTCTTCTTTAAGTGCGCGTATCTCATCAACCATCGCCGCCTGGTCTGCATTGGCAGAAAGTGCGCTGCTTTGGGCGGCGAGAATGGCGCTTTGAAGCTCGATAACTTTAGCCTGAACATCAGAGATAGATTTAAGCTCCATCAAGCTCTTTGCGATGTCAGCAGCAGTCTTGAGGCCGGAAATCGTGCCTTGAATGAGCGTCATGTCCATGATGTGTCCTCTGATATGGCTAACGTTGAGGTGAGGGGCGCGGAGCGTCCCTCTCGACCGCAATGTTATGCCTTGACTCAGCCACTGTAATTTGCAACTACTCGAATGACCTTGTCTTTCGAATCAATTTCCATAAATTCGCCAGTCTTTGTGCCCTTCTGGTTCACGTAGTAAAGAACAACGCTGGAAAGTCCCCACATCACGTCAAGAAGATCGAACTTGAGATTTGGGTACACTTCAAGCCCCTTCTTGAAATACGCTCTCAGAGCGTCCTTGCCTTTCACCGTACCCGATGGGTCGTTCAGAATCTTTGCAGCCACTGGTGATACCAAAACGACGCCTTCTCCGTAGTGCGACATGATTTCATCGAGGTCGTGGGAATTCCACGCTTGGATCCAATGAGCCGCTAGGTTTCGTGCTTTATCTTCGGTGAGCATCTCTTCTTCCATAAGAGGCATAACGTAGAAGTAACCGGCGCTGCGCGGCTTTATGCGTAGCGTCCGTGTTGACTGCCGGGTTGGACACCAAGTTCACAAGGCATCGATGAATTCGTCTGGCGATATATCGGCTTGGCGCAGAACACCCGCAAGAGTGCCGATCTTGATTTCGCTGTGCATTGGAACGACACAGCCTTTGGAGCCACGCCGCATGATGACATGGCTACCGGATTGGCGAATTTTCGTAAACCCCAATCGTTCAAGCGCCCTAACTGCCGTGGCGCCAGAGACATGCGGTAACTTAGGCATGTGCGGGAACGCTGAACATCGTAACCAGCGGATGTCCAGGTGCAAGAAGAGGAAACTCAGACAAATAGAGCGCTGTGGCTTCCGTTAAGTTGGTTATGGCCTCTTCAACCGTTTCACCTTGAGTCGTGGTACCGGTTTCTGGATTGAGGGCAACATATCCGCCTTCTTCGGCAGGGGTAAGAACCGCAGTTAATTCCATGACTATGACTCCGACGGCAAAAAAGCTAATTGTCGCGCATTCTGGGTGTGGGTGTCCAACGTAAAGCTAACCGGCGGCGCTTTAGCGCCGTCCAGCGACCGGAGGGAGCGAGGTTGAGCGCCATGTTAGGTTTCTTTTGCATACGAAAGCAGGCGCTCTACATTGGCGCGAAAGATGGCTTTGCTATCGGGAGGCGGTTCTTCTGGCGAATGACTGCCAATATAGTGGTGGTAGCACTGGCCGTCTTTCCAATTGTCGGGATAGGCGCAGTGGTAGCACAACCAAGCACGGTTGAAACCTCGTTTCTTCCACCAGGGGACATAATGCCGGAACTCTCTAACTGCGCTTTCAAGTGCGGGGAATACTTGTTTGAGCCTTCCATCTATTTCGGGGCTTGCTGTTGGGAATTTGGTGAGCATGGGGCCAAGCTCGCGCTCAATAGCTGCACGGAAAGCAGCGCAAGCATTGGCGCGGCGAGTCTTGTAGTTGTTGCGCCAAAGGAAATAAGCTCCAACAGCAGCCGTGAGCAAAACGGTAGCGATGCCGTAGAAGTTGTCGATGGCAAAATTTATCAGATTGCTCAAGGCGTACTTCTCGCTATTTTTATAGCTTGGCCGATCATGTTTTTAGGGGATGCTGGGCCATACGGCGGTATGAAACCTAACGTAAAGTAGACGTCCTATTTGACGCAAAATATTGCGTCAAATGTTTGTCCATTTGTTTATAAAAACGTATTATTAGCTTAATTTCATTATGTTGCATAAAGTTAGTGCGTCCTAAAATAAATGCCAATAACCTCAGAATCTTCACCGCCCTCTGCGCCCAGGTTGCTCGATCAAGTACGGGGGAAAATTCGTCTCAAGCATTACAGTATCCGCACCGAGCAGGCTTATGTGGATTGGATTAAACGCTTTGTTTTGCATTTTGACAAGCGTCATCCGCGTGAGTTGGGAGCGGCGGAGGTGGAGCTGTTTTTAACACACTTGGCTGTTCATGGAAGGGTTGCAGCCTCGACACAGAATCAGGCTAAAAGTGCGCTGCTGTTCCTCTACAAAGAGGTCTTGGCGCTGGAGCTTCCTTGGCTCGATAACGTGGAGCGCGCCAAAGTACCCAAGCGATTGCCTGTGGTGTTGAACCGCGATGAGGTGCAGGCAGTTTTATCCAGACTTGCCGGTACGCATTGGCTGATCGCGAGTTTGCTGTATGGTTCGGGGATGCGCATTATGGAGTGTCTGCGGCTGCGGGTGAAGGATGTTGATTTTAAGCGCCGCGAGATTTTAGTCCGTGATGGCAAGGGCTTTAAAGACCGTGTCACGATGCTGCCAACTTTATTGGTGGCAACGCTGGAAGCGCATTTGGCCAAGGTGCGCATGCTGCATGAGGACGATTTGCAGCAAGGCTTCGGTGCGGTGTATTTGCCTTATGCTTTGGACCGCAAATACCCTGATGCGGCACACGAGTGGGCGTGGCAATATGTGTTTCCGGCCGCTAAATTATCGACTGATCCGCGCAGCAATGAGACGCGCCGCCACCATGTGCAAGAGCAGGCCGTGCAGCGTGCTGTCAAGCAGGCTGTGCGCGATGCAGGCGTGACCATGCCGGCGACGCCGCATACGTTTCGCCATTCATTTGCCACGCACTTGCTGGAAGGCGGCTACGATATCCGCACCGTGCAGGAATTGCTCGGCCATTCGGATGTGAGTACGACGATGATTTATACTCACGCCCTCAACCGTGGCGGACGGGGAGTGGAAAGCCCGCTTGATCGGCTTTGATTCCGGCCGCCGGCAGCAAGAGTAAAAATGGCAATCGACCATAAAACCCGGCAGGAAGACCAGCCCGCCTACGTTCTGCATACCTACCCCTACCGCGAAAGCAGCCTGATCGTGGAGGTGTTCAGCCAGAATTTCGGCCGTCTGCCGCTGATGGCGCGCGGTGCGCGCCGTCCGAAATCGGCGCTGCGCGGCTTGCTGCTTTCCTTTCAGCCGCTTGCCTTGAGCTGGTTCGGCAAGGCGGAGTTGCGTACTCTGCACAGCGCGGAGTGGCAGGGCGGCCAGCCGCTGCTGCGGGGCATGGCGCTGATCTGCGGCTTCTACCTGAATGAGTTGCTGCTGAAACTGCTGCACCGCGACGACCCCCATGAGCAGTTGTTCCTGTATTACCAGCAAACCCTGCGGGATCTGGCGCAGCGCACGGATTATGCCGCGATTCTGCGGCGCTTCGAAATGAACCTGCTGAAAGAACTGGGCTATGCCCTGACGCTCGACCATGATGCCGGGAGCGGGGCGGCGATCGAGCCGGGAGCGACTTACCGTTACGTAAACGAGCGCGGCCCGGTGCGGCAAAAAGCGGGCCAAAACGGTGTAGAATTGCGGGGCAAGACGCTGCTCGACATGGCTGCCAACGATTACACCGATGCGGCCACCTTGCAGCAAAGCAAGGCACTGATGCGCGCGCTGATCAACCACTATCTCGGGGACGAAACCTTGCATACCCGACAATTGCTAAGGGATTTACAGGAATTATGATTCATCTCGGCGTCAATATCGATCATGTCGCGACGCTGCGGCAGCAGCGCGGGACGCGCTATCCCAGCCCGATTCAGGCTGCGCTGATGGCGGAAAGCGCCGGTGCGGACTCGATCACCCTGCATCTGCGCGAAGATCGCCGCCATATCCAGGACCGGGATGTGGAAATTCTGCGCGACGCGCTGCAGACGCGCATGAATCTTGAAATGGCGGTAACGGACGAAATGGTGGGTATCGCATTGCGCCTGAAACCGCAGGATGTCTGCCTGGTTCCGGAAAAGCGCGAGGAACGCACCACCGAGGGCGGGCTCGATGTGCTTGCCCATTTCGAACGGGTCAAGCAGGCTTGCGCCACGCTGGACGGGGCCGGCATCCGCGTTTCGCTGTTCATCGTGCCGGAAAAGGCGCAGATTGATGCGGCCAAGGCGGCGGGGGCGCCGGTGGTGGAAATCCATACCGGCCATTTTGCCGATGCCGGGACCGAGCAGGCTGAAGCGGCGGAACTGGCGCGCATCCGCGCAGCGGTCGAATACGGCCTCGAGATCGGCCTGCGCGTCAACGCCGGTCACGGCCTGCATTATCACAACGTGCAGAAGATTGCCGCCATTCCCGGTATTTACGAGCTCAATATCGGCCATGCGATCGTCGGCCATGCGCTGTTCGCGGGTTGGGAGCGGGCAGTCGCAGAAATGAAGGCGCTGATGGTGGCGGCGGCGAAATGATTTACGGCATCGGCACCGACATTATTGCGGTGAAGCGCATTGAGGCAGCATTGAATCGCCACGGCGACAGGTTCGCGCAACGCATCCTGGCACCGGCTGAGTGGGAGGGCTTCAAGGCCAGCGTTCATCGCGCCCGCTTCGTGGCCAAGCGTTTCGCCGCCAAGGAGGCGTTTGCAAAAGCGCTGGGAACGGGGATGCGTTTTCCCGTGACCTGGCACAATATCAGCGTTGTTCACGACGCCCTCGGCAGGCCGGGCTTCGGGTTGGTGCCGGAGCTGGCGCATAGCCTTCGGCAGCGCAATATCTGCAAGCATCATCTCTCGATCAGCGACGAGGCGGAGATGGTGGTGGCGTTTTCTGTCCTGGAGCAATAAATGGCACCTCTAAAAATTCAGATTTCGTCATTCCGGCGAAGGCCGGAATCCAGTATTTTCAATAGACTAGACACCGGCTTTCGCCGGCGTGACGAACTCTTAGAGGTGCCTTAAAACGTAAAGACAATGTTTACCGCAGAGGACGCGGAGGTCGCAGAGGAATAGCAATGGGTTATTGGGATATATCAAATTTCTCTTCTGATGAACTTGAGATGGCGCACATGCCTTTGAATTCCTCTGCGTCCTCCGCGGTTCAATCGCTTTTTCCCGGATAAAGAAACCCAATATGACTCTAGGCCCGGTAATGCTCGACGTCCTCGGTACCGACCTGACGGACGAGGACAGAAAAAGACTGAAACACCCGCTGGTCGGCGGGGTGGTCCTGTTCAGCCGCAATTACGCTTCCCAGGCGCAGCTCGCCCGGCTTACCGCCGAGATTCACGCCCTGCGCAACCCGCCGCTGCTGATTGCGGTGGACCATGAGGGCGGGCGCGTGCAGCGTTTCCGCGACGGTTTCACCCGCCTGCCGCCGATGCGCGAGCTGGGCCGGCTCTGGGACGACCATCCGAACCGCGCCAAAACCCTGGCGCACCAGACCGGCTGGGTGCTGGCGGCGGAACTGCGCGCAAGCGGCGTGGATTTCAGCTTTACGCCGGTGCTGGACATCGATTTCGGCCGCAGCGGCGTGATCGGCGACCGCGCTTTTCACCGCAAAACGCGGGCCATTGCGGAGTTGGCGCACAGCCTGATGCTGGGGCTGAAACAGGGCGGCATGGTCGCGGTGGGCAAGCATTTCCCCGGTCACGGCTTCGTGCGCGCCGATTCCCACCTGGAGATTCCGGTGGACGAGCGGGATTACGCCGACATCGAAATGGACGACTTGATGCCGTTCAAGCAGATGATCGATTTCGGCCTCGCCGGGATGATGCCGGCCCATGTGATTTACCCCAGGGTGGACAGCCGGCCGGCGGGGTTCTCCAGAATCTGGCTGAAAGATGTTTTGCGCAAGGAACTGGGCTTCAATGGCGTGATTTTCAGCGACGACCTTTCCATGGAAGGGGCCAGCGTTGCCGGCGGCGTGGTGCAGCGCGCCGAGGCCGCGCTGAACGCGGGCTGCGACATGGCGCTGGTGTGCAACAAGCCGGACAGTGCCGACGAGCTGCTGGCCGGCCTGAAATGGGACATGCCTGCGACCAGCCTGGCGCGGCTGATCCGCATGCACGGCAGGCCGCATCCCGAAAGCTGGGTCAAGCTGCACGAAGACAAGCACTATGTGGCCGCAGTCCACGCCGTCGGCAGCATGGGCGTGCGCAGCGGCGATTTGCCGCTGCAGCTTGCCTGATCCGGCATTTGCGGCAACAGAAAAACCTAGAGGTCAGTCAACTTAAAACGACTGTGCGTTCTTTGTAGGTGCGAATTCATTCGCACATTTGGCCGAATGAATTCGGCCCTACAAGAAAATCACGCATGAGGCTGTGTCTGTCTTTAACCATTCGTGTTCATTCGCGAAAATTCGTGTCATTCGTGGTGAGTGTCGTTTTTAAGGATAAAGTAGCCAAATTATGCCGATCGCCAGCCTGACTCCCGCCGAACTTCGCCTCACCGTCGAGCCCGATTCGCTCGGGTTCTCCGATACCTCCGAATTGCTGCAGTATCCGCTGCCCTGGATCGGGCAGGAGCGCGCGGAAATGGCCGCCCGCTTCGGTCTTGGGATGGATCAGCCGGACTACAGCCTGTTCGTGCTGGGAGAGGTCGGCAGCGGCCGCTCCTCGCTGCTCAGGCAGGCGATGTACGCGGCTGCCGCAAACAGGGCGGTACCGCCCGATTTATGCTATCTGCACAACTTCGATGCGCCGGAAAGGCCGCGGGCTCTGCGCCTGCCCGCCGGGCAGGGGCGCCTGCTGCGCCAGCTCATGGCGCGGCTGACGAAATCCCTGCCGACGGAAATTCCGCAGTGCCTGGAGGGGCAGGATTTCAAGGCCGAAAGCGAGCGCATCGCAAAAGCCTACAAGGAAGAAGAAGCCAAGGCCTACGCCGCACTCGAGGCCTTTGCCGAAGCCCGCAATTTCACTATTCACCGCGAGGACGGGCGCATGGTTTTCACGCTGCGGGGTGAAAAAGGGCATATGCTCGTCGAGGACGAAGTGCTCGCCTTGCCCAAGGAACGGCGGGCAGAGATCGAGCAGGCCGAGCAGGCGCTGCGCGGCGAGATTACCCGCTATTTCGAGAAAACCCGGCCGCTGGAGCGGGTCATGAACGAGGCCTTGGCGGCGTTGCGGCGCCAGGTGGTGAAGCCGCTGCTGGATCGCGAAATGCAGGAAATCCGTGCCGGACTGAAAAAGCAGATCAAGGATTCCGCCAAGCTCGGCGCTTATCTCGAGCAGGTCGTGCAGGACGTGCTCGACAATCTTGAGCTGTTCGAGGCTTCCGATGACGAGGAAAGCCGGCAGGAGGCGTTGAACCGGGCGCTGTCCCGCTACCGGGTCAACCTGGTCGTGGACAATGACGGCCTGAACGGTGCGCCGGTGATCGTCGAGGATAACCCGCTGTTCCGCTCGCTGTTCGGCAGCATCGAATACCAGTCCGAGAACGATGTGCTGGTGACCGATTTTACCCGCATTCGCGCCGGCAGCCTGCTCAAGGCCCACGGCGGCTTCCTCATGCTGCATCTGCGCGACCTGCTGGCCGATGGCCTGGTGTGGGAGAAGCTGCGGCGCTTTTTGCGCAGCGGCCGTCTCCAGATCGAAGAACCGGGCACCGCCTTCGCGCCGATTGCTGCGGTTTCCCTCGAACCCGAGGCGGTGGATGTCGAAGTCAAGATCATCCTGATCGGCTCGCGCGAACAGTATTATGACTTGCAGGAGGGGGATCCGGAGTTCGCGCGCCGCTTCAGGGTCAAGGTGGATTTTGCCGAAAGCTTTTCGTCCAGCGCCGAAACCCGCCGCGCGTCGTCGATTTTTGTCGCCCACGCCTGCCGGGAACTGGGGCTGCCCCATTTCTCCGCCGCCGCCGTCGCTCGCCTGCTGGAGGATTCCCATCGTGAAGTGGATGACCAGTCGCGCCAAAGCGCGATCTTCGCCCGCGCCGAGGCGCTGGTGATGGAAAGCGCAGCGCTCTGCCGCGCTCGTGCCGGCCGCTTGGTCGAGGCGCCGGATGTCGAGGCTGCGCTGGGTGCGCGCACCAGGCGCCACGATTACCCCGACCAGCGCCTGCAGGAATCCATCGCCGAAGGGGATGTGCTGATCACGTTGCAGGGCGAAAAGGTGGGCCAGCTCAACGGCCTGACCCAGGTCGACCTGGGGGATTACCGTTTCGGCTTCCCGGTGCGGGTCACGGCGCGCACCTTTGCCGGTGAAGACGGCTTGCTCAACATCGAGCGTGAAGTGGAAATGTCCGGGCCGATACACGACAAGGGCGTGCTCATCCTGCAGAACTACCTGTCCGCGCTGTTTGCCCATATCGCACCGCTCGCGCTTGACGCAGCCATCGTGTTCGAGCAGGAATATCACGGCGTGGAGGGCGACTCGGCTTCCTGTGCCGAACTGTATGTTCTGCTCTCGTCCTTGTCGGGTCTTCCTCTCAGGCAGGGTATCGCCGTCACCGGCGCGGTCAATCAGCACGGCGAAGTGTTGCCGGTGGGCGGGGTCAACGAAAAAATAGAGGGCTACTTCCGCGTCTGCGAAACCGCCGGACTGGACGGCAGCCAGGGCGTGCTGATTCCGCACCGCAACCGCCGCCACCTGATGCTGGAGCGCAAGATCGCCGAGGCGGTAGCCCAGGGCTTGTTCCATATCTACACGGCGGAGCATGCGAGCGAGGGCATAGAACTGCTCAGCGGTGTGCCGGCCGGGGTGGCGAACGAGGCGGGCAGCTATCCGCATGGCAGCGTGCTGGGCCACGCCCAGAAAACCTTGCTGGCCTATCGCCGCGCGTGCCATGTACCAGAACATCCCAAGGCCGGGCGCAAGCATTTGCGCTAGCAGTCAGTCAACTTGAAACTGCCGTACGTTTTTTGTAGGTGCGAATTCATTCGCACATTTGGCCGAATGAATTCGTCCCTACAAGAAAATCACGCAAATTCAATATGACTGACTATTAGTCGTTTTTGACGACTCCCCAATTTGGCCCGCGCCACCCTCGGATTGCACCAGTATGTGGCGCTGCTGCCGGTTCCCGGCAGGCTGTGGCAAACGGCGCTACATGATGCCGCGCCGCATCCGGATGCCGGTTTCAGCCCCGCAAGCCATACTGGTCCGGATATTTGGCACGGAAATTGCATAAATCCATCCTGGCAGCAGGTTTTTTTACGGGATCGGATACGGACATGGCGCAAGACACCCTATCGGTGCAATTGGTCACAATTTATGAAATCAGCAAGATACTCGGCTCCTCCCTGGATCTCCACAAGACCCTGCGCGGCGTGCTGAGCCTGCTTTCATCTCATTTGCACATGCAGCGCAGCATGGTCAGCCTGGTGCAGGAAGATGGAGGCTTGCAGGTGGTGGCCGCTGTCGGCTTGTCGGCTGAGGAGATCGGGCGTGGCCGTTTCCTGTCAGGCGAAGGCGTTACCGGGCGCATCCTGCAGAACTGCATGCCGGCGGTGATCCCGGATGTCGCCAAGGAGCCGCTCTTTCTCAACCGCACCGGTTCGCGCAAGGGAGATGAAGAGGATATGGCGTTTATCGGCGTGCCGATCAAGCTTGGTCGCCGCTGCATCGGCGTGCTGGGTGTCGATCGGGAAGGCGGTAAAGCGGGTCATTTTCAGGGAGATGTGCGCTTTCTCGCCATGGTGGCCAACCTGATCGGCCAGAGCGTGCGCCTGCACCAGAATGTGGCGGCGGAGCGCGAGCAGTTGATGCAGGACAAACGTCGCCTGCAAAAAGAGCTGCAGGGCAAGTTCAGCCTGGACAACGTGATCGGCGTCAGCAAGCGCATGCAGCAGGTGTTCGCGGATGTGCACCAGGCCGCGCCCGGCAAGGCCACCATTCTGCTGCGGGGAGAATCCGGCACGGGCAAGGAGGCGATCGCCCGCGCCATCCATTACCTGAGCCCGCGCAAGGACGGCCCGTTTATCAAGCTCAATTGCGCCGCCTTGCCGGAAAGCCTGCTCGAATCCGAGCTGTTCGGCCACGAGAAAGGCTCTTTTACCGGCGCCACCCAGGATCGCAAGGGACGCTTCGAAACCGCCCATGGCGGCACGCTCTTCCTGGACGAGATCGGGGACATCTCGCCGGCGTTCCAGGCCAAGCTGCTGCGCGTGCTGCAAGAGCGGGAGTTCGAGCGGGTCGGCGGCAACCGCACCATCCGCGTGGATGTACGGCTGGTTACCGCCACCAACCGCAACCTCGAGGATATGGTGGCGAAGGGGGAGTTCCGTGCCGATCTTTATTTCCGCATCAACGTGGTTTCCATCTTCCTGCCCCCCCTGCGCGAGCGGCGTGACGACGTGCCCCTGCTGGTGGAGCACTTCATGCAGAAATTCAACCGCGAGAACAAGTGCGATTTCGACATCAGCCCGGAGGCGGTGCAGGCCATGATCCAGTGCAACTGGCCCGGTAATGTGCGCGAGTTGGAGAACTGCGTCGAACGGCTGGTCACCATGACCCGCGGCAAGCACATCCGCCATTCCGATCTGCTTTGCCAGAGGGGGCTGTGCTTCTCCTCGGTGTTACGCGACTACGGCAAGGAGCACGGTTCAATTCCTATTGTTTCCCTGCGGCAGCCCGCCCCGGAAATGCCGCCCGCCTCCGAAGACCTGACGGAAGCGCACGATGAGATGGAGAGCGCCGGCGGGCACCCTGAAGGGCGCAAGCCGGTTTCCGAGCGCGACCGGCTGATGTGGGCGATGGAGAGATGCGGTTGGGTGCAGGCCAAGGCGGCGCGGCTGCTCAACCTCACGCCGCGGCAGATGGGCTACGCCCTGAAGAAGTACAACATCGAGTTGAAACGTTTGTGATTGTTGTCGCGTTTGCCACTTTGCAATGCGCGATTGTCGCATACGAGACAATCGCCGAGTAGAATGTAACTCATTGATAATAAGGATAGATTAATAAAATAGCCGGTGTGGCACGCTTGTTGCAGTAAGGATGATAAAGCACACAAGGAGCAAGCGATGTCACCGAAGGTTATTCCCATATTCGTCCCTCAGGCTAACCAGGCGCCGGGCTGCGGCGCGAAGGGCGGCGCCGGCAAGTCCGGTTGCGGCTCATCCGCCGGGGAGCACGATCTGCCGCCGGAAGTATGGGCCAAGGTCAAGGATCATCCCTGCTACAGCGAACAGGCGCATCATCATTTCGCGCGCATGCACGTGGCGGTGGCGCCGGCCTGCAACATCCAGTGCAACTACTGCAACCGCAAGTACGACTGCGCCAACGAGAGCCGCCCCGGTGTGGTAAGCGAAAAGCTCACGCCCGAACTGGCGGCGAAGAAGGTGCTGGCGGTAGCGGCGGAGATACCCCAGCTTTCGGTGGTCGGCATCGCCGGGCCGGGCGACGCGCTGGCCAATCCGGACAAGACTTTCCGCACTTTCAACCTGATCCAGAAAGAGGCGCCGGACATCAAGCTGTGCCTCTCCACCAACGGACTGATGCTCCCCGATCATGTGCAGGCCATCGCCGACCTCAACGTGGATCACGTCACCATCACCATCAACATGGTCGACCCGGAAGTGGGCGAGCAGATCTACCCCTGGATTTACTACAACAGGAAGCGCTGGAAAGGCCGCGATGCCGCCAGGATTCTTGGCGAGCGCCAGATGGAGGGGCTCGAGATGCTGACTGCCAAGGGCATCCTGGTCAAGGTCAATTCGGTGATGATACCCGGCGTGAACGACCGGCATCTGGCGGAAGTGAACCAGGCGGTGAAGTCGCGCGGCGCTTTCCTCCACAACATCATGCCGCTGATCTCCGATCCGGCCCACGGCACCCATTACGGCCTCACCGGCCAGCGCGGCCCGACGCCGCAGGAGCTGAAAGAATTGCAGGACAGTTGCGAGGGCGGCATGAATTTGATGCGCCATTGCCGCCAATGCCGCGCGGATGCGGTGGGCCTGCTGGGAGAGGACCGCGGCGCGGAGTTCGGCACCGACAAGATCGCGGCAATGGATGTGGCCTACGACCCGGAACCAAGGCTGGCCTACCGGGAATTTGTCGAGCGCGAACGCAGCGACCAGGATGCCGCGCGCGCGTCCGAACTCGCCGCCCTGTCCGGGCAGGCGGGCGACGAGAAGGTGTTGGTGGCTGTCACCACCAAGGGCGGCGGCCGCATCAACCAGCACTTCGGCCATGCCGGCGAGTTCCAGATTTACGAGCTGAGCAACGCCGGCAGCAAGTTTGTCGGGCACCGTAAAGTGGAAAACTACTGTCAGGGCGGCTGGGGCGAGGAAGATATCCTCGAGGACGTGACCGCCGCGATCAAGGACTGCGCCGCGGTGTTCACATCCAAGATCGGCCTGTGCCCGCGCAAGGATCTGGCCACGGCCGGAATCGAAGTGGTGGACGGCTACGCCCACGAGTACATCGAGTCTTCCCTGATCGCCTGGTTCCGGCAGCGTACGGAATCGGCGCAGCCGGCTGCGTCGGTGGCTTGAACCCGAGAACTGCCATTAACCACGAATGGCACGAATTGGCACGAATGAACACGAATGAACGGATTGCGATGGTTTGGTTTGCAGTTTCCTCGGTGATGGTGTCGGGAAAAGCTACCCCACCGATTATTCGTGAACATTCGTGAACATTCGTGGTTAAAGAATTTGATTTTTTGCTGTTTTAGACCAAGGAGAAAAACATGCCTTACAAAATCATCTCTTCCACCTGCACCGCCTGCACCGCCTGCGAGCCGGTTTGTCCCAATGTCGCGATCAGGGAGAAGAACGGCACCTACATCATCGACCCGAAGAAATGCACCGAATGCGAGGGCGAAGACCCGCAGTGCGTCGAGGTCTGCCCGGTGGACGGCTGCGTGGTGGTGGATAAAAGTCTGCCGCGCTACGCGGCCTGAGGAGAACGGCATGAACGTTACTATCGCGCCTACGGCGGGAAAGTTCATCCGCCGCATGATCCGTTTCAACGGCGCTGCCGGTTCCGGATTCCGGCTGGTGCTGAAGCCCGGTGGATGCTCCGGGATGGACTACGACTTTTCCGTGGAAAAGGCGCCCCTGCCCGGCGACATCGTGGTGATGCACGACGATATCCGCCTGTTCGTACCCGAGGAAGCGGCCCCCTTGCTGGACGGCGTCACCATCGGCTTCGAGGAAAGCATGACCCAGACCCGGCTGGTGTTCGTGAACCCGAACATGCCCCAGTCCTGCGGCGGGGTGTGCGGCAGTTCCGCCGCTGCGGCGAATGTGGTGAGCCTGGTGCGCAAGCCGGTTTAGGAATCTCATGAAGATCAGCCGCGACAGCGATGTGATAGAACTCGATGGCCCGCCCCGCTTTGAATACGGCCAGAAAGTGCGCTCGCTCATGAATGTCCGCAACGACGGCACGTTTCCCGGCAAGGAGATCGGCGACGTGCTAGTGAAAAAGGGCGACGTGGGGTATGTGGCGAGGATCGGCACCTTCCTCCAGCAGTTTTACATCTACGGTGTGGATTTTTACGAGCGCGGCTACATCGTGGGCATGAAGGCGCGGGAGCTGGACTCGGCGGAAACGGAAGGCATTCTGGGAGAAGGAAAATGAAAGTAATGATCCGCAAGGCCGCCAGCGGCGAACTGACCGCCTATATCGCGAAAAAGGACCTGGAAGAACCCATCGTCGGGATGGAAAAGCCGACTATGTGGGGCGGGGTGGTGACCCTGGCCAACGGCTGGCGGTTCGCCTTGCCTGAAATGGCGGCGGACACCCGGCTGCCGCTGACGGTTGAAGCGCGCAAGCTGGGAGAAGAGGCATGAACGACATCATGAACGAAATCGCGACGGCGCTGGCCGCGGGCAGCGTTGTGCCTTATCTCGGCCCGGGGTTGCTGGAGCCGGACGGCGAGAATCCCGTTCCGGCCACTTTCGAGAATCTGGCGGGCCGTCTTTCCGCCAGGGTGACCGTGCCTTTCAAGATACGCGCCAATATGACGGCGACGGCCCAGTACATCGAAAACTTCAAGCACCGCAAGACGCTGGTCGCGGTGATGAAAGAGATTTTTCAGCCACCGGTCGCGCCCTCCGCGCTGCACGGCTATTTCGCCTCCCTGCCCAACCTGCCGTTGCTGGTGGACACCTGGTACGACACCGCCGCGCAGGCCGCGCTGGCTGATCGTAAGAACTGGGGCCAGATACAGGGCGTGAGCCGCGCCGAGCACCGCGACCAGTGGGTCAAATATTACCGGGCCGACGGCAGCGAAACCGATGAGGAACAGGCCCGGGCGTGGGAAACCGTGCTTTACAAGCCTTTCGGTTCGATTGCGCCGGCGGCCAATTTCATCGTTTCCGATTCGGATTTTGTCGAGGTGCTGACCGAAATCGATATCCAGACGCCGATCCCGCCGCGCGTGCAGGAGTTGCGTAGCAGGCGGCGCTTTCTCTTCATCGGCTGCCGCTTCCGCAACCAACTGGAGCGCGCCTACGCCCGCCAGACCATGAAACGTTCGAGCCCCGGACCGCACTGGGCGCTGCTGCCGGACGAACCGACCAAAAACGAGATCAAGTTCATACAGGGGCAGAACATTCGCCGCCTGGACATGACGGCAGCGGATTTTATCGCGGCGCTCGCCGGGCTGGCGGTTGCTGCGTAAGCCCAATTTGCAATAAAACCGGCATTGATCTTCCCTCTCCCCCAGCCCCTCCCCCGCAAGCGGGGGAGGGGTGCGCGACAGCGCGGGAGAGGGCGTTCTTCACGTTTCTATTGCGAAATGGATTTTTAAGGCTCAGCCGAGCAGGGCGACGCTTTTTACCTGGGCGAAAACCGCCATCCCCGGTTGCAATTCCAGCAAGGCGCAGGACTTGCGCGTAATCCTCGCCAGCAGCGGGATGCCTCCGGCATCGAGCCGGAGCATGACCTGGGCGGGATTTTCCTCGACGATTTCCACGACCCGGGCCGGCAGGATGTTCAGTATGCTGGAATCGCCGTGCCGCTCCAGGGCGAGGCTCACGTCGCGGGCGTGGATGCGCAGGCGCATCGCGTGCCCGAGCGCGTAAGGCTGCTGCGCGACGCTGATGCTGCCGCCGCTGAAATCCAGCCGGCTGAGGTGAAAGGCCTGGTCGTGTTCGCCGATCACCGTGTCCACCACCACGCCTGCTTCGTCGCCGTGGGCCAGGGGTAGATCCAGGCGTGTCAACATTTCGTGGATCGGCCCGCTGGCAATGGTCTTTCCCTTCTCCATCAGCACCATGAAGTCGGCCAGACGGGCTACTTCGTCGGGGGAATGGCTGACGTAGAGTATCGGGATCGAAAGATCGTCATGGAGCCGCTCCAGATAGGGCAGGATTTCCCCCTTGCTGGCCAGGTCGAGCGCGGCCAGCGGTTCGTCCATCAGCAGCAGGCGCGGACTGGTGAGCAGCGCGCGGGCGATGGCCACGCGCTGGCGCTCGCCGCCGGAGAGGCGGGCCGGGCTGCGGTCGAGCAGTTGGCCGATGCCGAGCAGTTCCGCCGCCTGGTCGAAGCCGACTTGCCGCCCGGCCTTGGGGATGCGCTTCCAGCCGTACTCCAGGTTGCGGCGCACGGAAAGATGGGAAAACAGGCTCGCCTCCTGGAAGACATAGCCCAGAGGGCGCCGGTGGATGGGCTGAAAGATTCCCTGCCGGTCGTCCTGCCAGATTTCTCCGTTGACGGCCAGGTAACCTCCCGGTGCACGCTCCAGGCCGGCGATGCAGCGCAGCAGGCTGGTTTTGCCCGAGCCGGAATGGCCGAACAGCGCGGTCACCCCCCGGCCGGGAACGTCCAGCGCGGCATCCAGGCGGAAATCGCCGAGGGCCAGCCCGAGGCGCGCGGAAATGCCGCTCATGATGCGCTTCCTTGCGCCCGTTTGCCCGGTACGTACAGGGCGAGCAGCACCACGAACGAGAACAGCAGCATGCCGCCCGCCAGCCAGTGGGCCTGGGTATATTCCAGCGCCTCGACGTGGTTGTAGATCGTCGTCGACAGCACCTGGGTGGCGCCGGGGATGTTGCCGCCTATCATCAGAACCACGCCGAATTCGCCCACGGTATGAGCGAATCCCAGGATGATGGCGGTGAGGAAGCCGGGCCGGGCGAGCGGCACGGCCACGGTGAAAAAGCGGTCCCAGGGGCCGGCCCGCAGCGTGGCGGCGACCTCCAGCGGGCGCTCGCCCAGCGCCTCGAAGGCGTTCTGGATCGGTTGCACCACGAAGGGCAGGGAGTACAGCACCGAGCCCACCACCAGTCCGGCGAAAGTGAAGGGGAGGGTGCCGAGCCCCAGCGCCTGGGTGAGATGTCCGACCGGGCCCTGAGGCCCGAGGGTGACTAGAAGATAAAAACCCAGCACCGTCGGCGGCAGCACCAGGGGCAGCGCCACCGCAGCCCCGACCGGCCCCTTGAGCCAGGACGAGGTGCGCGCCAGCCACCAGGCCAGGGGCGTGCCCACCAGGAGCAGGATCAGGGTGGTGGCTGTCGCAAGGCGCAGGGTCAGCCATACCGGGGCGAAATCGAAAGCGCTCAGGATCATTTCCTTACCTTGACTCCTTTCAAAAAACGTCGAATCGCAGAAGACGCAGAGAAGAAGTATTTGTAGTGCTTTCGAATGATTGGAACTTATTCACTGCGCCTTGTAGGTCGGGCTTTAGCCCGACATGTCGGTCTAAAGACCGACCTACAACATCAGGTGCCACGCAGCAATAAGTTCCAATCAGAATGAAGCGCTACATAATATCCAGGGGTTTTCTGTGTCCCTGCGTTTTTTAACTCGGCTTGCATGTAATAAGAAAACAGACTTTGAATTACTCCGCGTCCTCCGCGTCCTCTGCGGTGAAAAAAATGCATTTTGTTACGGCAGATCGTAGCCGAAGCGCTGGATGATCGCCGTGGCCTTGGCCGATTTCAGGTATTTGAGGAACTGTCCCGCCGCGGTCCTGCCCTTTCCGTTCGCGAGCAGCGCCGCATCCTGCCGGATCGGGCTGTACAGGCTCTGCGGCACGACCCAGAAGGAACCCTGGGGCTCGCCGCCCGCCTTGCGGATCTGGGACAGCGCCACGAGGCCCAGTTCGGCGTTGCCGGTTGCCGCGAACTGGTAAGTCTGGGTGATGTTCTCGCCCATGACCAGCCTAGGCTGGACCGACTGCCACAAACCCTTTTTCTCCATCAGTTCCTGCGCTGCCCGGCCATAGGGGGCGAGTTTGGGATTGGCGACGGCGAGGTGTTTGAAGTCGCCGCTTTTCAATACCTCTCCCCGGGAATCGACATAGCCGGGCCTGGGGCTCCACAGCACCAGCTTGCCGATGGCGTAGGTAAAGCGGGTGCCGCTGACGGCCAGTCCCTCGTGTTCCAGCCTGGCGGGGGTTTCTTCGTCGGCGGAGAGAAATGCCTCGAAGGGCGCCCCGTTCCTGATCTGGGCATAGAGCTTGCCGCTGGAGCCGCTGGAGACGATCAGCCTGTGACCGGTGTCCCTGGCGAATTCCGCCGCGATTTTCTCCAGCGGCGCGGTGAAGTTGGCCGCCACGGCTACACGCACTTCGTCCGCCGCCGCCGGGGTTGCCAGCAGGCCGAGCAGAAGTGGCAGAATCCATCTCGGGTGTTTCATGTGTTTCCTTTCATTCTGAAACGGCAATTTACCGCAGAGGGCGCGGAGGAATTCAAATGTTTGTCGTGATAAACGCACTCACCTGGCGGGTGACTTGCCAATGCCTTGTTTTTGTGAGTTGGGCGACAAGCCGCCCATCCCCGCCTACCCCGCTTCCTCTGCGTCCTCCGCGGTTCAACAGGTTTTTCCAGGTTAATGTGCTTATCATACCAGCGGCGGACGGGTATCGCGTGCGGAGAGTCGCAGCAGACCTTCCGTCTGCTCGTGGATGCGGCGGGTGACTTCGGGATCGAGCCGTTCCAGCCAGCGCCTGGGGATCGCCTCCGCGCCGTACAGCGCGCCGGCCAGCATGCCGGCCAGGGCGCCCGTGGTGTCGGCATCCTCGCCGCGGTTGACGGTTTCCGCCACGCAGTCCTCGAAATTGTCGGTATAGAAGAAGTGGTGCAGCACCGTCTGCACCGTGTCCACGATGTAGCCCGAGGCGCGGCCCGGGTAGGGTTCGAAGCGGAACTGCCGGTGCTGTCCGATCAGCAGGTTGGCGATGGCGCGGCACTCCTTGACTCCGCCGCCGAGGATCAGGGTCTGCGCCATCCGGCCCAAGGCCAGCGTTCCCGCGTCGGACAGAGGGTGGTGGTGGGTGATATGGGACTGCTCCAGGCTGTAGCGTTCGAACAGGGCGTCGTTGCCCAGGGTGAACAGCGCCACCGGGAGATTCCTCATGGCGGCCCCGTTGCCCCCGTCGGAATCCGATGGCGGCCCTTCGAGGCTGCCCTGCAGCATGTAGCGGCGGATGCCGCGGCGGCAGGTGGCGCCGACATCCACCGGCCTCGATTTTAGCCAGGCAGCGAAGGCATCGGCGACCGCCGTGAGGTTCCAGCCGCCGCTATCCAGTATCGCTTGCCCGAGATACAGGGACATCCCGGTGTCGTCGGTCACCTGTCCCGGTTTCAGCCGCAGCCAGCCGCCGCCGGTGATTTCCCGGTGGGTGCCGTATTGCGCCTTGATCTCGCGCGGCATCAGGAATTCCACCGTGGCGCCCAGGGCGTCGCCGCAGGCCAGGCCGAGATAGGCGCCGAGGGCGCGGTCATGTGGCTTCTGCAATTGAAAAATCCTGTTTACCGCAAAGGACGCAAAGGTTCGCAAAGTAAACCAATGCTATATTGGCTTGATTGCTTTTGCGAGTTGGACGACAGGTCGCCCATCCCTGCCCACCCCATTTCCTTTGCGTTCCTTCGCGTCCTTTGCGGTTAAAAGCTTTTTTGTTGTTTAAAAATAACTCATGGTCACCCGGTAATCGCCGCCGATCACCAGGTACTCGCCCTCGCCCTTGAGCGAGATAGGCGCCAAGCGCGCGGTCATGTAGCTTCTGCAATTGAAAAATCCTGTTTACCGCAAAGGACGCAAAGGACGCAAAGGTTCGCAAAGTAAACCAATGCTATATTGGCTTGATTGCTTTTGCGAGTTGGACGGCAGGTCGCCCATCCCTGCCCACCCCGTTTCCTTTGCGTTCCTTCGCGTCCTTTGCGGTTAAAAGCTTTCTTGTTGTTTAAAAATAACTCATGGTTACCCGGTAATCGCCGCCGATCACCAGGTACTCGCCCTCGCCCTTGAGCGGGTGCCTGTCCAGCAGGTCGTTGAAAAACAGGATCTTCACCAGCGGTACCCGGGCTTCCAGGATGGTGTCGCCGAACTCGTCGGCCACGATCCGGTTGGCGGTAAACGACACCAGGTTGTTCTGGCGGATGACGGCGTTGCGTTTGTCCAGGCGTTCGATGATCCGGTGTTCGTCGAAGCCGTTGATGCCGCGATAAAGGGTGAGGTGGCGCCGCCCCGGCGAGAACCAATGAGCCAGCATGAATTGGCAAAACTCGTACAGCAGGTCGAGTTGCAGGTTGATGCTGTTGTTGTGGAAGCGGCTCGACATCTTCTCCTCCACATAGGCAATCCATGCCGGGGAGGGGAAACGGTCCAGCGGCTCCTTGTGGAAGGTGGGCAGCAGACCGAAGCGGCTCTCGACCCAAGCTTTCAATACCGCGCCTTCCGGGCCGTTGGAGTCGAACCCCCAGCCTTGCAGCAGGCGCCGGTAGCTGGCCCGGAAGCGCCGCTTCGCTCCCTCGTCGCCGGACACGGCGTTGCCGTCCAGCCCGAACAGCAGGCTCATGTAGTGTCCGAAAACCTCGCCTGCCTCGGCAATGCCCGGCGCGTTGGCCAGGGTCTCGAAGAACTGCCGGTTCATCTCGCGCACGCCGTTGATGGATAGATGCAGGGGGTAATCGTTGAAAGCCGCGCTCGCCAGCAGCCCGGTTGGAATGCCCACCAGGTTGGTGCTGTGTCCTTTGAAATTGTCGGTTTTGGCGTCCATTGCGAGGGATAGAGCAAATTCCGTTCCTCCAGCTATGGAGTCCTGCCCCAACCTCGGAAGCCCTCTCCCCAACCCTCCCCCGCTGGCGGGGGAGGGGGCAGTCGTTCCTTCTCCCGCAGGCGGGAAAAGGGGCTTGGATTGATTGGAAGGCTTCCCGACATCGCCGTCCAGTTTGTCGGCTTTGCGACACAGGGTTATTCGCCCTGAATAATGATAAATATACTTTGTAAACAAATAAATAGGAAGTTATATCGGAACATGGCACAGGGTTTGCGTAATAACTGACGCAGGCAGTTGTTCAAGCCCGGCCGTGGTGGAGAATAAGAAGACATATCAATGCGTTGCGGAGTTTTTGCGGGACTTGGCACAGTGGTTGCATAGGCGTTGCACCAAGACGGGTTGCGCCGCAGCAAACCGAACCGGTTTTTTTAATTTCTGACGAAGGAGAAACAAATGAGCGCACTTAGACAAATCGCTTTTTACGGCAAGGGTGGGATCGGCAAATCCACCACGTCCCAAAACACTCTCGCGGCGCTGGCCGAGATGGGCCAGAAAATTCTGATCGTCGGCTGTGACCCGAAGGCCGACTCCACCCGTTTGATCCTGCACGCCAAGGCGCAGGACACGGTGCTCTCCCTGGCCGCCGAGGCGGGCAGCGTGGAGGACCTGGAAATCGAGGACGTGCTGAAGTTCGGCTACCGCGACATCAAGTGCACCGAGTCCGGCGGGCCTGAGCCTGGCGTGGGCTGCGCCGGCCGCGGCGTGATCACCGCGATCAACTTCCTCGAAGAGAACGGTGCCTACGACGACATGGACTATGTTTCCTACGATGTGCTCGGCGACGTGGTGTGCGGCGGCTTCGCCATGCCCATCCGCGAGAACAAGGCGCAGGAGATCTACATTGTGATGTCCGGCGAGATGATGGCGATGTATGCCGCAAACAACATCTCCAAGGGCATTCTCAAGTATGCCAACGCCGGCGGCGTGCGCCTGGGCGGGCTGATCTGCAACGAGCGCCAGACCGACAAGGAGCTGGAGCTGGCAGAAGCCCTGGCGAAGAAGCTGAACACCCAGCTTATCCATTTCGTGCCGCGCGACAACGTGGTGCAGCACGCCGAACTGCGCCGCATGACGGTGCTGGAATACGCGCCGGATTCGAAGCAGGCCGAAGAGTACCGCCAGCTCGCCCAGAAAATTCATGCCAACGCCGGCAAGGGCACCATCCCGACCCCGATCACCATGGACGAGCTGGAAGACCTGCTGCTCGAGTTCGGCGTGATGGAACAGGTGGACGAGTCCATCGTCGGCAAGGCGGCTGCCGCGGCGTAGGAGGTTTAACCGCAGAGGCGCAGAGCCAACAGTAGGCGCCTCTAGGCGACGCAGAGAAAAAACAAGGAGCCGGTGTAATTCTTCGCGCCTCCGCGTCTCTGCGGTGAAAGATATCGAAATAAGGAGTTCAAAATGACTACAGACGTCAAAGCCAGAAACAAGGAAGTGATCGAGGAGGTGCTCGCGGTCTACCCGGAGAAAAGCGCCAAGAAGCGCGTCAAGCACCTCAATGTGCATGAAGAAGGCAAGCCCGATTGCGGCGTAAAGTCAAATATCAAGTCGCTGCCTGGCGTGATGACCATACGCGGCTGCGCTTATGCAGGTTCCAAGGGCGTGGTGTGGGGCCCGATCAAGGACATGATCCACATCAGCCACGGTCCGGTGGGCTGCGGC
This sequence comes from Pseudomonadota bacterium, assembly GCA_021801705.1. Lineage (GTDB taxonomy): Bacteria > Pseudomonadota > Gammaproteobacteria > Burkholderiales > Sulfuricellaceae > Sulfuricella. Next base: position 24,908 of record JAJYXP010000044.1, read on the forward strand.
CAGTATTCCTGGGCGTCGCGCCGCAACTACTTCATCGGCGTGACCGGCGTGAACGCTTTCGGCACCATGCAGTTCACATCCGATTTCCAGGAAAAGGACATTGTGTTCGGCGGCGACAAGAAGCTGGACAAGCTGATGGACGAGATCGAAGGGCTGTTTCCGCTCAACAAGGGCATCACGGTGCAGTCGGAATGCCCGATCGGCCTGATCGGCGACGACATCGAAGCAGTGTCGAAAAAGAAGGCCAAGCAGATCGGCAAGACCATCGTGCCGGTGCGCTGCGAGGGCTTCCGCGGGGTGTCGCAGTCACTCGGCCACCACATCGCCAACGACGCGGTGCGCGACTGGGTGCTGGAGGGCGCGGGCGCGGCGGAGAAGCTCAAGGAATTCGAGAGCACGCCTTACGATGTCGCCATTATCGGCGACTACAACATCGGCGGCGACGCCTGGTCTTCCCGCATCCTGCTGGAAGAGATGGGCTTGCGAGTGATCGCCCAGTGGTCCGGCGACGGCACCCTGAAAGAGATGGAAGCCACGCCCAAGGCCAAGCTCAACCTGATTCACTGCTACCGCTCGATGAACTACATCTCGCGTTACATGGAAGAGAAGTACGGGATACCCTGGCACGAGTACAACTTCTTCGGCCCGACCAAGATCGCCGAGAGCCTGCGCGCCATCGCCGCCCACTTCGACGGCAAGATCCAGGAAGGCGCGGAACGGGTGATCGCCAAGTACCAGCCGATGGTCGATGCCGTGGTCGCCAAGTACAAGCCGCGCCTGGATGGCAAGACCGTGATGCTCTACGTCGGCGGTCTGCGCCCGCGCCACGTGATCGGCGCCTACGAGGATCTGGGCATGGAGATCGCCGGTACCGGCTACGAGTTCGGCCACAACGACGACTACCAGCGCACCACCCACTACGTCAAGGACGGCACCCTGATCTATGACGACGTGACTTCCTTCGAGCTGGAGAAATTCGTCGAGAAGATCAAGCCCGACCTGGTCGGTTCCGGGATCAAGGAAAAATACGTGTTCCAGAAGATGGGCGTGCCTTTCCGCCAGATGCACTCGTGGGACTACTCCGGCCCGTATCACGGCTACGACGGCTTCGCCATCTTCGCCCGCGACATGGACATGGCGATCAACAGCCCGGTGTGGAGCATGACCAAGGCGCCCTGGAAAAAGTAAGTAATGAGTGATGGGTAATGGGTAATGGGTAATGGGTAATGGGTAATGGGTAATGGGTAATGGGTCAACGCCCTCACTCATCACCCGTCACCCAAATAGCAATGTAGGGTGGGTTAGCGTAGCGTAACCCACCACTCGGATCGGCGGGTTACGGCGCCAAGGCGCCTAACCCACCCTACATGATTAAGGAGATTCAAAATGAGTCAAAGCGCAGAGAAAGTTCTCGATCACATGAATTTGTTCCGCGCGCCGGAATACACTGACATGTTCGAGTCGAAAAAAACCTGTTTCGAGGGCGGCTACCCGGACATCAAGGTGCAGGAAATCGCCGACTGGACCAAGAGCTGGGAATACCGCGAGAAGAATTTTGCCCGCGAGGCCCTCACCATCAACCCGGCCAAGGCCTGCCAGCCCCTGGGGGCGATTTTCGCCGCCGTCGGCTTCGAGGGCACGCTGCCTTTCGTGCACGGTTCGCAGGGCTGCGTCGCCTACTTCCGCAGCCACTTCAGCCGCCATTTCAAGGAACCCTCCTCGGCGGTATCCAGCTCCATGACCGAAGACGCGGCGGTATTCGGCGGCCTCAACAACATGGTCGATGGCCTGGCCAACAGCCATAGCCTGTACAAACCGAAGATGATCGCGGTTTCAACCACCTGCATGGCGGAAGTGATCGGCGACGACCTGGACAGCTTCATCAAGACCGCGAAACAGAAGGGTTCCATACCGGAAAATTTCGACGTGCCTTTCGCCCACACCCCGTCTTTCGTCGGCAGCCACATCACCGGCTACGACAACATGATGAAGGGCGTGCTCACCCATTTCTGGGAGCATGCCGAGCGCAAGGAAAACGGCAAGATCAACTTCATCGGCGGCTTCGACGGCTACACCGTGGGCAACCTGCGCGAGATCAAGCGCATGTTCGACCTGATGGGCCTGGACTACACCATCCTGGGCGACAACAGCGATGTGTGGGACACCCCGACCGACGGCGAATTCCGCATGTACGACGGCGGTACCAGGCTGGAAGATGCGAAGGCCGCCATCAATGCCAAGGGCACCGTGTTCATGCAGAGCTATGGCACGGAGAAAACCGCCGAGTACGTCAAGAGCAAGGGCCAGGAAACGCTGGTGTTCAACCACCCGGTCGGCGTCACCGCCACCGACGAGTTCCTGATGGCGATTTCCAGGCTCAGCGGCAAGGAAATTCCCGCCGCGCTGGAACTGGAACGCGGCCGCCTGCTCGACGCGATGGCCGACTCGCAAGCCTATTTCCACGGCAAGCGGTTCGCGGTTTACGGCGATCCCAGCATGGTCATGGGCCTGACCGCCTTCCTGCTGGAAATGGGCGCCGAACCGGTGCACGTGCTCGCCACCAACGGCAACAAGGAATGGGCCGCCGCGATGCAGGCGCTGCTCGACGCCTCGCCCTTCGGCCAGGGCTGCAAAGCATGGGCCGGCAAGGACTTGTGGCACATGCGCTCGCTGCTGGCGACGGAACCGGTGGACTTCCTGATCGGCAATACCTACGGCAAGTTCCTCGAACGCGACATCGGCACCCCGCTGATCCGCATCGGCTTCCCGGTGTTTGACCGCCATCACCATCACCGTTCCCCGGTGTGGGGCTATCAGGGCTCGCTCAACGTGCTGGTGAAGATACTCGACAAGATTTTCGACGAGATGGACAAGTCCACCAATATGCCGGGCAAGACCGACTACAGCTACGACATCATTCGTTAATTGCGGCAAAGCGTGATGGGTAATGGGTGATGCGAGGGGCTTGATGCCGCTTCCCCGTTCCCCTCATACATTACCCATTGCGCATTACACAAGGAAATAAAATGGCCAATATCACTTTTTCCTCCCCGGCGCTGAAAAAAGACATCACCGTCTATGCCGTCGCCGGCGACCGGAAAACCCTGCTTTCAGTAGCGCAGGAGCACAAAATCCCCATCCACTACGAGTGCGAGGACGGCGAATGCGGTTCCTGCTCCGTACAGGTTACGCCTCTCGGCACGCGCGCCCCCAAGGCGGTGCACCTGACGGAAAAGGAAAAAACCGTGCTGGTGCTCAACGGCAAGCTCAGCAAGGCCGATCTCGAACAGATCAACATCACCGATATGGCGCCGAAATGGCGCATGGCTTGCCAGTACATGGTGCTGGACGAGGACATCCTGGTGGAATTCTGAGCGGGCTGGCTGTTCGACCACTCGACCCACTGCGTATTCAGTGGGTTTTTTCATGTTAATGGCAGGCAGTCCTTGTTTTTTGCCGGCCAGCCCATATTAGGAACTACTCCCGTTCCATTCAGGCAATGCGCATGACTACACTAGACCAGCAGTTCTCCGAAATCGTTGCCAAACAGCACGCCCTCGAATCCCATCCCGTTTTTTCTTCGATCGGGGATATCGAAGACCTGCGCTTGTTCATGTCATGGCATGTCTTTGCCGTATGGGATTTCATGTCCCTGCTGAAGCAGCTCCAGCGCAAACTGACGACCGTCGACTTGCCCTGGGTGCCGCCCAGCAACCCTCTGGCAGCCCGGCTGATCAATGAGATCGTGCTCGGCGAGGAATGCGACGACATGCCGGGAGGCGGCTACCTAAGCCACTATGAAATGTATCTGCTGGCGATGAAGGAAATTGGCGCTTCTACCGAGCAGATCGAGTCGTTCGTGCAACGTATCCGTTCGGGCGTATCGGTCGAGGAAGCGCTGGATGGCGTTGGCGCTGAGCCTGCCATCAGACGTTTTGTCGGCAGCACGCTAAACACCGCCGGCACGGGAAGCGTTCATCAGGTGCTGGGCAGCTTCTTCTTCGGCCGGGAAAACGTCATTCCGGCCATGTTCCGGAGCCTGCTGGCCCATTGGCGGATGGATGAAAAAGATGCGCCGATGTTTGTGTATTATCTCAATCGCCATATCGAACTGGATGGCGACAGCCATGGCCCGGCGGCCTGGAAAATCATCAAGGAACTGGCCGGCAACGACCAGGCAGCCATCGCGCAGCTCAAGTCGGCAGCCGAGGAAGCCATCGATGCGCGCCTCGGGCTGTGGGATGGCCTGGCCGCACGCTTGAGCAAATAAGCGCCTGCGGACCGGAAAATTTATTGCAGAATAATAAACTCGAGCCTGGCCCGTTTAATTCGTTGAGGTTGGGCGCAGCGCATTGCGCCCGCGAGTTGGGCCAGTTCAATCCGGCCGTCTTCGAAGAGGGTTTCCACCCATCCGATTGTTTGTCCGGGTCTGTGTCGCAAACCTGACATGCCGTTTGCGACACAGCCTCCCCGGCAAACCTTTCCAGACTCCCCTCAAATCACGTATTGACGATCCTTTCAAGCTCACCGCATCGAGTGGGCATGGGACTTGCATTGCCATAAGCCAAATAGAACTTTTGTCGGGATTATCGCAATGAGCGCATTAACCAGCAAAGTCGAGATGGTGTTCAATGAACCGGCCTGCCCGACGAATCAGGGCAAGCCGGAAAAGGAACGCAAGAAGGGTTGCGGCAAGCCGCTTACGCCCGGTGCGGCGGCGGGCGGTTGCGCTTTCGATGGGGCCAAGATCGCGCTGCAGCCGATCGTGGACGTGGCCCATCTGGTGCACGGGCCGATCGCCTGTGAAGGCAACTCCTGGGACAACCGCCACGCGGCTTCGAGCGGGCCGATGCTTTATCGTACCGGCTTCACGACCGACATCGGCGAGCTGGATGTGATCTACGGCGGGGAAAAACGTCTGTTCAGGGCGATCCGCGAGATCATCGAGAAACACGACCCTCCCGCTGTATTCGTTTACCAGACCTGCGTCACCGCCCTGATCGGCGACGACGTGGAGGCGGTGTGCAAGCGTGCGGCGGAAAAGTTCGGCAAGCCGGTCATTCCGATCAATGCACCGGGATTCGCGGGCAGCAAGAATCTGGGCAACAAACTGGCGGGCGAGGCCTTGCTCGATTACGTAATCGGCACCGAGGAACCGGCGGTCACGACGCACTACGACATCAATATCTACGGCGAATACAATCTGGCGGGCGAATTGTGGCAGGTGCAGCCTTTATTCGATGCCCTCGGCATCCGGGTGCTGGCCAATATTTCGGGCGATGCACGCTACCGCGAGGTTGCCTGCGCCCACAGGGCCAAGGCGGGAATGATGGTGTGCTCAAAGGCGCTGATCAATCTGGCCCGCAAGATGGAAGAACGCTATGGCATTCCCTGGTTCGAGGGCTCTTTCTACGGGATTTCGGATACCAGCGAGAGCTTGCGCAGCATCGCCAGGCTTCTGGTGCGGCAGGGGGCGCAGGATGATCTGCTGGCGCGGACAGAGGCCCTGATCGAGCGCGAGGAGGCCCGTGCCTGGGCGAGGATGAAGCCTTACAGCGAGAGGCTGCGGGGCAAGAGGGTGCTGCTTTTGACCGGCGGGGTGAAGTCCTGGTCGGTGGTCTCCGCCCTGCGCGAAGTGGGCATGTTGATTACCGGCACCAGCACCAAGAAATCCACCGCGGAAGACAAGGCGCGCATCAAGGAAATCATGGGCGGCGATGCCCATATGTTCGACGATCTCCCTCCGCGCGAGATGTACCGGATGCTCAAGGAATCCAGCGCCGACATCATGCTTTCCGGCGGCAGGTCGCAGTTCGTGGCGCTGAAGGCCAAGACGCCCTGGCTGGACATCAACCAGGAGCGCCACCATGCCTATGCGGGCTACGAGGGGATGGTGGAGCTGGTGAAACAGATCGACCGGGCGATTTTCAACCCGATCTGGGCGCAGGTGCGGTGTCCAGCTCCATGGGAAGAAGATCTATGAACCGCGAAGGACGCAAAGGTACGCAAGGGAACCCGATTTGGTTTTCCTTTGCGTACCTTCGCGTCCATTGCGGTGAAAGTAAAAGGTGAAAATATGGCAATTGTAACCACATCCAAAAAATCCTGCGCGGTCAATCCGCTCAAGATGAGCCAGCCTGTCGGCGCGGCGCTGGCCTTTCTCGGCCTGGACAAGTGCATGCCGCTGATGCACGGCTCTCAGGGCTGCACCGCCTTCGGACTGGTGCTGTTCGTGCGCCACTTCCGCGAGACTATTCCGCTCCAGACCACCGCCATGAACGAGGTCACCACCATTCTTGGCGGCATGGATAACCTGGAGCAGGCGATCGTGAACATATACAACCGCGCCGGGCCGGACGTCATCGGCATTTGCTCGACCGGGCTGACCGAGACCAAGGGCGACGACGTGGACGGATTTCTCAGGCTGATCCGCCAGAAACATCCGGAATTGAAGGATACCGCCCTGCTGTATGTTTCGACGCCGGACTACCAGGGCGCGTTTCAGGACGGTTGGAGCCAGGCGGTTACCGCTCTGGTGGAAACCCTGTGCGAGCCTGCGCCGAGAACCGTCTGGCAAGTCAACGTGCTGCCCGGCAGCCACCTGACCGTGGCGGATATCGAGGAGGTGCGCGAAATCATCGAATCCTTCGGGCTTTATCCGATTATCGCCCCGGACCTGTCCGGTTCGCTCGACGGACACATCCCGGAAACTTTCCTGCCTACCACGCTGGGCGGTGCGAAAGTGGCCCAGATCAAACAGATGGGCGGATCGGCGGTGACCATCGCGCTCGGCGAGCAGATGCGGCCCGCCGCCGAAGCCCTGGAGGCAAGGACGGGTGTTCCATACCGGCTGTTCGACCGGCTCACCGGACTTCAGGCGAACGACGGCTTCCTCGCCTTCCTGTCGGAGTTGAGCGCTACGCCCGTGGCCAGCAAATACCGCAGACAGCGCAGCCAACTGGTTGACGCCATGCTGGACGGGCATTTCTTCTTCGGCGGCAAAAAAGTCGCGCTGGGTGCCGAGCCCGACCTGCTCTGGCAAACCGGCGTGTGGCTGGCCGAGATGGGATGCGAGATTGCGGCCGCTGTCACCACCACGCATTCTCCGCTGCTGGAGAAGCTGCCTTGCGCGGAGGTCGTGATCGGCGACCTGGAAGATTTTGAAGACCGCGCTTCAGGTTGCGATCTGATGATCACCCATTCCCACGGGCGGCAGGCGGCGCAAAGACTCGGGATCCCGTTTGTAAAAATGGGACTGCCCCTGTTCGACTGCCTGGGCGCTGCCCACAGGCTTTCCGTGGGATACCGTGGCACGCGTGACCTGATATTCGAAGTGGGCAACCTGTTCATCGCGAATCTGCCCGAACACCATGTCGATTCGTGGCCGTTACCCCACAAAGGGGACTCCGACTTTCTATGCGCTGAAGCGCATGAAAGATCGTATGCCAGCAGGGGAACATCATGCAACCGAGACGCAGGCTGAAGCTTGTTACTAACCAGGAAAGAGGAGTGAACGGCATGAAAGTCGCTTTTACCACCCAGGACATGCAGGGCGTGGATGCCCACTTCGGCTGGGCGAAGAACATCGCAATTCATGAAATTTCGGCGGATGGCCACCGGTTCGTTGAAGCCATCCAGTTCGACGGCGACCTCAAGGAAGACGGCAACGAAGACAAGCTCGCGGCCAAGATCGACGCCATCCGCGATTGCGCCATCGTCTACGTGGCCGCCATCGGCGGCTCGGCGGCGGCGCGGGTGGTGGCCGCCAAGATCCATCCGGTCAAGGTTGCGGAGGGAACGCCGATTCCGGAACTGCTCGACAGGCTCGAGCAGGTGTTGAAAGGCACACCGCCGCCCTGGCTGCGCAAGGCACTGGAAAAGGGCAAGGAAAAATCATTCGATTTCGACCAAGAAGAGGAGACGGATCATGCCTGAAGCGGCTTTGCTTACAACACCCGGCACCGAACCGGGAAGCTCGGTTTTTTTGAACGAACTGGTCAAATTGTGGCGGGCCCAGGATGCCTACGGCACGTGGGAGGGAAAGAGCGACGCGCAACTGCTGGAACCTTATGTCGTCGACAAGGAAAAGCGCAAGGGGATACCCATTATCGGCGACCCGGACCCGGAAATGCTGTGGCGTCTGGAACTGTTTTATAGTGCCGTGGGCCTTGCCATCGAGCGCGAGACCGGCTGCATGGTTACCCCGATGATGAAGATGCACCACGAAGGTTTCGGCCGCATCGTCCTGATCGCCGGACGTCTGATCGTGGTCAACAAGCAGTTGCGCGATGTCCACCGCTTCGGTTTCCTCACCATGGAGAAACTGGCGGAGGAGGGCGAAAAGCTGGTGAACGCGGGGGTGGAAATGATCCGGAAATTTCCCGAGGTGGCGAATTACAGTTGATTCGTTTGAACCGCCAAGAGCGCCAAGAAAACCGGATCAAAATCTTGGCGTCCTTGGCGTCTTGGCGGTTAGACGTAAGGAGGTGAACATGGAAGACATTGAAACATTGAAAGCGCTGGTGAAAAAGCTGAACGCACAAGCGACCCAGCTCAAGATGGACCTGCATGACCTGTCCGAGGAATTGCCGGTCAATTGGGACAGGATTCCCGATGTGGCGGCAAAAACCTTCGCGGCTTACAAGGCGCTGGCTGAGGCCCGCGCGAAACTGGTGGGAGCGTAAAAATGGGTTTTGCGACGGTAGTGATGCCGGATGGGCGTGCCTGGGTACCCAGGTTCGTCGTGGCGATCAACAAGGACAAGTGCATCGGCTGCGGCCGTTGCTTCAAGGTCTGCGGCCGGGACGTGCTGCAACTGATGGGCGTGGACGACGAAGGGCAGCTCATCGCGGTGGATGCGGATGACGATGACGACGATGAGTATGAAAAAAAGGTGATGACTGTCGCCAACGAGCAAGCCTGTATCGGCTGCGAGGCGTGCGCCAAGATTTGTCCCAAGAAATGCTATAGCCATGCCGCGCTGGAAATTTGATCGAGCAATTGATGAGGTACTGAATATGGGCGCCCTACACAGCAAACTGATGCTTGCAGCACAAAATCCGGCCGACCCGGTGACCCGTGCTTTCGCCGGGGCGCTGGAGACTTCCAGAATCGCACTGCCCATGGCGCGGCCGATTGGCCTCGATGCGGTCGCTTTTGGTGCATTGCTGGAGCGGTATTTTCCGGCCGCCAACGATTTTCCGGAGCTGACGGAACAAGCCGGTTCCGAGTGTTGCAAGGCCCTGCGCGCCGATGAGCATGACGACCTGTTGCAGCTTCTGCTGGAACACCGCAGCGACGGCAGCGACGAGACTTTGTGGCTCGCCAGCGCGGTGGCGGCGGCCTGCCTGGGCGGCAACCATTTGTGGCAGGACCTGGGGCTGGCCAACCGCCAGGAACTCTCCGATCTGCTGAAAACCAGATTTTCCTCCCTTTATGCCTGCAATACCGGCAACATGAAGTGGAAGAAATTTTTCTACAAGCAGTTGTGCGAGCGGGCCGGCGTCAATGCCTGCCGCGCGCCCAGTTGCCGGGTGTGCGACGACTATCACAACTGCTTCGGTTCCGAAGATGAGGGTTAGCGCGCATCTTCGCCCGCCGCAACGGCAGGAAAACCCTGATTTCCTTGCTCACGATCACTTTTCTTACCGGCTAGTAGTCAGTCACGTTGAATGTGCGTGATTTTCTTGTAGGGCCGAATTCATTCGGCCAAATGTGCGAATGAATTCGCGCCTACAAAGAACGTACAGTCGTTTTAAGTTGACTGACAACTAGTAGTCAGTCATATTGAAACCGGTGGACAATCTCGTCATTCCGGCGAAAGCCGGAATCCAGAAAAATCAACAACCTGGACACCGGCTTTCGCCGGTGTGACGGTTCAACTCATCCATGCTTTTCACCGTGACTGACTACTAGGTTCTGTTGACGTATTGCCGCCTGTTTAGCGCAACCACAGCAGAGAGGCCGCAAACGTCAGCATCCCCATGCGGCAATGCCTGCGAGATGTCCGCCGTTTGACCACCCGTCAGAATGAACTTGATAGGTAATCCCAAGCTGTCGGTGAGTGCGTGAATCTTGCAACTGAACCCGCCACGCGAGCGGCCAAGCGCCTCGTCATCAGCGCTGTTTTTGCCCGCGCCCGCTGCGCAGGCATGGGCACGAGCGATCGTGCTGTCGATGCAAACATTCTGCAAATCAGCGCCTTGCGCCAACTCATCCTGTATCCGACTCCAGACGCCCAACTTGCTCCACCGCGAAAAACGCTTGAATACACTGTTCCAACGCCCATTCTGCACGGGCAGTACCCGCCACTGGGCTCCCGTGCGCAAAATCCACAGTACCGCTTCGACAAAAAAGCGACACTTCATCGGCACTCCGATGCGAATGCCCGGTATTTTCCTCAGTTCCGCCAGCAGGCGTTCCCACTCTTCATCACTTAGCTTCAGTCTGTTCATCGCGGTAAAATACGGCAAATTTTACCGGCGGCAATACGTCAACAGAACCTAGCACTTCGTCAAGAATAGTTCTGGCCATCGCCCTGAATCCATGGCCGCTCATTTCGTTTTTTTCATAACCCATGCGGCGCAGTGCGGCGAGAACCGCATTTTCACTCATGGGGTGCTAGCTTATAGGGCTTGTCCGCCGGCTTGGCGTTCTTTACTTCAATCGCGGTCAATCCCATTTGACGGTATCTCTCCTGATGGTATGTTCGAATACCGTCAAAAGTACCGCCAACAATTACGGTATGTCAAGTTATGTGATGGTATATCTCGTGATATCTCAGGGCGACAAAAAACCCGCAATGTAGCTAAACATGCGGGTTTTCGGTATGCTACGGTATAACTGTCACGGATCGCCCCATAGGAGCCAAACCATGATCAGCTAATGGCGCCAGCCGATGATCGCCATAATGGCGCCAGCGCAGGATCGGCCTAAAGGCGCCAGCTTCTGACCGGCGTAAAGGCGCCACCTCCCAGAATCGAGTACTCGAACTTTCCTGAAACCGGCTATCCTCCCGGCATTTTGCCGGGAGAAGCCATGAGTAATCGGAGGTTCGAAATGTATCAATATCGCCAAGCCCTGGTGCGGATGCGCCAGGGCGATGCCGACCGGGTGATCGCCCGGTCCGGCCTGATGGGGCGCAAGAAGCTCAAAGCCGTCCGCAAACAGGCCGCCCTACTCGGCTGGCTGTCCCCGGATATTCCCCTGCCCGACGACGGCACCCTTGCCGGCGCTTTCTCCCCGCCTGGCGAGGCGCCGGCATCCAGCGTCTCCTCGCTGGCGCCGTTTCGCGAGCGCGTGACCGCCTGGCACGCCGCCGGCGTCCAGGGCACGACCATCCACAGCGCGCTTACGCGCGAGCACGGCTTTGCCGGCAGCTATTCGTCGGTGCGACGATTCCTGCAACAACTCGATGCCGCCAAGCCGCCCGAAGTGTCGATGCGCCTCACCTTCCAGCCCGGCGAAGCCGTCCAGGTCGATTTCGGCGCAAGCCCGCTCCTCACCGACGTCCACACTGGCGAGATCTTCAAGACCTGGTTCTTCGTCATGACCCTGTGCTGGTCCCGCCACCAGTACGTCGAGATGATCCCGGATCAGACCGTCGCCACCTGGCTCTCCTGTCATCGCCGCGCCTTCGAATGGTTCGGCGGCGTGCCGGGGCGAGTCATTATCGACAACGCCAAGTGCGCCATCACCAAGGCGTGCATTCACGACCCCGAGGTGCAGCGCTCCTATGCCGAGTTCGCCGAAGGCTATGGGTTCCGCATCGATCCCTGCCCGCCGCGCGACCCGCAGAAGAAAGGCATCGTCGAAGCCGGTGTGAAGTATGTGAAGCGTTCCTTCCTGCCGCTGCGCATCTTCCGCAGCCTCGCCGACGCCAACCGCCAGGCACAGGAATGGGTGATGTCGGTCGCCGGCAACCGCTGTCACGGCACCACCCGCGAGCAGCCGCTGACCCGCTTCGCCGACGTGGAGCGGGCGCTTCTTGGCAAGTTGCCCGGCGTGCCGCCGAGGCTTTCGGTGTGGGCCAAGGTGAAGGTGCATCGCGACGCCCATGTGCAATACCTGCGCTGCCTGTATTCGGTGCCGTTCAAGCTGGTGGGCCTGTCTCTCTGGCTGAAGGCTACCGAGTCGACGCTCCAGCTCTACCGGGAGCATGAACTGGTCGCCACCCATGTGCGCCAGGCCAAGCCGGGAAGCCGTTCCACGGTGGCCGACCACATGCCGCCCGAGGCGCAGACCTGGCAGACGCAGGACACGCAGTGGTGCCTCCAGGAAGCCGAGCGCATCGGACCGAGCTGTCATGCCTTGATCCATGCCCTGTTCAGCGACAAGGTGCTGGAGAACCTGCGGGCAGTGCAAGCGGTGCTGCGACTGGCGAAGAAGGTCGGGGCGGCACGCCTGAACGCCGCCTGTGCGCGGGCGATGGCCTTCGACCAGCCGCGGCTGCGGACGGTCAAGGCCATCCTCGCCAACGGGTTGGACAGCCAGGCCGAGCTGCAGACGTTCGATGCGCTGGCCGCAACGTATACCCAGGGCGGCCGCTTCTGCCGCGACACGTCATCCTTGTTGAATTGAGGTACCCCATGAATCCCATTCCTGAACTCTCTCCGCTGCTCAAGCAACTGCGCCTGTCCGGCATTCTCGATTCTCTGGAGGCGCGCAACCGTCAGGCGGTTGACAGCCATCTGGCCTACACGGAATTCCTGGCGCTGCTGATCCAGGATGAGGTGGCGCGCCGGGAGCAGACCAAGCTGCAATCCCGGCTGCGCCGCGCCAGTTTCCGCTCGCAGAAGACGCTGGAGGGCTTTGACTTCGACCGTTTGCCGCAGCTCAACCGGAGTCTGGTGCATGATCTGGCAACCGGGCGCTACATCGAGGAGAAGGTGGCGGTGCTGATCGCCGGACCCTGCGGCACCGGCAAGAGCCATCTGGCGCAGGCGTTGGGCCATGGCGCGGTGCGCCAGGGCTATGATGTGCTGTTCACCACGCAAACCCAGTTGCTCGGCGGCCTGCACGGCGCCCGGGCCACCGGCAGCTATGAGCGGCGCTTCCAGCAGTTGGCTCGGGTGGATTTGCTGATTATTGACGACTTCGGCCTGAAGCCGCTGCGTCCGCCCCAGGACGAGGATTTCCACGATCTGATCGCGGAGCGCTATGAGCGGACGGCGACGATCCTGACCAGCAACCTGGATTTCGGCGAGTGGGGCGACGCTTTCCCCGCAAACAAGATGCTCGGCGCGGCTACGCTGGATAGACTCCGTCATGCGGCCTACCGGGTTGTGCTGGACGGCGACAGTTTCCGCGCACCAAGGCCTATGCCGGAAACACCAAAACCATCACTTGCGAAAGGAGGAAAAACCACGCATTCTTAACCCCGTTCGAGACCCCGATTCGGGTGCTTCCAGGTGGCGCCATTAGGCCGATCTTGGGTGGCGCCATTGGGGTGATCCGTGACAGGTGGGGCAGTTTCAGCTTGTTTAGCCCTTGCAGGCACTTCCGCTTTCTCGCTCACGCTTTCGTTCTCTCTGTCTTTCCCGCTTCCACTTTCCTGCCTCCCTTTCCTCGGCGCGGCTTTCCTATTCCGCGCTTTTCCGGCTGCCTCTGCATGAGTTTAGGCTCCAGGGTTCGCCCCCCAGCATGACGCCAGTTTCCCGGCTGTTTCGCCTTGGTCTGCTTTTCAACCTTGCGGTACTACGAAGGCTCTGACTCCTGCTTCCCGTCACCTCGGGCGGCAGGTCTCCCCGCTTATCTCGTCACACCTTCCCAACGTTTCGCCTCCAACCACGCGGTGCGCCCCGGCATCGCTTTACACGCCAATATCAGCGTGCCGGGCGAGTTTCGGACTTCGCCATGAATGAGCAGGCTCGTCGTCGCACCCCGCCGAATCGAGTTCGTTATCCTGCGGACCGCCAGTTCGCTTCCGGTTGCTCTCCACCCCTCTTCACAGTGACGCAGTTACCTTCGGCTACGGAGTCTTGGCTTACTCCGACACGGACTTCCACCGTGCAGATGTGACGCCTTTACGGGCGCACTCATTCCGGCGAAAGCCGGAATCCAGAAAAATCAACAACCTGGACACCGGCTTTCGCCGGTGTGACGGTTCAACTCATCCATGCTTTTCACCGTGACTGACTACTAGTTGTCAGTCAACTTAAAATGACTGTACGTTCTTTGTAGGTGCGAATTCATTCGCACAGTTGGCCGAATGAATTCGGCCCTACAAGAAAATCACGCAAATTCAACATGACTGACTACTTAGGATGAATTGTAGCGCAACAAGGCCAATTTGGTGGTGCGCGGCAAGCGCTTGACCGCCATCTCGCGCCGGGAGGCGGCGGCACGGTCCGCATGGGGCTCGGCGTAGACCAGTTGCACCGGCAAACGGCTGCGCGTGTACTTCGAGGCCGTGCCGTTGTTGTGCGCCGCCAGGCGCTTTTCCAGGTCGTTGGTGATGCCGGTGTACAGCGTGCCGTCGGCGCATTCCAGCAGGTAGCAATGCCACTGCGCCGTCAATTGCGCCGCCCCGGTTTACTCCTGGCTCGGGCAGACACGGCCTGGCCCGCCAGCCAGTTTCCGGCGAACAACAATCCCAGCAGTCCCAGCACGGGCGCATTACCCCATTGCACATAAGGCGTCGCGCCGGCAAAGCCCTGCGCCTCGCCTTCCAGCCGGACGGCCGTGAATTCGCGCGCCCGCTTCACCACCTCGCCGCGCTGGTTGATGATGGCGGTAATCCCCGTATTGGTGGCGCGCAGCATGGTGCGCCCGGTTTCCAGCGCGCGCATCTGGGAAATCTGGAGATGCTGCCAGGGCGCGAGTGTATCGCCGAACCAGGCATCGTTGCTGACGTTGACCAGCATGGATGCCTGCGGCAACTGGCGTATCATCTCCTCGCCGAACACGTCCTCGTAGCACACCGCCATCGCGACCTTCTGCCCTGCCGCCTGCAGCAGGGGCTGGACTTCATCCCCGCGGGAGAAATCCGACAGCGGAATGTGCAGCACATGGATAACCCAGCCGAAAATCGGCTTGAGCGGAATATATTCGCCGAACGGCACCAGATGGTGCTTGCGGTAGACCTGCACCGGCCCGCTGCCGGCGCTGATCACGCTGTTGTAATACGCCCGCTGCCCGGAATACTCCGGCACGCCGACGAGGACATCGCCGTCCTGCTTGCGCGCTTGCCCCGCCAGCATTTCGAGATAAGGCAGCGGCAACTGATGGAGAAACATCGGCAGCGCGGTTTCCGGCAGCACGATCAGGCGCCCCGTGCTCTGCAGCGTCATCGAAAGATACGTGTCCAGCGTGCTTTTCGCCTTGTCCTCGCGCCATTTGAGCTCCTGCGGGATATTGCCCTGGAGCAGGCTGACCTTCACCGGCAAGCCGTCCGGCCTGACCCATTCGACCTGCTTCAGGGCAAAGCCGGCCACGGCCAGCGCCAATATCAGCGCGGCTGGCAGCAGGTCGCGCCCGCCTCCCTTTTGCCTGCGCAGCCAGGTGTCCGCCACCAGCGCCAGCGCCCCCGCGCATAGCGCGCTCGCCAGCGACACCCCATACACCCCGAGCAGCGGCGCGAAACCGGCAAGAGGGCTCGCCGGCACCTGGGAATAGCCCAGCGCCAGCCAGGGGAAACCGGTCATTATCCATCCCCGCACCCATTCCATCAGCACCCACAAGGCCGGAATCAGGAGCAGCGCCCGCCGCCTGGTCGCCCCGCCGGGGCCGGCCTGCAACAGGCCTGCCAGCGCGGGAAACAGGGCCAGCACGGCACAGAACAGCAGCGTTGCCGCGACCGCGAGCGCCATCGGCATGCCACCGAACTCGTGTATGCTGACATACACCCAGCTCACCCCGGCGCCGAAGAAACCCAGCCCGAAGGCGAAACCGGTATAGGCCGCGGAAAGGCGTGAAGGCGCGTGCGCAAAAAGCAGGAACAGCGCCGCCAGCGTCAGCAGGGGCAGGAAGGCCAGGTAATCCGGCGCGAAGCCGGAAACGGTGAGCGCCCCCAGCACCAAAGCGGAGGCCCATTGAACCGGCCGTTGTGTGAAAAAGGTTTTCCCGGTGAAAGCCATTTTATTGTGCTTGAAAAAGGCAAAGCGATGCGTTTGACCGGGCTGATTATACGGCGTAAGGCGCTGGATTAGACATTATTTAACCTAGAAACCGCGGTTGGACGGGGTGGAGTGTGCGATTTTTGGGGCGCAGGGCAAGGCGCAACGACGCGGAATGGTTACTCCATTCCAAGGAGTTGCACCCGTAAAGGGCATCCCCGCCGGGAGTGGCAGCAAAGCTGCTCGCTCCGGCGAGACAACGCCGCCATGCGCCGCAAAAATCGTGCAATCCACCCCGTAGCGGCCTCACCAAACGGGCGAACCCATAACTTACGAAGAAATTTAATATAATCATGGCATTGAGAGTCTAGCGAAGCGGTCAACTGCGGTTTCTAGTAGTCAGTCACGGTGAAAAGCATGGATGAGTTGAACCGTCACACCGGCGAAAGCCGGTGTCCAGGTTGTTGATTTTTCTGGATTCCGGCTTTCGCCGGAATGACGAGATTGTCCACCGGTTTCAATATGACTGACTACTAGCGCTGTGGCTGGTGGGTCGCGCCTGGGCGGCGAAATATGCGCTTGCCCAGACGTTTTATAGCTACCGCAAGAGCCGCTTTGTCTTCACCGAATCCTGGTTTTCGTTCGGACCATTTCGCCACTGGAACTATCTCGAACTGCCGGTTTATAATAAGCCGCCCGGCCCATGAGTATCTTCAGTACGCGTGCCGATGCGAACATTATGATTCATGCGAGATATTGGCGGTTTTATGAAAGATTCATGGAAAGACAGCATCTATCTGCAACGTGAAGAACTGGCGCGCAAGCTGCACGAACCGCTGGCCCGCCTGGCCGGGCTATGTGCGCCGGCATGGGGCGACCGCGAGAAACTGGACGCGATTCTCACGGAAGGTTTCGCCAGTATCCCGCACTGCTCATCCCTGTACTGCCTGGGCACCGACGGTGTTCAGATTTGCGACAACGTCAGCCAGGCGGGGATAGTGCCCGGAGACTTCGGACGCGACCGCTCCCAGCGCCCGTACATGAAGGAAGCGGTGCCGAGCTGGGGGTTTCTGCTCTCCGATGCCTACATCGGCTTGCTGAAACGCCGTCCGTCGCTTACGGCCCTGCAGATCGTGCGCGCTGATTCCCACACACTGGGCTATCTCGGCGCCGACTTTGACTTGCGCGATCTGCCGGTCACATCGGAACTCTACGATGAGCCAGGCTATTGGCGGCAGGTGAAAGGCGATCCGGCGATACGCGGGGGGGTCTTTCAACAGTGCCGCATCGAAAGCCCGATGGACAGCAATATGGAGCAGGCGTTAGCCATCCTGGAGGAACTGCTGACACAGCGCGGCGTTTTTCAGTGCCAGATACACTTTTCCAGCAGCCAGGCGACAATCTGGACCGTGGATGATCCGTTCCGCTACCGCATGCTGGATCACGAGGCATTGAACGATCCGGACATCTGCCTTGTATTTCCGTCGCGCCCCTATCCGGCCGATGCAGCGATCCAGCAGGTCGACATCAAGCGGATTCTGGACACCATGCAATCCCTGCGTCTCACCGACCCGACCTTCTATCTGCGCACGGCCTCGATCAACATTTTTAACGGCATGGTCAGCCTGACCTTCTCCTGCGATGGATCGCACTACATGCCCTACGTTGAGTTTCTGCTGAAGGACACGTCGTTCTGGTTCTGAGTCAGTAGGGAAAAAAGGGCCACGAGCAGGAAAAATACCGGATTCAGTCGTGGCAGGCTAATGCTTTGGTTGTGCGTTCCCTGGTGAGCTTGCGGGGCATCGACTTTGCCAAGAGTCGAGACGAACGCCTTTCTGTCGGTGCTGCCGCCGCGGCTGTCGGAGGAAGAGATTTGTTATCTACCGGCTGCAGTGGATGACCCGGTGACGCGACCAAAGCGAAGGAGCGCGACCGCCGCAACATTTATATGCCGGCGCTGGTGCGGGTGGCCAGGCTGCCGGACACAAAGAACGGCACTGTGCGCAACGTGCCGCCATCCCCTGCTGCAGTGGAAGCTATCAAGGGCTTGCCCAGAGCCATCAGTGGACCGGTGTTCGCTACAACTGCCAGTGCGGTCAAACAATCGTGGGTGAGGGCGGTTGCCAGGGCGCGGCGGAATTACCCGGCAGACTGCAAGACCACCGGACGGGAGCTGATTGCTGGATTTCTCTATAATCTGACGTTCCACGATCTGCGCCACGAAGGCACCAGCCGCCTGGCCGAATTTTTCCCCATGCACAAGCTCGTGAAAATAACGGGGCACAAGGATTCGCGAATGTCGGCTAGTGTCGCGTCATGCATAATCCTAAAAACCGCCATTAGCCACGGATGGACACGGATTTACACAGATAAAACAATGCGTTGTGGAAAATTTGCCATTCACCTGAAAGGTGCGCAGGACGAGAAAGGCAACTCATCTCATTGATAATCTGTGTAAATCCGTGTCCATCCGTGGCTGAACTGCTTTTTATAGCATAATTTGTCGTATGTGTATCACCAATAAAAATCAGTTTTATCTATATATTTTATATGGTTACTGAAATCATCTTATTCGTCGTTTTATACGTGACACGACACTAATCTGATGGCCAAATACAGCGTCAATGAGGAGCAAGAGCCTGGGCCGGATGGCGTATTTATACCAAAAAGTATCTGTTTGCCGGTGTTTAGGATGTCGTTGATAGTGATTGGCATAATTTACATTATGTCAGCACAAAATAGACAAAAACAAGCGCTTCAGGTTTTATTTTTTCACATTTAATCAAATGAATAGCATGATTATCTTCTTTCCTGCGGAAGGGAGAAGCAATTGAGGAGTGGGGAACAATTCGGGAACGGATAAACTGGAATATAAGCAGAATAAACGGAAACAATACGGGAACAGTGGGAACGCTAAAACGGCATTTTTGCTTAAATTAAGAGGCTGCTGCAGAAATAAAAAAACCGCCTGAGTGGCGGTTTTATTTGATGAATTAGTGGGGTGGCTGATGGGGCTCGAACCCACGACAACCGGAATCACAATCCGGGACTCTACCAACTGAGCTACAGCCACCATTAAAACTTTGCATTTCCTGCCAGTGCGTGTTGCCAAGGCTTTTATGGCCTGCCCGACAGGAATCGAACCTGTAACCCCCAGCTTAGAAGGCTGGTGCTCTATCCGGTTGAGCTACGGGCAGATTGTCGGACAAATCCTGGTCGGGGTGGAGAGATTCGAACTCCCGACATCCTGGTCCCAAACCAGGCGCGCTACCAGGCTACGCTACACCCCGAAGAGCTGCGAATTCTACTGTGCCCGGACAAAAAGGTCAATTGCAATTCCATTCCCGGCTTTTATTGTTGGCTACCCCGCGCAGCATGACAACTGCTTCACATCCCTGGTGAAGGTCTGGGCGCAGAGTTTCAAGCCTTCCACCATGGTGAGGTAAGGGAACATCTGCCCCGCCAGTTCGGCCACGGTCATGCGGTTGCGGATGGCCAGGGCCGCCGTCTGGATGATTTCGCCCCCTTCGGCCGCCAGCACCTGCGCGCCGAGTAGTTGGCCGGAGTTTTTATCCGCGACCAGCTTGATGAAGCCGCGCGTGTCGAAGTTGGCCAATGCCCGCGGCACGTTGTCCAGCGTGAGGGTGCGGCTGTCGGTCGCTATTCCTTGCGCCTGGGCCTGCGCTTCGGTCAGCCCCACGCTGGCGACCTGCGGGTCGGTGAACACCACGGCGGGCACCACCGACAGATCCAGGGCCGCGTCGCCCCCCGTCATGTTGATCGCCGCGCGGGTGCCGGCGGCGGCGGCCACGTACACGAATTGCGGCGCGTTGGTGCAATCCCCCGCGGCGTAGATGTGGGGTGCGCTGGCGCGCAGATGGTCGTCCACGATCACGGCGCCGCTCGCGTCGGTCTCGATTCCGGCCCTGGCCAGGTCGAGGCCGGCGGTGTTGGGTTTGCGCCCGGTGGCGACCAGCAGCCGGTCGCCGCTGACGATTTCGGCGCCGGTATCAAGCTGAAATCCTTTCCCGTCGAAGCTGACGCCTTTCACGCCGGTATCGGTCAGGATGCGCATGCCTTCGCCTTCCAGCGCCGCCTTCAACCCTTCTCCCAGGGCATGGTCTTCCTTCGAGAGCAGCCTTCCGCGCGTGATCAGGGTGACTTGCGCGCCCAGCCGCCGGTAGGCCTGCGCCAGTTCCAGGGCGACTACCGAGCCACCCCAGACGATCAGATGCGCCGGGATTTCATCGGCCGCCAGGGCCTCGGTGGAAGTCCAGTAAGGGGTATCCTTCAGCCCAGGCGTATCGGGAATGCGCGGCGAGCGTCCGGTGGCGATCAGGATGCGCTCGGCTTGCAGGGTTATTTCGCCGCCGTCGGGCTGTTTGACGATCAGGGTATGGGCATCCTGGAAGCGCGCAAAGCCGCGCACCAGGCTGATGTGCGGATTGGCCTCGAGTATGCTTTCGTACTTCGCATGGCGGAGCTCTTCCACGCGCGCTTGCTGTTGCGCCAACTGTGCCTTGCGGTCTACCCGCGCCGGGTGCTTGCCGAGGCCGGGGAAGGGGTGATCGGATTGCAAGTGCGCGACATGCGCCGCGCGGATGAAAATCTTGGAGGGCACGCAGCCCACGTTGACGCAGGTGCCGCCTATCGTGCCTGCCTCGATCACGGTCACTTCCGCGCCTTCCTCGGCGGCACGGATGGCGGCGGCGAAGGCGGCCGACCCGGTGCCGATGATGGCGACCCGGATCACGGCGGCGGTTTCCGCACCGTAGCCTTGCGCTTTCACCGCTTCAAGCAAAGCCGAAACGGGAAGGTCGATGGAAGTTTCCACGCGGGCTGAGCCTTCCTTGTGGGAGACTTCTGCCTTGACGACCCCGGCGATGCCCGTAAGGGCTTTCTCCACCGCGGCGGCGCAATGGTCGCAGGTCATCCCGGTGACACGCAGGGAATAAATGCTCATTTTGTTTTCGTTCCTTTGACTTCGGAAGGGTAGCCTGCTTCAAAGGTGGCATCCATCAGTTTGTTGACGCTGGTTTTGGCGTCATCATAGGTGACCACAGCTTCTTTTTTCTCCAGCGAGGCGGTGGCCTTGGTGACGCCGGGCACTTTTTCCAGGGCCTTTTTCACCGTAATCGGGCACACCGCGCAATACATGCCGGGAACGGAGAGCGTCGCGGTCTGCATGGCGGCGAGCGCGGCGTCGGCCCACGAAGCGGTAAAGGCAAGAATCAGGGTAGAGGCAAACATCATTTTTTTCATGGCAAGTCTCCTTTAATTAATAGAACAGCGGGGCGATATAGGGGAAAGCGACGGCCAGGCCGATCAGGATGGCGACGATCCAGAACAGTATCCTGTAAACCCGGTTGGTCTGCGGCAGGGCGCACAGGGAGCCTGGCGTGCAGGCCTCGGCCGCCGGGGCGCGGTAGATCTTTTTCCAGGCCAGGAACAGGAAGATGACCGCCGCGCCGAGGAAATAGGGGCGGAACGGCTCCAGCATGGAAAGATTGGCGACCCAGGCCCCGCCGATGCCGAGCATCACCAGCACCAGCGGCCCGATGCAGCACAGTGAAGCAGCGATGGCGGCGAGCACGCCACCCACCAGCGGCCAGCGGCCGACTTTTTCCCGGGACATGATGGTTCTCCTTGGAATGTGATCTTGCGCAAGCATAACCTCCGTACTAGAGTACGGAGTCAAGAGGTTTTTTGAAGGGGAGTCATGATGCAAGACCAGGATCTGACGATAGGAATAGTAGCCAAGCAGGCCGGCGTCAATGTGGAAACCATCCGCTTCTACCATCGGCGAGGGCTCTTGCCGGTGCCGCAAAAACCGCTCGGCGGCGTGCGCCGCTACAACCAGGGGGATGTCGCCCGGGTGCGCTTCATCAAGTCAGCCCAGCGTCTCGGTTTCACCCTGGATGAAATCGGCCAGTTGCTGAAGCTGGACGACGGAACGCATTGCGCCGAGGCCCGTGAAATTGCCGAGCACAAGCTCGCGGACGTGCGTGCCAGGCTGGAAGATCTGCGGCGCATCGAGGCTGCCCTGAAGAGATTGGTGGAGGCGTGCCAGGCACGGAAAAGCAAGGTTTCCTGCCCGCTGATCGCCTCTTTGCGTATCTGCTGATGCCCTCGACAACATTCCTCGCGCGCCTGCCAACTTTGACACGCGCGGTTTTATAAAGCCGGTGGCGGAAAAAGACGCCCTACGTGTCTGCGCGGGCTTGGATTAAGTATTACCACGCGGCTTTTGATCCATATTCTCTATGATCGGGCAGCTGTCCTTGGCGCCCCGGCACAGGTTGAGCAGCAATTGCAGTTCGTTTCGCAGCAACGTGAGTTCCTTGAGGCGCGCATCGACTTCTTCCAGCTTGGCGGCGGTGAGCGTGCGCACATGCTCGCGGGCGCGTTGCGGATTTTCGCGCATGGTGAGCAGCATTGAGATTTCAGCCAGGCTGAACCCCATTTTCTGTGCCCGTTGGATGAATCGCAGGCGGGAGATGTCGCGCTCGCCGTAGGCGCGGATTCCCGATTCGTCCCGCCCCACGCGAGGCAATAGCCCGATTTTTTCATAGTAGCGCAGCGTGTCGACGCTCAGGCCCAGCGTCCGGGCGATGTCGCCGATACGCAGCCTGCTGTCATTCTTGTCCATCTTGTCCCGTCACCGATCCAGTTTTAATACTGGATGATAAAGAAGTATTCATTAAGCAGGTACAGCCCCGTCAAAATCAACGTAATCCCGGCGGCCACCTCGAACGCCTTCTGATGGCGGGACAGCATCTTCAGCGATTCGAGCCAGCCCATGCCCCAGGCGCCCAGCGCGATTGGGATCGAGCGCCCCAGCGCGAAGGCGAGCAGCAGGGCGAAGCCGAACGGGACCGAGCCGATAGCCGCGGCGGCGGCGAGGGTCACCATCAGCGCCGGCGTGCAGAACGGGCAGACGGCCACCGAAAAAGGGATGCCCAGGAGGAAGGCGCCCCAGACGCCCGCGACCTTGCGGCCGCGCAGGCTGATCCAAGGCAGCCGGAGATTCAGCCAGCCTGGCCAGAGCAAGCCCAGCACGATGAGCAGCGGCCCAAGGAAGAGCCCCCATTGCCGCCCCATGATGGTCTTGACCCATTCGCCGCCCAAGGCTGCCGCGACTCCCAGCGCCACGTGGGTGAAAATCATGCCGGCGATGAAAGCGCTACCCAGTGCGAGCGCACGTTTCTCTTCGTGGGCCTTCGTCACGTAGGCGAGCACTACCGGGATGGAGGCGAACGCAACCGGGTTGAAGCTGAACACGAAGCCGGTCAGGAACGCGAGAGCGATGCCGAGGAGGCTGGCCTTTTGCAAGGCCGCACTGAGGGCGTCGACACCGAGGTCGAAGGCGGGAATCAAGAGATACAGGGCGAACCCGTAAAGCAACGCTGCAGTCAGGAACGGGCTGCCCTTGGCTGCGCGATTGAGGAGTTCCCGACCCTCCGCGTGTATGCCCTTGAGCGCCGCGAACGCCATGGGCAGGGTGAAGAACCCGGCGAACAGCAGTCCCGCAGCCGCAGCGAAACGAAGGGAGTCCACGGTCACGGCAAGTCCCACCACCACCGCGAAAAGGGGGATCGTGCAGGCCGGCAGTGTCAGCCCGATCTGAATGGCTTGGGGAAGCCGTCCGCCCCCCGGCAGCAGCCGGTGGAACGCGAGATGCGGCACGGGGATGTAGGTGAAGCGGGAGGCGAGGTACAGCGTGGCCATCACGGACAGGATCAGGCTGGGTACGTAAGGTCTCCAGGCGGGCGGCTCCGTGGCCCATACCAGCAGCGTCAGCAGCCCAACTGCCAGGATGCTGCGGGCGATCCATACAGCGAGCAGGCTACGGCAGCAACCGGTCCGTCCCTGGCCGTGGGCGCGCACGGTGAACAGGGTATGGGTTGCGATGGTGCACGGCTCGAAAAAGGCGAGCGCACCGAGCAGGGCCGAGGCCGCGAGCAGCAGCGCGTTCATGTCCGTGCCGCCTGGCTGCTTTCAGGCAGCCGCTTCTCCAGAGCCTCGCGCAATTTCCCGGCAGAAGGCAGGCCGGAAAAGACCAGCTCGCCGCCGATGACGATGGCCGGGGTGGAGAGCACGCCGAGCGTGACCGCGTAATCCAGTTCCTCCAGCACATTCACCTCGCGCCATTCTATGCCGCCGATGTCTTGGGCGAGCTTGCGCAGTACCTCCTTGGCGTGGCCGCATTTGCCGCAGCCGGGCGAGGAAAATACTTCTACTTTAAGTAGTTGCATCTCCTTCATCCCTTCATCTTCTCGATGAACGCGGCGGGCGGCAGCCCCCCGAAAAACCGCTTTAACGGCCTGCCGTTCCGATCCAGCACGATCACGGTTGGTGTTGCGAAAATCCCCAGTTTCCCCGCGAACCCACTCTCGGTTGTTTTCTCGCCGTTAGGCCCCACGATGGGCAGCGAGCCGCGCAGGTCGAGGCGAACCAGCTCGTAGTGCCCCAGCAGGAAGGACTGCACCGCTTTATCCCGCAGGGTCTTTTCTTCGAGCGCGCGACAACCGGGGCAGCCTTCCATGCTGAAAACCAGCACAAGAACCTTGCCTGACCGGTCGGCATCTGCCAGATCGGCGTGCAGATCCCCGAAAGAGTCCTTGAACACCGTGTCGGCGCTGACAAGAGAAGCCGCCAATAGCAGCAGTAACCCAAACAATGTCTTTCCCATTTCAAGTCTCCCATTCAGATGTGAAGTTTTCGAAAATAACCCTGCGGCAGGGGCAACATTTGGTTCACATCCTAAAGCCTGGAGTTGACTCCAAGTCAAGGTGTTTTTACCCATCATGTAAAAACAGGCGTCCGGAATATGATCGCGACTCTCTGACAGCCATCTCCACCACCCTCGATGTGCCACGCACCTTGTAAATATCCGATATGGAGAATATGATTAAAAAATGCTTCAGGACCAGAATTTTTTCGATACCCTCTCCGACGAAACCCGGCGCCGCTTGCTGGCGCTCCTTCTCAAGCAGGGAGAATTGTGCGTGTGCGAGTTGCAGTATGCCGTAGATATGCCGCAGCCGAAGATTTCCCGCCATTTGGCCGTCATGCGCGAGGCGGAAGTGCTGGCGGTGCGGCGGGAAGGAACCTGGATCTATTACCGCCTTCATTCCGGGCTTCCATTGTGGGCTTACCGGATCGTCGAGGCCATGACGCAAAGCATAAGCCAGTCTCAGATGTTTGACCAGGATGCCGTCCGCCTGGAGGAAATGGCCAACCGTCCGGCACGCTGCTCCGCCTAAAAAAATTTCCCCCTATATATTCGATTGCGGTAATATATGTCACGACATATAAAACAAACGGCGAAGAAACGAAGCTAGGGAGGCAAAAATGCATTATCCGGTTCGGGTGCTGTTTCTGTGTACGGGCAACTCCGCGCGCTCGCAAATGGCGGAGGGATTTCTGCGCAGCATGGGCGGCGACGATTTCGATTGCCTCAGCGCGGGAACGCATCCTTCCCAGGTTCAATCGCTGGCGACCAAAGTCATGGGCGAGGCCGGCATCGATATTTCCGCCCACCGCAGCAAGGATTTGCAGGAATTCATCGGCCGGGAATTCGACTACATCATCACGGTATGCGACAAGGCGCGCGACAACTGCCCGACCTTTCCCGGCGACAACGAGCGCATCCACTGGAGTTTCGAGGATCCGGTTCATGCCGAAGGCGACGAGGAAGCACGGCTGGCGGTGTTCCGCCGCATCCGCAACGAGATCCGCAATCGCATCGCCATCTGGGTGCCGGCGATCCGCAAGAAAATCGCCGATCTTAAACGAACCGGGATGGAGCGCTAGTTATGAGTCAGCTTAAAACGACTGTGCGTTCTTCGTAGGTGCGAATTCATTCGCACATTTGGCCGAATGAATTCGGCCCTACAAGAAAATCACGCAATTTCAATATGACGGAGCGCTAGGACATGACCGCACAATGTGAAGTCGCCGCCAAAACTTCTGCCGGTGCCGAGATGGGCTTTTTCGAGCGCTGGCTCACCCTGTGGGTGTTTCTCTGCATCGCGGTCGGCATCGCGCTCGGGCAATGGCTGCCGGGCGTG
Source organism: Pseudomonadota bacterium (assembly GCA_021801705.1). Lineage (GTDB taxonomy): Bacteria > Pseudomonadota > Gammaproteobacteria > Burkholderiales > Sulfuricellaceae > Sulfuricella. Next base: position 51,036 of record JAJYXP010000044.1, read on the forward strand.
TTCCATGCCCTCGGCTCGTGGGAAGTGGCCAAGGTGAACCTGCCGGTGGGGGCCTTGATCTGGGTGATGATTATCCCGATGCTGATGAAGATCGATTTCGGCGCCCTGCACGAGGTGCGCGCCCATGCACGGGGCATCGGCGTCACCCTGTTCATCAACTGGGCGGTCAAGCCTTTTTCCATGGCCCTGCTGGGGTGGATTTTCGTGCGCCATGTGTTCGCGCCTTATCTGCCCGCAGAACAGCTCGACAGCTACGTGGCTGGCTTGATTCTGCTCGCCGCCGCGCCCTGCACCGCGATGGTGTTCGTGTGGAGCCACCTGACCAAGGGCGATCCGCTGTTCACCCTGTCCCAGGTGGCGTTGAACGATGTCATCATGATCTTCGCCTTCGCGCCGCTGGTCGCCCTGCTGCTCGGTTTGTCGGCAATCACCGTGCCGTGGGACACCCTGCTGATCTCGGTGGCCATGTACATCATCATTCCGGTAATCATCGCCCAAGCCTGGCGGCGCCGGGCGCTGTCCCGGGAACACGGGGTGGCGGTGCTGGCGGGCATCATCAAGCGCTTGCACCCGTGGTCGCTGATCGCGCTGCTGGCCACGCTGGTGCTGCTGTTCGCCTTCCAGGGCGAGGCGATCCTGAAGCAGCCATGGGTGATCCTGATGCTGGCGGTGCCGATCCTGATCCAGGTGTTTTTCAACTCCAGCTTTGCCTATTTGCTCAACCGCCGTTTCGGCGTCGCCCACTGCGTGGCGGGGCCGTCGGCCCTGATCGGCGCAAGCAATTTCTTCGAACTGGCGGTGGCTGCGGCGATCAGCCTGTTCGGCTTCGAATCCGGCGCCGCGCTGGCGACGGTGGTGGGCGTGTTGATCGAAGTGCCGGTGATGCTGGCGGTGGTGAAAATCGTCAATGCCTCCAAGGGCTGGTACGAGGCGGGGAAGGCGCAAGCCCATGTTTGAAGCGTTGGCCGACTGGCTGATCTACGACCTGGCGGGGATGCGGGGCACGCCCCTGGGAGATGCCCTGCATTTCTTCGTCATGGACGTGACCAAGATCATGGTGTTGTTGACCCTGGTGATCTACGTCATGGGCCTGCTGCGCGCGCTGCTCAAGCCGGAGACGGTGCGCGAATTCATCCGCAATCGCGGCAACCTCACCAGCCGCTTCATGGCAGTGGGGCTTGGGGCGGTGACGCCGTTCTGTTCCTGCTCATCGGTGCCCCTCTTCATCGGTTTCGTCGAGGCCGGCATTCCGCTCGGGGTGACGCTGTCCTTCCTGATCGCCAGCCCGATGGTGAATGAGGTGGCGGTGGTGGTGCTGGCCACCGTCATCGGCTGGAAAATGACCGTGATTTACGTTGCCACCGGTTTGACCGTGGCGCTGATCGGCGGCTTCGTGCTGGAGCGCTTCAGGCCGGAGCGCTGGGTGGAAGAGTATGTGTGGAAAATCCACATGGGGCAGGTGCAGTCCGTGGAGGAAGGCCGCTCCCTGAAAGCGCGCCATGAGTACGCCATGGGCCAGGTCAGGGAAATCGTCGGGCGCATCTGGAAATTCGTGCTCATCGGCGTCGGCGTGGGCTCCATCATGCACGGTTATGTGCCCAAGGATCTGATCGTCGGCATTGCCGGCAGCGGCAGCCTGCTGTCTGTGATCGGCGCGGTGCTGGTCGGGGTGCCGCTGTATTCCGACGCAGTGGGCATCATCCCCGTCGCCGAGGTGCTGCTCGCCAAGGGCGTGCCGCTGGGCACGGTGCTGGCCTTCATGATGGCGGTGGTGGCGCTGTCCCTGCCGGAAATGCTGATCCTGCGCAAGGTGGTGAAATGGCCACTGCTGGCGCTGTTTGCCGCTTACCTCGCGACCGCGTTCGTGATGGTCGGAATGTTGTTCAATCAGTCAGGAGTCTTGAGATGAGTACGGAATTGCATCCTTCCATCGTGGCGCTGGTTTCCCTTGCCGCCAACATCGCGGGCAACCATCCCAAACAGGGGCTGTGCCAGGTGGACAAGCTTAAGCACTATGGCGTGGCGCAGGACCAGATCGACCAGGTGGTCGAAATCGCCCGCCATATCCGCGACGAGGCGGGCGATTCGCTGGACGCCCTCTTCGACGAAGCATGCCGGAAGGAGGGCGCCAAGGCGAAGCTGTCCGCCATCCCCGTCTCGGAGGGCGCCTGCTGCACGCCGACGGCAAGCGGGAAATCGTGTTGCTGAACTTGGAAAAAACTGTTGAACCGCGGAGGACGCGGAGGAAAAACATTGGATTAGTGACTTTCGCCATTCTGACTTTTGCGGAACGTGTTTTTTAGGGTGTGAGTTTTTGAATTCCTCCGCGTCCTCTGCGGTTAGGCTGATTTTTGGATATTTATATCAGGAGCTGGAAAATGAAGAGCATCAAGGTATTGGGCACAGGCTGTGCAAACTGCAATGCGACCATGAAATTGATCGAGGAAACCGCCAAAGCCAAGGGTGTTTCAATTCAACTGGAAAAGGTGGAAGACATGGCTGCCATTCTTGGCTACGGCGTGATGTCCACCCCCGGCGTGGTGGTCGACGGCAAGGTGGTGCATGCCGGCGGCGTGCCGGGCAAGAGCGCGGTGGAAGGCTGGCTGGGCAGCGCCGAATCCTGCTGCGGCTGTTGCGGCAAGGAGTGAGCGGCATGACGAAAACCGTGTTGATCCTTTGCACCGGCAACTCCTGCCGCAGCCAGATGGCCGAGGCTCTCGTCAACCACGATCTCGGCCCGGAAGTGCGGGCTCTTTCCGCCGGCACCCGCCCCCAGCCCAAGGTGGCGGACGGCGCCATCGAGGCGCTGAAGCTGGGCGGTCTGCCTACCGCAGGGCTTTACCCCAAGGACGTGGACGCGGTGATGAACGAGCCGATCGATCTGGTGGTGACGGTGTGCGACAATGCCAGGGAAGCCTGCCCGGTTTTCCCCAAGGCTATCCCCGCGATCCACATGCCGTTCCATGACCCTCACGGCGAGGAACTTGCAAGCTTCGTCAGGGTGCGGGACGAGATTCGGGCCAAGCTGGTTCCGGAAGTGAAGCGGCGGCTTGGGCAGTTCTGAGTGGGCGGCTGCCGCGAGAACATGACGAGGAAGAAAAAATGAAGACTCTGTTTAAAGCCGTGCCGGTCCTGGCGGCATTGCTCTATCTCAGCACCGCCCATGCTCTCACCCTCACGCCGGTCAAGGTGGCGCCCGATGTCTACGCCTTCATCGGCGAAACCGGCGGCCGCACCTATGCAAATTACGGCATGAACGCCAATACCGGCTTCATTGTCACCGATGAAGGCGTGGTGGTGGTGGACAGCGGCGCCGGTTATCTTGCCGCCAGGGCCATGCACCTTGCCATCAAGCGGGTGACCGGGAAGCCGGTGAAATATGTGGTGAACACCGGCGGCCAGGACCACCGCTGGCTCGGCAACGGCTATTTCAGGGAGCAGGGCGCGGAAATCATCGCCGCAAGGCCGGCGCGCGCCGACATGGAGCGGCGGTCCGGGGCGCAGATCGAGGCGCTGCGGGCCGATCTGAAAGACCGGCTGGAAGGCACCAGGCCGGTCTATCCAAATCGCTTGTTCGATCAGCGCGAAACCCTGCGCCTCGGCGGCACCGAAATCCAGTTGCTGTTTTTCTCCGGGGGGCACACGCCGGGCGACAGCGTGGTGTGGCTGCCGCAAAAGAAGGTGTTGTTCTCCGGCGACCTGGTCTATGCCGATCGTCTGCTGGGGGTGCTGCCGTTCAGCAACAGCCGCAACTGGCTGGCCTCGTTCGAGGCGATGGAAAAGCTCAAGCCCGGGAAGATCGTGCCCGGCCATGGCCTGGTGTGCGATCTCGACCAGGCGCGGCGCGAAACCCGCGATTACCTGCGCCTGCTGCGCAGCCACATGAAGAAGTCGTTCGACGGCGGGGTTGATTTGCAGACTGCGATAAACCGTCTCGACCAGAAGAATTTCGCCCGCCTGCGGAATTACGAAACATTGAAAGGCGCCAATGCCAGCCAGGTTTACCTGGAGATCGAAGCGGAATAGAGGCAAGGCTATCCTTTTCCCGTAGAATCCGCCTATGGGCTGGCTTGCTGTGGCGTTCCCCGTTTCCGGCGTTCAAACCTGGCTGTGGCTGCCGCTGCTGGTGGCGTTCGTCGTTTCCTTCTTCACCTCGATGGTGGGCATCTCCGGCGCGTTCCTGCTGCTGCCGTTCCAGATGAGTTTTCTGCACTACACCACTCCCTCGGTCAGCGCCACCAACCTGGTCTACAATCTGGTCGCCACGCCCGGCGGCGTTTACCGCTATTTGCGCGAAGGCCGCATGATGTGGCCGCTGGTATGGGTGATCGTGATCGGGACTCTGCCCGGCACCGTCATCGGCTATTTCGTGCGCGTCCTCTACCTGCCCGACCCGCGCGATTTCAAGCTGTTCGCCGGCCTCGTCCTGCTCTACATCGGCTACCGCGTTCTGGCCGAATTCATGCCGTGGCGGAAGAAGGCGGCAGCGGTTGCGCCGCAAAAAATCGACATGCGGACGCTGCCGAAAATCCATGTGCTCGAATTTTCCCCCGCCCGGGTACGCTTCTCGTTCCGCGAGGAAAATTTCGCCTTCAGCGTCCCCGGCATGTTCTTGCTCGCCCTGATCGTCGGCGTGATCGGCGGCACTTATGGCATAGGCGGCGGGGCGATCATCGCGCCGTTTTGCGTCGCGCTGTTCGGCTTGCCGGTTTATGCCGTGGCGGGTGCGGCAATTGCCGGCACCCTGGTTACCTCGGTCGCCGGCGTCGCGCTGTACAGTATTCTGCCCGCGCCGACCGGCCTCGCCACCCACCCGGATTGGGCGCTCGGCCTGCTGTTCGGCGCCGGCGGATTTGCCGGCATGTATTTCGGCGCGCGGTTCCAGAAGCGCGTTCCGCAAAAGATGCTGAAGCTGCTTCTGGGCGCGCTGCTGATCTTCCTTGCCGGTCATTACGTCCTTGCTTTCTTCGTCTGAATGATCGGTCATGCCACGCTGCTGTGGATGCGTGCCGGCAGTTCGCGGATGACGGGAAGAATATTGCCGCATCGTGGCCGTTCTCACTGTGCCGGCGCTATTCTCCGCTTTGCTTGGCCAGGCGGTCTGGCTTAAGATGCCGGGATGGCTGCGGAACAGGATGTTTCGGTAGCGCCTGTTCCGGTTTGGGGGGGGCAATCAATGAGTTTTTACGGATTTCTGGCTGTCGGCGCAGGCGCGGCAGTGGGCGCCTGGCTGCGCTGGTGGTTCGGCGTCTTGTGGAACCCGCTTTTTCCCACACTGCCGCTGGGAACCCTGGCGGCTAACCTGGTCGGCGGTTACCTGATAGGGTTGGCGGTGGCCGTTTTTGCGGACCATCCCGGCCTGCCGCCGGAAGCGCGGTTGCTGCTTGTCACCGGTTTTCTCGGCGGCCTCACCACTTTTTCCACCTTCTCCGCCGAAACCGTAACGTTATTGCTGCGCGCCCAGTACGCATGGGGTGCCGCCATAGTCATGGCGCATGTCACCGGCTCGCTAATGATGACCGTGTTCGGCATCTGGACCGTCAAACTGATCAAGGGGTAATGGAATGCAAGGCGTGTGCTTGAAATTGTTCGTCAGTGAAGTGCAGCGGCATGGCGGCAAGCTGCTCTACGAATGGCTGCTGGAACAGGCCAGGGGCATGGGTATCACGGGCGGCACCGCGATCCGGGCTATTGCCGGCTTCGGGCGCAATGGCAGGTTGCTCGAAGAGTCCTTTTTCGAGATGGCGGCCGATCTGCCGGTGGAAATCGAGTTCCTGGTCAGCGCGGGTCAGGTCGAACAACTGCTCGGCTTGCTCAAGGCGGAAAATCTGCGGCTTTTTTATGTCAGCATGCCGGCCGAATACGGCATATCGGGTGGATCAAGTTGAAACGCATTCTTGATTGACAAAAGCCGGTGTTAACTTATCATTACACATATTTAATGTTCACCAAGTACAAAGTTTAAACAAAAAATAATTTAATAAGTTAGGCGGAACATGAAAGTCAATTTACCCGTCACCGGGGTCGAAAAACCTTTCAATCACGGTTCTATCGTCACCAAAACCGATCTCAAGGGCATTATTACCTACGCGAACGACGGCTTTGTCGAGATGAGCGGTTTCGCGCGCGAGGAGCTGATCGGCAAGAGCCATAACGTGGTGCGCCATCCCGATATGCCGCCGGCAGCTTTCGCCGATCTGTGGGAGACCGTCAAGCGGGGCGAGCCATGGCGCGGCATTGTCAAGAATCGCTGCAAGAACGGCGACCATTACTGGGTCGACGCCTTTGTCGTGCCGATCCGCAAGAAGGGGCAGGTGACAGGTTTCATGTCGGTACGCACCCCTCCCAGCCGCGATCAAATCGCTGCCGCCGAACAGCTTTACAGCAAATTGAAAGCAGGGGGTTCTTTGCCCGGGAGAGGCTTGGGCAAGCGCTTGACGATCCGGGGCACGGTTTTGTCGCTGTCCGGCATCCTGGGTGGCGCCCTGGCGGGTAGCGTGGCGCTCGGCCAGGCAGGATTGCACACCGCCAACCTCGTGTTAGCCGGCGTGGCGCTGGCGCTGGCGCTCGGCATCCTGGTCAAGTTGCTGGGTGCCATGAGCAGCGGATTCGGCCTGGCATATCAAGTGTTCGAGAAAATCGCCGAGGGCGACCTGACCAGCCGACTGGAAATAGGGGGGGAAAACGAGTTTGACCGCGTTCTGACATCCTTGGCCTACATGCAGGTGCACCTCAAGGTGATTCTGGACGAAGTGGCCGTGGCTTCGACGGCGGTTACATCGCGTACCGACCATTTGCGTGAAGAGGTCAGGCAGGTGTCGACCCGCTTTAATGTTCAGTCCGACCGGGTGATGCAGGTTTCCGCGGCGATGGAGGAAATGAGCGTATCGATCCGGGAGGTGGCGGAAGGCGCCAAAGGCTCGGCCCAGGCGGCTGCCCAGACCCATGAGATTGTGGAAGACGGCAATGGCAAGATGGGCCTGAGCATGGAATCCACCACGCGTGTGGTGGCGGCGGTGGAGTCTTCCGGGACGACCATCGGAGAACTTAATCAGTCGATCCAGAAGATCGGCGACATCACCAAGGTGATCAAGGAGATTGCCGATCAGACCAATCTGCTGGCGCTCAACGCGGCGATCGAGGCTGCGCGGGCTGGGGAGCAGGGGCGGGGTTTTGCCGTGGTGGCGGACGAGGTGCGTAAATTGGCCGAACGCACCGCCTCCAGCACTGCCGATATCGCCTGTATGATCGATGAAATCCGCACGACCACTGGCGCTGCGGTGCAATCCATGGCAAAGGCAGCCCAAGAAGTGGAGCAGGGACGCGACATGATCGTGGCCAGCAGCGCCAGTCTGCGTGAAATCATGCGCTCTTCGGATAAAGTGTCCGAAATGGCACAACATATCGCCAGCGCGGCTGACGAGCAGTCTATCGCCGGCGAGGAGGTGGCCAACAACATGGAAAAAATATCCTTGCTGGCGGATGAAAGTGTTTCCAGCATCCAGATAATAGAGCACAGCACCGATGATCTGGCGCGGGTGGCGCAGGACTTGCAGGAACTGGTGCGTCACTTTGACGAGGGGCGGTAATTCTTGGTGCGTGCAGCACTACAGTAAATATCCTCCGGCCGATGCCTCAGTCAACAAGGATCGCAAGGGTATGTATGTCGGGTTTCAGCCCGACATGTCGGCATGAATGCTGACCTACAGTTTCACGTTTCAACATGACTGATTTCTAGGCCAGTACACCCAGCGATTAATCAGCGTCTTGGCCGCATCGGCAACTTCCGTCGCAGTCAGTCCGATCGGTCCGATTCCTTGCGCCACCAATTCATCCGCTGCCGCCCCATGGAGGTAAACCGCCAGCAGCAGGGCCTCTACGGGCTTCAGGCGCTGGGCGATCAGGGCGGCGATCATGCCGGAAAGCACGTCCCCCATGCCGGCGCTGGAGAGGCCGGGATTGCCGGTGGGGTTGATGAACCAGGTTTCGTCCGGCAGCGCGCAGATGCTGCCGGCACCCTTCAGCACTACCAGGCTGTTGAGCCGTTTGGCCATCAGCGTGGCGGAGGCGACGCGTTCCTGCTGGATGTCGTGCGTGGTGCTGCCCATCAGCCGCGCCGCTTCGGCGGAATGGGGGGTAAGGATGGTGCCGCCCTTGCGGTTTTTTACCCGCTCTTGCAGCTCGGCGTGGCTGGCGAGCAGATTCAGGGCATCGGCATCCAGCACCAGCGGCAGTCCGGTTTCCAGCGCCTTTTCGAGAAGGCGAACGGCCTCGTCGGACTGGCCCAGGCCAGGTCCGGCCGCAAGGCAGCTCAGGTGGTCGAGCTGGAGCAGCCGATCCGTGCTGCACAGCATCAGTTCAGGCTGTATCGTGTCGACCGCCGGCGCGCTGTCCGACAGCAAAGCGGCATACACCCGTCCCGCGCCGAGCTTGAGCGCGGCACGGCTGGCCAGGAGTGCCGCGCCGCACATCGAGGGCGCGCCGCCGAGTATGCCGACGCTGCCGAGCATGCCCTTGTGGCTGTTGCGCGGACGCGGTTTGAGCGCGGCAGCGACTTCTTTTCGTTGCAGCAGCCGGCCAAACGGCTTGACCAGGGCGGCGGGATCGAGCCCCAGGGTGTCGACGTGGATCTGGCCGCAATAATCCGGCCCGTAGGCGGTGAGCAGACCGGGTTTCAGGGCGATGAAGCTGAGCGTGTGGCTGGCGCGCACCGCGGCGCGGAAAGTCTGTCCGGCGTCGGCATCCAGCCCGCTCGGTACGTCCAGCCCCAGCACCGGCAGATTCATCCGGTTGACGGCTCGCACCAGTTCCAGATAACGCCCGCTCAGCTCGCGCGCCAAACCGGTTCCGAACAGGCCGTCGATCACCAGATCCCATTTTAAATCCGGAGGAAGGGCTTCTAGCGCTTCGCCTCCTGCCGCACGCCACGCCTGCAAGGCGTTTGCCGCGTCTGAAGGCAGCTTCGTCGCATCACCGGCCAACACCACGGTCACCCTGAACCACCATGACTTGAGATGGCGCGCCGCCACCAGCGCATCGCCACCGTTGTTGCCGGGCCCTGCCAGTACCAGCACCGAGGTTTTCCCCGCCAGAAGGTCGCGCGCCAGTTCCGCCGCGGCAAGGCCGGCCCGTTCCATCAGGTCGGTGACGCCTGCGTCGAGAGCTTTCTGTTCCAGTTGACGGATTTCGTGGCTGAAATAAATCGGGGTTTGCATGGGGTTTTCCTGTTGCCTCAAGACAGCCTTATAATGGAACAATTATTCCGGCCGATCAACCGACACAGGCATCCCAATCCTGAAAAAATGAGTATTGGTAATACCAATGGACACGGTGTGATGCAATGTTCCGAAAAGAAAGTTGAAATAATGGCCAAGGTTCAGCCGGGCGAGGTAGCCCATTAACCTGGAACTGGGTGCGGTTGACGTCATTGCCAAGCCCTTCGCCAATGACCTTGGGCAAGCAAGGCGCAGGATATCTGGACACGCTGCCATGGCTAATCCCGCAGCAGATTTGCAGGAATTGCGTATGCCCTATGCAGCGCAATTGCCGGAGAAAATCCGCGAGATCGAGGAGGGCTGGAACAAGCTGCTTCAGGCAGGGTGGGATGAAAAAGTCCTGCGGAAGCTGCATCGAAAAGTGCATAACCTGACTGGTTCAGGTGCGACCTTCGGTTTTTCGGAGCTCAGCGAGGTTTCCTGTTCGATGGCGGCCTATCATTCCGCTTCACGTTTGAACCATTTGAACGAAGGGAACGAATTTACTGTCACGTTCAGTTGTGGCATTGCCGAATTTCCAGGGTTCGGGGATGCGATCAAACTCAATGAGGCAGCCGATAAGGCGCTCTACGAAGCCAAGCATGGCGGCCGCAACCGGCTGGTGGTAGCCCAGGGGTTGGTCCAGGGGTAATCCTTCCACCGCGTTTTAAGGTATGATTTATCCTTTGACGTTCGTTATCCAGGGCTTTCATGCTTAAACTGCGCGGCGGCAACGCTCTTTCCTCCTTCCGTCTCGAAAAACTGATCCGGGCCCTGAACGATGCTGTGCCTGCGATCTCCCGTATTCACGCCGAATACTGGCATTTTGCCGCCGCCCGCCGTGCGCTGGATGCGCAGGAGCGGGCGGTGCTGGAGAAGATTCTCACCTACGGCCCGGCCTCCTTGGCCGAAGAGCCGGAGGGCGAACTTTTCCTGGTGGTGCCACGGCTGGGCACGATTTCCCCCTGGTCCTCCAAGGCCACCGATATAGCCAGCCACTGCGGCCTGGAGGCGATCGAGCGGCTGGAACGGGGCGTGGCGTTTTATGCGCAGAAGCAAGATGGCACCGTGCTGACGCAGCAGGAAAAAACGGCGCTGCTGCCGCTGATCCACGACCGCATGACGGAAACCGTGCTGCGTGATTTCGATGCTGCGGAAAAACTGTTCCGCCATTTCGAGCCGGCGCCGTTCTCCAGCGTGGACATTCTGGCCCGGGGCAGGGAGGCGCTGGAGCAGGCCAACCGCGACATGGGGCTGGCGCTGTCGCCGGACGAGATCGAGTACCTGGCGGCGAATTTCACCCGTATCGGGCGCAATCCCACCGATGTCGAGCTGATGATGTTCGCCCAGGCCAATTCCGAGCACTGCCGTCACAAGATTTTCAACGCTGATTGGGTCATAGACGGTGAAAAGCAGGAAAAATCGCTCTTCGGCATGATCCGCAACACCCATGAAAAGAGCCCGCAAGGCACGGTGGTGGCCTATAGCGACAATTCCTCCGTCATCGAGGGCTACAAGGTAAAGCGTTTTTATCCGAGCGCCGGCCATGAATACTGCTACGTCGAGGACGAAGCTCATATCCTGATGAAGGTGGAAACCCACAACCACCCCACCGCGATTTCGCCCTTTCCCGGTGCGGCGACCGGCTCGGGCGGCGAGATTCGCGACGAGGGTGCGACCGGCCGCGGTTCCAGGCCCAAGGCCGGGCTCACCGGTTTTTCCGTTTCCAACCTGAATATCCCGGGATTTGTTCAGCCCTGGGAATATTACGAAAACACCGAAACTCAGGACTCAGGACTCAGCACTCAGCACTCTTATGGCAAACCCGGCCGCATCGCATCGCCGCTACAGATCATGCTGGAAGGGCCGATTGGCGGTGCCGCGTTCAACAACGAATTCGGCCGCCCCAACCTGGCTGGCTATTTCCGTACCTACGAAGAGGATGTGGCGGGTGAGCGGCGCGGCTATCACAAGCCGATCATGCTTGCCGGCGGCGTCGGCAACATCTCCGCCCGCCATGCGGAAAAACAGCGGATTCAGCCCGGCGCGCTGATCATCCAGCTCGGCGGTCCGGCCATGCTCATCGGCCTGGGCGGCGGGGCGGCTTCCAGCATGGATACCGGCGCCAATGCCGAAAATCTCGATTTTGACTCGGTGCAGCGAGGCAACCCGGAAATGCAGCGGCGCGCCCAGGAAGTGATCGACCGTTGCTGGCAACTGGGCGACAAAAACCCCATCGTTTCGATCCACGATATCGGCGCGGGCGGCCTGTCCAACGCGCTGCCGGAACTGGTGAACGACTCGGGGCGTGGCGGCCGTTTCCAGTTGCGCGCCATCCGCAACGAAGAGCCGGGCATGTCGCCGATGCAGATCTGGAGCAACGAGGCGCAGGAACGCTATGTGCTCGCCATCAAGCCGGAAGATTTCGACCGGTTCGAGGCGATTTGCCAGCGCGAACGCTGCCTCTACGCCGTGGTTGGCGAAGCCACGGCGGAGCGGCGGTTGCTGTTGGAAGACAGCCATTTCAACAATCGGCCGATAGACATGGAGTTGTCGGTGCTGCTTGGCAAGCCGCCCAGGATGACGCGCAGCGTCGAACATCTGGCCAGGAAACTGCCGCCGTTCGAGACGAAAGGGCTGGACCTGCGCGATGCGGCATTCCGTGTGCTGCGCTTGCCGGCGGTGGCGGACAAAACCTTTCTCGTCACTATCGGCGATCGCACTGTGGGCGGCCTGACCGCCCGCGACCAGATGGTCGGGCCGTGGCAGGTGCCGGTCGCCGATGTCGCGGTTACCCTGGCAGGGTTCACGGAATTTCGCGGCGAGGCCTTCGCCATGGGCGAACGCACGCCGCTGGCGCTGATCAACGCGCCTGCTTCGGGAAGGATGGCGATCGGCGAGGCGATCACCAACATTGCCGCGGCGCGGATTGCCGAAATCGGCGGCATCAAGCTGTCCGCCAACTGGATGGCGCCTGCCGGACACCCCGGCGAAGACGCCGCGCTCTACGACACGGTGCGCGCTGTGGGCATGGAGTTGTGCCCGCAGCTCGGGATCAGCATCCCGGTGGGCAAGGATTCGATGTCGATGAAAACGGTGTGGGAAGAAAAGGGGCGGAAGAAGGAAGTCACAGCCCCCCTGTCTCTCATCATCTCGGCCTTCGCGCCCTGCATGGACGCGCGGCGGACATTGACCCCTCAATTGCGCAGCGATGCGGGCGATACCGACCTGATCCTGATCGACCTGGGGCAGGGACGCAACCGCATGGGCGGCTCGGCATTGGCGCAGGTTTACCGGCAAACCGGCAACGAGACGCCGGATGTGGCGAGTGCGGCCCAGCTCAAGGCGTTTTTCGCCACGATACAGAGACTGAACCAGGATGGCCGGATCCTCGCCTACCACGACCGTTCCGACGGCGGGCTATTCGCTACCTTGTGCGAGATGATGTTCGCCGGTCACTGCGGTGTAACGGTTGCTCTGGACGAGTTGTGCATTGAACGCATCGGTTACGACGCAGAGGCGAGCGGAAAAGAGCCTGTAGTGCCGCCGAACGGCTACACCGAGCGGATTTTCGGCGTGCTGTTCAACGAGGAACTGGGCGCCGTATTGCAGGTGAAGCGCAGCGACACCCCGGCGGTGATGGACGCGTTCTTCGCTGCCGGCCTGCGCGGCGAGCTGCATGTGATCGGCTCTTTGGGCGATGATGACCGGCTGTCCATCGTGCGCAACGAGATGGAAGTCTTCGGCGCCAGCCGCATCGAACTGCAGCGCGCCTGGTCGGAAACCTCCAGCCGGCTGCAAGCGCTGCGTGACAACCCGCAGTGCGCCCATGAAGAATACGAACGCATTCTCGATGGCGGTGATCCGGGCATGGCGGCGGCGTTGAGCTTCGATCTGGACGAGGATGTCGCCGCCCCTTTCATCGCCCAAGGCAGCCGCCCACGCATGGCCATCCTGCGCGAACAGGGCGTGAACGGCCAGGTCGAAATGGCTGCTGCCTTCGACCGAGCCGGCTTCGAGGCGGTGGACGTGCACATGAGCGACATTATCGGAGGGCGGGTTTCGCTGCGGGATTTTCACGGTCTTGCGGCCTGCGGCGGCTTCTCTTACGGCGACGTGCTTGGCGCGGGGGAGGGTTGGGCAAAATCCATCCTGTTCAACGCGCGCGCGCGCGACGAGTTCGAGGGCTTCTTCAGCCGCGGCGACACCTTCGCCCTGGGTGTGTGCAACGGCTGCCAGATGATGAGCAACCTGCACGACATCGTCCCGGGTGCCGAAAACTGGCCGCATTTCGTGCGCAACAAATCGGAACAGTTCGAAGCGCGCTTCGTTATGGTGGAAGTGCAGAAGAACCCGTCGCTTTTCCTCGACGGCATGGCAGGCAGCCGCATGCCGATCGTGGTGGCGCACGGCGAAGGCTATGCCGAGTTCAGGAGCGTGCAGCAAATGGAGGCGGCACAGGTGGCGCTGCGTTATGTGGACAACCGGGGCAAGCCGAGCGAAACCTATCCGCTCAACCCGAATGGCTCGCCTCGGGGTATTGCGGGCCTGACGACACCCGATGGCCGGTTTACCATCATGATGCCGCACCCCGAGCGGGTATTCCGCGCCGTGCAGCATTCCTGGCGCCCCGATGACTGGCGCGAGGATGGCCCCTGGATGCGGATGTTCCGCAATGCCCGCAAGTGGGTCGGGTAAATTCGCAACATGCGGATAACTTGAAAAGGAGTAAATGATGGCCAGACTGATTAAAAAAACGAAAGCGGAGCCGATCCAGATTTCGGTCGGAGAGCAGACCAAATACATTTGCGCTTGCGGCCTGTCGGCTACGCCACCCTACTGCGACGGCTCCCATGAGTTGGCGGCGTTCGAAGATGATGGAAAGCTGTACTGGTACGATAACGACGGCAATTGCCAGGAAATCGTCGACACTTTTCCCAAGATCCGCGGCGAATAATTTCTTGATCTGGCGTGGAACCCGAAGCGAATATTCGTACCGCAGGGTAGGCGCTTCTGCTGGATCCAGATGTCATGTTCTTGATGTGACTTTGTCTACGGCCGTAAATCGGGTTCTGTACGTAAAGCGAGCCGCAAGTTCGTGCCTTCGTTAGGGGTACTTTTGATGGTCAGTTCTGCCCCGATCAGCTGCGCCTGCTCTTGCATGCCCACCAGGCCATAGTGCCCGGAGTGAGAGGTATATGGGTCGAAACCCACGCCATCATCGTCGATGCTCAGCTCCAGAGCGCCTTCGCCCACATCGCGCAGACCTACCCTCACTCGACTGGCCATGGCGTGGCGCTCCACATTACGCAGTGCCTCCTCAGCGATGCGGAATACTGTTTCGGCACGTTCGTCGGCAAAGCTTGCAGCTCTGGGTTCACTGATGAAATCGACGGCCAGGCCGGTGCGTTCCGAGAACAGCTTGATGGCATCGGCCAGCGCTGCGCCCAGTCCAACGTCACGTACGGCGTTGAAGCGCATCTGTGTGATGGCGGCGCGCGCTGCTTTCAGACCCTGATGGGCAACCTGTTCGGCGTGCGCCAATTCGTCGCTTAACGCTCCAGGGTCGTGGACGTGCAGTTTGCGCAGCAGGCGAACTTCGGCAAGCATGGCCATCATCGAATGAGCGAGCGTATCGTGCAGGTCTCGTGCAATCTTGAGGCGTTCGCGCACTATCGCGGCGTAACGCGACTCTTCGGCGAGCCGTTCTACCTCGCGGGTGCGGATGGCGACTCGCTGTTCGAGCTCGGCACTGAGCGTGCGCAACTTACTCCGCTCAACTTGCAAAGCTCCCAGCACATCAGCGAAGGCAACGCCCAGCCGCACAACCTCGTCCGACC
Organism: Pseudomonadota bacterium; assembly: GCA_021801705.1. GTDB lineage: Bacteria > Pseudomonadota > Gammaproteobacteria > Burkholderiales > Sulfuricellaceae > Sulfuricella. Next base: position 66,130 of record JAJYXP010000044.1, read on the forward strand.
CGCTGGCCACCTCAATATGCGAAGTATCATCCTTGCCCACGGCTTCTACTGAGCGAGTGAGATCCGTCAATCTACGTGCCAGACGGCGCGCCACCAGCACGCCGAGCAACGCTATGAATCCTCCCGTGCCCAACGAAACCAACAGGATATGCATCCACAAAGCGTTAGCTCGTCGATATGCCCGTGTCGCTGGCTCGATAAACTGAACGCGCCACCCCAGGGCTTTCAACTCGTTGTTCACATCCATCCCTGCGCGAGCCACCAATACCACCTGTCCGCCTGGAAGACGCTCAAAAGCAGATACAAAGCCTGGTGTTCCATCTTTCAAAGTGGCTGGTTTTGCATCGGCCAATACCTTGTCATTGACGGCGACTCCGCTCCAGCGTTTTCCTTGAAAGGTATCCGGGCCGACGAGAACAACCCCTTCACGGTTCAATACCATTGCATGGACGGGATTTTCCGGGTACAAGGTCTCGCTTAGTCGCTGTGCGTAGGCGCTTGCCCAGCGCCAACTCAAGTGCGCAGTTACAACACCTACTACCCGGCCTTTAGAGTTTCGAACGGGAGCAGCCATGTCGACAAATCGACGCGGCTCGTCCTCCCGAACGGGGTGCGGCTTCTCGTTGAGCGACGCTTCGCTTTTCACGTTGCCTATCCATGGGCCCTTCAAGCCCTGCAATAGCCAAGGTTGTTCGGCAACGTTACTCCCTTCGCGCAGGCCGGCATTAGCCGCCACCACTTTGCCGGTTGCATCCGCCAGGCCAATCCATTCGAATTCAGGGTATATCGATTGAAGCTCGTCGAACACGGTATGCAACGCGCGCGGGGTGTCAGAACCCGCATCAGTCCGCAGCATGGCTGCGGAAGCCTTGACTGCATTCAGCCGAGACACGAGCGCCCGATTAATGTCGGATGCCAGCGCATCGGTTTCCAGCGTAAACTGCTGAACATGTTGTTGCAGGATGTTCGCCCGTGCCATTCCCCCGACCCAGATAGCAGCCACAGTCGCGAAACATGCGGCCAGCGCGATGACGAGCCAGGCTATTGCCGCGGCCATGCTACGGCGCGGGTCCAAATTCCGCAAAAAACTTCTCATCCGGCTCCAGTCGCGCAAGGCATCTATAGTGGTATGGTAGCAAGTGACGAAAGTCACTGCAAACTCATGACCAGCGGCCCTCGCAATCAGGTAAGGAATCCGGTAGATTCATTCTCACGAAAAAGTTATTACTCATTTTTGCGCAACGCTGCAATGATACGGATACAACAAGGTGGATAAATTAATTCAACTTGTAGCACAACAGGCAGACATTTCTCCTGCACAGGCGGCGCTTGCCATCTCGGCGATATTGAACTACCTCACCGCACGGTTGCCTCCCCCTGCGGTTGGGCGCGTCCGTGAGCAATTGACTGATGCGCTGCCATCTCGCAACCCTGATTACGGCCAAGGCGGTGTTCAGTGACTGTGGAAGTCCCTGACAAGTTTCCTCGCATCCGGGTCCTTATCGTCGACGACCAGGCTCTAATCCGCCGGGGAATGGCGTTGATGCTGTCGGTTGAGCCGGACATGGAGGTGGTGGGTCAGGCGTGCGACGGTGTGGAAGCCGTCGAGATGGCGCAGCAGTTGCTTCCAGACGTGGTGTTGATGGATTTGCACATGCCGCGCAAGGGCGGCGTGGCCGCCACGCGCGAAATTACGCTGTCGCTGCCGCAGACGCATGTGCTGGTGCTGACCACGCTGGAAGCCGAAGAAACTGTCTTCGAGGCCATTCGTGCCGGCGCCCACGCCTACCTGTTGAAGGATGTGACTGAAGATGAATTGCTGGAGACGGTACGCGCTGTGCATCGCGGCGAATCCAGGCTGACTCCGCAAATAGCGCGCAAGGTCATGGAACAATTTCTCCGGCTTGGGTCTGTTTCCGAAGGTCTGAAACTTGATGTGGCCGCGCACTCGCCCGCATCGAGTCCGATTCAATCTGTCCCGCCGATGACCCATGCTCAGGATGACATGACCGAGCCACTCAACGACAAGGAAGAAAAGATACTGCGGCTCATTGCCGAAGGTATGAGCAACAGGCAGATTGCCAATACCGTGTTTCTCGCAGAGGGTACGGTCAAGAACTACGTCAGCCGTATCATGGATAAGCTTCACGCCAACACGCGCACCGAACTGGCCGTGATGTCAGTACGCCAGCGGCGAGGTGACTGAGGCTTCTTCGATTCCTTTGGCCTGTCCATGAGCTTTGCTCTGGTATCGTCGCATTGGCTTTCGCTGCATGGGTTAGCCATCGTTGTTGGGCTGCTTGTCTATGTGGTGACTTCACACGTACAGCAGCAACGCCGGCATCCATCCGCCGCGATTGGATGGGTGCTGTTCATGTTGCTCGTACCTTACGTTGCACTGCCGCTGTATCTGCTGTTCGGTACACGCAAGCTTCCCCATGCAGGTTGCTCTTCTCCGAATATTCGTGTTTCGAATCTCCAGGATGACAAAAGTACCTGGCCGGCACAGCTAATTGCCGCCTTAGGGCAGCCGCCTCTCACGACTTATCGTTCCTTGCGCATTCATGCCGATGGTTTTCAATCGCTGCACGCACTGCTTGAGGTAATCGACGGCGCACAACACACCCTCGATGTCTGTACCTTTATTCTTGGGCGGGATGCGTTGGGAGGAGCGGTCGGCGCACGCCTGATGGCTCGGGTGCGCGATGGGGTACAGGTGAGGCTACTGCTCGACGGCGTGGGTCGTCTGCTGGGAGGGACGTCCGACCTGCCCGCCCTCGAACGAGCCGGTGTGCAGATTGGGCTCTTCATGCCGCCCATACACTCGCCAATGAAGGGACGTACGAATCTGCGCAACCATCGCAAGCTTGTAGTGGCCGATGCCGGCCATGCTGCCGAACGGCTGTGGAGTGGTGGACGTAACCTGGCTGCCGAGTATTTCGAAGACAAGGGTGGCAGGCCGGCCTGGCGCGACCTGAGCTTCGATTTACAAGGCCATCTCGCCCGCCAGGCGGCCAACCTGTTCCAGCAGGACTGGATTTTTGCTACAGGCGCCAAAGCGGGTGCTGCAAGGCCAATATTAAAGGCTAACATATCGCCCATTACTACAGCCTCCGGCGAACCTGTAGCGCAAATTATCGCATCAGGCCCAGACCAGGCAGATGACACCGTGCATGCGCTACTTGTTAGCGCTGCCTATCATGCAAGCAAGCGCATTGCGCTCGTCTCACCCTATGTCGTGCTCGACAACGCCTTGCTGCTGGGACTCACCATGGCGGCGAGGCGGGGTGTGCAAGTGGATTTGCTTTTGCCCCTACGCTCCAACCATCGTCTGGCCGACATCGCGCGGCATCGTTCATTACGTGCTCTAACCGGAGCTGGCGTGCGCATCTGGCTTGCGCCACAAATGCTGCACGCCAAGCTCGCCATCTTCGATGATGTGCTGGCGCTGGCAGGATCCGCCAACCTCGACAGCCGCAGCCTGTTTCTCAACTACGAGCTGATGGTGGCATTTGAATCTGCCAGTGATGTAATGCGTTACACAACCTGGTTCGATTTGGAGCGGAGTTCTGCCTGCCTATACGTGTCGCAACCGCCCGGCCTTTGGCGTGACCTCGGCGAAGGCTTGGTGCTCTGGCTCGGTTTCCAGTTGTGAAATGCAGACCGGATGTGGATCGGACAGGAATGAAATGTGACGCACGTCACTGCAATGTCGTGACTTTGTGCAATTGTTGATTCAGCAGGGGCAATGTAATTTCAAAACATCTCCAATAACAAGGAAACATCATGCCTGCCACACCGGATTTCCCCGCCTCCGAAATGCCCTATGGACGCCTCGCTACCGCCGTAGTGTCCCCGTTGCATTTTTTTGGCCGGGTCGACCTGCTGCTCAACGACTCCTCTGACGACGTGTTTTAGGCGGGCGATGAATATGTCAGAAAATATTCAACCTCAAGGCACGGCCCCTGCGCCAAGCTATGTCAGCCCGAATTGGGCTCCAGCAGCCAAGGATGCGGTGGGCACAGCACTGGGTACATCGCGGCTGTGGTTCACCGTGGCGCAAGGTATTGTCACCGAAGTCTATTTCCCACGGCCGGATATTCCGCAATTGAAAGACATGGGATTCATTGTCGCCGACGGCGCAGGTTTCTGGGTGGAGCTGCGACGTATGGGAAATTACACCGTGACGTGGCAGGAAGAGGCTATTCCGGCCATCACCATTACGCATCGCCATGCCCGTTTTACGTTCGCGCTCAGAATATGCGCCGATCCTGAACGGGATGTGCTGCTAATTGATTTTGCACTCGAGGGCGAAGCGGCACTGCAACTCTATGTTCTAGCCGCACCGCGTATTGGTGAAGATGCAACCTGCAATCAGGCCTGGGTGGGCGAGTGGGAAGGCCGCCCACTGCTGTGGGCTGAACAGGGACCGTTCGGGCTGGCGCTCGCAGCAGTCGATCGCGAGGGCCGTCCGGCTTTATTGCAACGTTCGGTCGGGCTGGTGGGCGCGAGCGACGGTTGGCAGGATTTTCATAATAATGGCTGCATGAGCTGGCATTATGCCGAGGCCGGTCCCGGCGAAGTCTCGCTGACCGCGCAACTGCCGCACGCAGGCACGCTGGCATTGGGCCTTTCCAGCAGCCGCGAAGCTGCTGCCACGCTGGCACTGCAATCGCTGGCGGCTGGTTTTGAGACGCGCTGGACGGCATATTGCAGAACCTGGCAGCGATGGCTGGATAACATACACTGGCCGTCTGAACTGGAGACTTTGCTGAAGGCGGAAACACGAGTATTGCTGCGGCGCTCGGCAGCAGTCATCAAAATCCATGAAGACCGCACATTCCCCGGCGCATTTGTCGCCAGTCTGTCGGTGCCTTGGGGCGAGGCCAGCAACAGTCGCGGCGGCTACCATCTGGTGTGGGCGCGCGACCTGGTCGAAACCGCGGGCGCGCTGGTGGCGCTCGGCTGCCTTTCGGATGCGCAACGTGTTCTGATTTACCTCATCGCCACCCAGCAGGCCAACGGTCACTGGCTGCAAAACCAGTGGTTGGGCGGCAAGCCTTTCTGGCAAGGCATACAGCTCGACGAAACGGCCTTCCCGGTGCTGCTTGCCAGTATGCTGGCGGAACGCGACGCGTTGGGCGAGGTGCGGGTCGGCGACATGGTGCGTCGCGCGCTCTGCTTTCTTGCCCGGGAGGGTCCGGTCACCTGCCAGGATCGCTGGGAGGAAGATGCTGGCATCAACACCTTCACCGTCGCCGTGGCCATCGCCGCACTGGTCGAAGGCAGCAGGTTTCTTCACGGGCGCGAAGCTGAGTGCGCGTTGATGTTGGCCGATGCCTGGAACGCACGCCTGGAAGACTGGACATGGGCAGCAGACACTACGCTTTCACGGCTGCTTGGCGTGCCAGGTTACTACATGCGCAGCGCACCGAGAGACGTGCTGATTCATGAGGGTGCAAAACTGGAACATCTGCTGGTCAAGAACCGTGCGCACGATCTGGGGCTTGCCGCCGATGAACAGCTTGCCATCGACTGCCTGCAACTCGCACGCTTTGGCTTGCGCGCCGTGGACGATCCAGCCATGGCGGCAAGCATCGCCGCTATTGATACGCTGCTTAAAACCGACACGCCGAATGGCCCGGTGTGGCACCGCTATAACGGTGACGGTTACGGCGAGCACCCCGACGGCGCGCCTTTCGACGGCTGGGGGCGCGGGCGCGGCTGGCCGCTGCTGAGCGGTGAGCGCGGCCATATTTCGCTGCTGGCGGGCGAGGATGTACAGCCTTATTTGCAAGCCATGACACAGATGACCGGCAAGGGCGGGCTGTTGCCGGAACAGGTGTGGGACAGCGAGGCCATCCCGGAACGCAGGCTATATCCCGGCCATCCCAGCGGTTCTGCCATGCCGCTGGTGTGGGCGCATGCCGAATTCATCAAACTGGCGTTAAGCCTCGCCGCCGGCGCGCCGGTGGACCGCCCCGCACGGACTTGGGCGCGTTATGGCGGCGTGCGTCCGCAACTGGATTACGCCCTGTGGCAACCGCGCCAGCGCGTACAGCAACTTGTCGTTGGACAGGCGTTGCGCTTGCTATTGTCCGAGCCCGCTCTAGTGCACTGGGGCAAGAACGGCTGGCAAAACCCGATGGATGTCGCTACGGAAGACTGGGGGCTGGGGTACGTCGCACACTTGCCCACGGCAGATCTTGCCGCCGGCGAGCGTGTCGATTTCACCCTCTATTGGCCGAGCCGAGACGCTTGGCAGGGCGAGGATTTTCAAATTGTCGTCATTGCAGGAGCCACACCATGATTGCCATTGATTTATCGGGCCGCCGCGCACTGGTCACCGGCGCGAATTCCGGGCTGGGTCGCGCCATTGCGCTGAATTTGAGCGCTGCAGGTGCGCGCGTCGCGGTGCATGCCCTGAATGACCGTGTCAGCGCCGAAACCGTGGTCGAACAGATCCGGCAGGGAGGCGGGGAGGCGGTCGCCGTTTATGGCGATGTGAGCCAGCCCGCGCAGGTGGAAAAAATGTTTGCCGAAGTTGACTCGGTTTTCGGCGGCCTGGACATTCTGGTCAACAACGCCGGCATGGATGGTGCGCGCGAAATGTGCGCCGGCAGTGACCCGGAGCATTGGCGTGCAGTCATCTCTGTCGATTTGCATGGGCCTTATTTCTGCACTCGGCAGGCGCTCAGGCGCATGTTGCCGCAACAGCGAGGCGTGATCATACAGATCACCTCGGTGCACGAATTCATCCCGTGGGCCGGCTACAGTGCCTATACCAGCGCCAAAGCGGCACTCTCGATGTTCACCAAGACCGTGGCGCAGGAAGTCGCCACACAAGGAGTGCGTGTGCTGGCTATCGCGCCTGGTGCGATCCGCACGCCGATCAACGCCGACGTTTGGGGCAACCCGGACAGCTTGCGCGATCTCGACCAGAAAATCGCCATGAACCGGCCGGGCGAGCCGGATGAAATCGGCCGTGTCGCTGCGTTTCTGGCGAGCGATCTGGCCAGCTACATTACCGGCACTACGCTGGTGGTCGATGGCGGGATGCTGATTTATCCCGACTTCAACCATGGCGGCTGAGATGGATGCGGATGTCATCATTATCGGCAGCGGCGCCGGCGGCGGCACGCTGGCGCGCGCACTTGCGTCCAGCGGCCTGTCTATCCTGATCCTGGAGCGCGGCGATTATCTGCCGCGCGAGCCGGCCAACTGGGATGCCGAGACCGTGTTTAACACGAACCGCTACCACACCGGAGTCGATCCGCAACAATCGGTGTTTGACCCAACTTGCCGTAGCCATGAGTTCGACAATCTGTATGTGGCGGATGCCTCGTTCATGCCGTCGATATCCGCCGTCAATCCTTCGCTGACTATCATGGCCAATGCCCTGCGCGTGGCTGAAATCCTGCGCCATCGGCTGGGTGCGGCGTGAACCCGCCGCGCCGGCTCTTTATCGCCAGCATCTATCTGGCCGGATTTCTGCAGGGCAGTGCCTTTGTGCTGATTCCCGCACTGGGCAATACCCTTGTAGCCGCGCCTTACCTTTTCAGCAGCTCGGAGTACGCGTGGCTGTTCCTGCCGCAGACGGCGGGCGCGATTGTCGGTGCCGCAGCGGCGGGCTGGGTGCAGCGCCGTCTCGGCATGGGAAGGCTGTTTCGTCTGGGACTCCTGGCCAATCTGCTGGCCATGTTGCTGCTGGCCGCTGCGGCGCATGCCAGCGGGTCGCTGGCCTACGCCCTGATGTTGGCGGAAAGCTTGTTGCTGGGCATAGGCTTTGGCTGGACGCTGGCGGCCATCAACCACTACGCCGCGCATTTTTTCGGCCAGTCGGTCAGCGCGGCCGTCACCCTGCTCAACGCACTGATAGGCGGTGCCACGGCGCTTTCCCCATTCATCCTGTCCGCACTGCAGGCACGCTTGAATTGGAGCGTCTGGCCCCTCGCGCTGGCTGCCGGTTTCGCCATCGCCTGGCTGCCGCGCCTGCCGGAGGCCGATGACGAGTCCCGCTCGTCTTTCTGGCCGAGCGGCTTATCGCCGTTTGTGCTGGTGGTGCTGATTTACGCGATTTGCGAAGGCAGTTTCAGCAGTTGGTCGAGTGTCTACCTGAGTGTCGACAAACATCTCGGCAATCATGCCGGGATGCTGGCGCTTTCGGCATTTTGGGGCAGCATGACATTGTTTCGACTGCTACTGGCCCCCTTGCCGGAAATCTGGGTTTCGCGGCGCAGCCTGTTGTTCGCGTCGTCCATGGGCATCGCAGTCTGTTTTGCCGCCTTGCCGTGGCTGTCAGGCATGTGGGCACTGGTAGGGGTGTTTGCACTGGCGGGTACCGCATGCAGTATTTATTATCCGTTCGTGATGAGCTTGACCCTGGCGCGATTTCCACGGCAACAGACTCAAGTTGCCGGGCTTGTCGTTGCGGCGCTGATGGCCGGCGAGGGACTCGGCTCTTACGGGTTGGGTCTGCTGCAGCAGGTGCAAGCGCTGGATCGCATTTATCTCGCTTCCGCGCTCTGGGGGGTGCCGCTGTTTCTCGGCGCATGGTTCATCAAACTCAATGCGCGAGCAAATGGATAAGGAACTTCCTGATACACGGCAAGCCCGTTGGCTATTACTCAACATCAATCGATAAATCGAATATCTTGTTTTTGAAACAATCATCATGAGTGACAGTCTATCTACCGGCGGGTCTTCCTCGCCCCTCGTTACGCGTGACGGCCGACGTCGCCGCGCCCTGATCAGCATAGCCGTCATAGTGATGCTGGTAGCGCTGGCAAGCGGGGCGTATTTGGCCGTGGTGTTACGTTATCAGGTGACGTCGGACGATGCGTACGTTGGCGGCAATCTGGTGCAGGTGAACGCGCAGACAGCCGGTACAGTGAAATCTATTTTTGTGAATGAAACACAGACCGTTCACGTCGGCCAGCCGCTGGTGCAACTTGACGGTGTGGATGCGGCGGCGGCATTGGCGGCAAGCGAGGCGCAACTGGCGAAGTCCGTGCGCAACGTGCGCGGGCAATTTGCAGCAAGCGCACAGGCTGCGGCGGGTGTGAGTCAGCGCAGTGCGGATATGCGCACTACCGAAGCCAATATTGCGGCGGCGCTTGCGGCGTGGAAAAACGCTCAGAGTGATCTTGCGCGGCAGATTGCGCTGGCGCAACGAGGTTTTATTTCTGAACAGGCGTTATTGAATGCGCGTTCGACGGTCGCGGTGACGCATGCGCAATACGATGCGGCGGTGGCCACTACCGCCGCGGCACGAGCGGCTATCGGCGGTGCGCGCGAACAATTCGCCAATGCGGCGGCACAGGTGGCGAACACCTCGCTGGAGAACCATCCGGACGTGGCAGCGGCGGCCGCCAATGTGCGCCAGATGTTTGTGGCGGCAGCACGTACCATGATCGTTGCGCCGGTGAATGGCGTGGTCGGCAAGCGCAGCGTGCAACTGGGGCAACAAGTATCGCCGGGTGCGCCACTCATGACGGTAGTGCCGCTATCGGACGTGTGGGTCGATGCCAACTTCAAGGAAACCAGGCTGGAAAACTTGCGCATCGGCCAGCCGGTGACATTGGTTTCGGATTTTTATGGCAAGAGTGTTGTGTTTCACGGCAAGGTGGCGGGGCTGTTGCCGGCCACGGGGGGTGCGCAGTCGCTTTTGCCTGCTCAGAACGCAAGCGGAAACTGGATAAAGATCGTGCAGCGGCTGCCGGTGCGCATCGCACTCGATCCGGCGGAAATCGCGAAGCATCCTTTGCGCGTGGGGCTATCGATGAACGTGACGGTTGATATTCACGCCACGCGCGACGCGGCGGTCAGTGCCGTCACGCCTGCTTCCGAAACGACACCCGTATTCGACGGTGTGCAGCAGCAAGCCGAAGCGCGGATAAACCAGATCATCGCCGCCAACCAGGGGCACTCACCGTGAATGCGTCTCCCGCTGCCGCGCTGCCGCTGCCGCAGGGCGTGATGCGGCTGGGCGCGACTTTTGCGCTGGCGATGGCGTCGTTCATGAATATTCTCGACCTGACCGTGACTAATGTTTCAGTGCCCGCCATTTCCGGCAGCCTCGGGGTGAGCCCGAATCAGGGTACCTGGGTGATTACCTCTTACGCAGTGTCGGAGGCGATCATGCTGCCGTTGAGCGGCTGGCTGGCGCTGCGGTTCGGCCAGTTGCGCCTGTTTCTGGGGGCGACGCTGCTGTTTACGCTGGTATCGCTGTTGTGCGCTCTGTCGCCAAGTTTTGAGGTGTTGCTGGGCATGCGCGCGCTGCAGGGTGCGGTCGGCGCCTCCATGGTGCCGCTGGCGCAGGCCATACTGCTATCGCTTTACCCGCCTGCCAAACGTGGCTTCGCACTGGGGATTTTTGCCATGACTACGGTGGCAGCGCCGATTGCAGGCCCCTTGGCTGGCGGCTGGCTGACCGGGCATTTATCCTGGCGCTGGATTTTTCTCATCAATCTTCCGATTGGGCTGATCTGCGCGGCGCTGGTTGGCACTCTGCTGGCCGGATGCGAAACCGCCCGCGTCAAAAAACCGGTGGATAAGGTCGGTCTGGCCCTGTTGATCACGGGTATCGGCGCGTTACAAATCCTTCTCGACAAAGGGAAGGAACTTGACTGGTTCGGATCGAGCTTCATCGTCACGCTGGCGTGTATCTCAGCGGTCGCGCTGATCACGCTGGTGGCGTGGGAGCTGACAGCCGAGCATCCGGTGATCGATCTGCGGCTATTCGGCCGACGCAATTTCACTGTTGGGGTGGTCTCGCTGGCACTGGTCTCGGTGGCATTTTTTGGTGTCAACATCGTTACCCCGCTATGGCTGCAAACTCAGATGGGCTATACCTCCGAATGGGCGGGGCGCACCATGGCGTTTGGCGGCATTTTGGCAGTGATGATGGGGCCTGTTGTCGGTGCGAATATTCATCGTCTCGATGCGCGTGCGGTGGCGAGTTTCGGGCTGGTGGTGTTCGCCGGGTTTGCAATGCTCAATGCCGGTTTTTCTCCCGATGTGGATTTTTGGGCATTGGCATTAAGCCGTTTGCTGATGGGGCTGGGGTTGTCATGCCTGTTCCTGCCGCTCCTGACTATCAACCTCTCCGGTTTGAGCGGTGAGCAGGTGGCAAGCGCCTCCGGGCTGGCGAGTTTCTTCCGCAATCTTGGTTCAAGCTTTGGCACCTCGATCATGACCACGCTGTGGGCAGACCGTACTGACCAGTTTTACGCGCAACTGGTCGAGCACATCACGCCATCCAACTCCGCTTTTAACGCGTATCTGGCGCAGTTGCAGCAACTCGGCATGAGCTATCGGGCCGCGCTTATCTACATTGACCGGGACGTTGTCGGCGCGCAGGCGTCTTTTCTCGCCACCCAGTCGGTGATGCGTAGTAGCGCGCTCATGGCACTCGCGCTGATTCCCATGCTGTGGCTGGCGCGAGGGCCGTTCACGGCGAAATCCCACTGCGAGTCGGCATGACTAAAGTCATGCCGGAACATGACTTCGTTCGTGTCCAGATCGTGACTTTGTACAGTAGAAATCACACCGACGGAGGCCTACAGTAAAAAAACATGCAAGCCGGCTCAGTGTCGTGATGAAACCGGTATGGAAAAAATGGCGTTAATATCGAAGGAGAAAGCTCATGAGTGGAAACGCGTACTTTATCTACACGGCCATACTGTTAGTCTTGTTCATAGGCGTGCTGCTCTGGGCGTTTGGCAAAAAGCGTAAAAAGCGCTTTGAGAAAGACGCTGAGATTCCATTCCAGGACCAGCAATAAAGGTGGCAACGACTCCGGCGCCGGTGGGGTTGCGTCCATTCCGCCATCCACCCGTTTGTGATGCCGACATTATTTTAGGGGCTGGGAAGTTAAGCAAAGGGGGAATCACATGTTCGACTCCGTTTACAAGTTGCTTGATCAACTCGGTTACCCTCATCCAATTCACCCGGCAGAAGTTCATATACCTATAGGGCTTATCGTGGGGGCATTGCTATTTCGCCTCGCGGCTGCGCTGTTCCGGCAACCCGGTTTGGAGAAAACGGCTTACCATTGCACTATCCTCGCCGGCATCTTTTTATTTCCTACGGTATTGTTCGGCCTTATGGATTGGCAGCACTTTTACGCGGGAGCCTGGCTTTTCCCGATTAAGATAAAGATGGTACTGGCTGCCATATTGATAGTCCTTGTCTTTGCCAGCATCATCCTGGCCCATAAAAAGGGCGTGGGGTCGGGGAGGGTACTGCTGAATTACATCGGTTCCTTCGCCGCTGTCGTGGTGCTGGGATATTATGGAGGGGGCTTGGTTTATGGCGGGGCGCAGCCAAAAACGCCTGAAACATATCTTGCGGGGATGAATGTCTTCAATGGAAATTGTGCCGGCTGCCACCCCAATGGCGGTAATATCATTGATCCAAGCCTGCCCTTGTTGAATTCTTCCAAAACAGTGGACATCAATACCTTTCTCGCCTTTATTCGAGATCCTAAGCGGCCGGACGGCAAACCGGGCGCGATGCCTTCTTTCTCTCCCGAAAAAATCTCTGACCAGGAAGCCAGCGAGCTTTACAAATATATTGCTCATGTTCTGGAAAAACGATGAGCTGAATTCGCTTGCCGATCGCTGCATATTACCGTCGCGAGGCCAGTCTGCTTTCCATAAAATCCTTCGCAAAGTAGGCCGCCGTTTTTTAGCGGATTGCATTCCATCTCAGTCCTCCGTTTCCTGCATTTTACAGAAACGTCGGACTCCATAGTTTCAGCTTACCTCATCAACCCCTGGCGCGAATCATCGCCTGAATTGCATGCCGCCGGACATGGAAGGCGCAGCGCATGTGACCTTGGTCACTTGCACTTTGTGACCACTGGCACGTCTAAATCGTGACTTTCAGGCGCTTACATCAGAGAGGCCACAGTCTAGAGTTAGCATCATGAGCGCACGGACAAAAAATAACGCCGCGACGTTCAAACTCTTTAAATCGAATGAAAAGGATCAGATCATGAACGAAACAATGAGTCAGATCAAGAACAAGACCGATATTGCCGTCGCGGTGTATGACAATCATATTCAGGCGGAATCTGCCGTGAAGAAGCTGCAACGCGCGGGCTTCGACTTGAAAAGTATTTCCATCCTCGGCAAGGATTACCAGACCGAAGAGCATGTGGTGGGTTATTTCAACGCCGGTGACCGAGCTAAATTCTTCGGCAAGCTCGGCGCCTTTTGGGGCGGCATGGCCGGCATGCTGTTTGGTTCGGCACTCTTGTTCGTGCCTGTGGTTGGGCACATCATCGTGCTGGGGCCGCTGGCAGCCACGCTGTTTGGCGGCCTGCAAGGCGCCGCGTTGATTGGCGGCGCCAGCGCCCTGGTTGGCGCGCTCAGCGCCATCGGCATTCCCAAGGATTCGGTGCTGCGCTACGAGGCAGCGGTGAAAGCCAACAAGTTCCTGCTGGTGGTGCATGGCGATGGCCAAAAAATCATGAGGGCGCATGAAGTGCTCGGCGGCGTCGACCTGGATTCATTCGATCACCACACCATCGACTGAGCTGTAGCGTACCACGCTCATCTCTGATGCAAACGAAGCAAACGCCATCTACACAATCAAGTTAAATTCGCTCTGATAAGGAGTACATATGAAACTCACTCTCAATCCTCTAATGGCAGCCGTCCTGATCGCCACCGCACAACTCTCCGGTGTTGCGTTCGCACAGACCGCGGAAGCGCCCGCCTCACCAACGGCGCAAGCGGCCCCCGCAGCGGCGAAGACGCCGGTGGCGATCAATTCTCCTACCGACTGGATCATCTATGACGACACGATCTTCACCCCGGTCGCGGATTCGATCAGCCTTCACTTGGATGCGGCACGCAAGGCTTTCGATGCCAAGGACACCAAGAAGGCGGCTGCGGAGATGCGTACCGTCGCCGACAAGCTCAAGGAACAGGCTGCCCAAGCCGCGAAGGCCGACAAGGTTCGTGCCGAATCCGAGATGAAACTTGCGCAGGATACCTTTAGGCGCATGGATGCGGTGGCCGGCAAGGTCAGCGCCGCTGCCGCTGGCATCGAGAACGGCAAAATCAAGACCAAGGCGGATCTGGACAAAGCCATCGACAAGGCGGCTCGCGCCGATATGGAACGACGTTGGCTGGTGGCGGACGTGGCCACCTGGTACCCCGTGTCCGAAGAGCCGCAACGACATTTCGGCAGCGCCATTGAGGCCTTCGCAAGAAAGGACTACAAGGCGGCGGCCACCGAGATCCGCAAGGCGACCGGCTACATGCGTCTGGAATCCGTCCGCGTCACGGGTGACGCCAAACAGGCACTCGACAGCTCCGTGGTGGAACTCGACAAGCTCGCTGGCTCCGTCGAGAAAGGCGCGGTCAAGGACGAGAAGGTCATGGACAAAACGTTCGCCAATGCCAACCGCTCGCTTGCTCTGGCGCATCGCACCAAGGCGGCTGAGTCGTGGGCGCGCAAGGAATACGACAAGACCGGCTACGAACTCAAGGCGGCCGCCCATGACCTGGAAAGTGCTGCGGGCTGGGTCGGCGCGAAAGCGAAGGCGGACGCCACCGGGGCGGTGGCCGATACCAAGGTACTGGGCGACAGGCTCGCCAAGGGCGCAACGTGGACACGCGATGAAGTTGGCCGAGGTTTCGATGCGTTAGGGCATGCGCTGAACGAACTCGGACACAAGATCGGTGCGAAACAGCAGGCCGCACCGGTGAAATCAGGTTCGTGAGCATCTTGTTTGTTGATCGTTTTTGCACGGATAGACAAACATGACGTGCAGATTGGCTGCACATTTTTTAACTGTGACAGGAGACGAAAATGAAATCAACCGTAACGATGGCTGTTCTGAGTGGAGTATTGCTGACTACAAGCATGATTTCCCCTGTTTTGGCAGCGCCGCACAAACCGGCCAAAATGACGTGTGAAGAGTTTGTGGTACTCGACGACGTGGTTAAACCCAAAGTGGTCTACTGGGCTGAGGGCTTCAACAGCAAGGGCAAAGCAGTTGACGCTGTAGCCGATATCGATGAAACCGACAAGGTGATTCCAATGCTGGTTACGGAATGCCAGAAAACGCCCAAGGCTTCTTTGTTAAAGAAACTGCGGGGGATCAAGAAACACTAGTAGTCAGTCATATTGAAACCGGTGGACAATCTCGTCATTCCGGCGAAAGCCGGAATCCAGAAAAATCAACAACCTGGACACCGGCTTTCGCCGGTGTGACGGTTCAACTCATCCATGCTTTTCACCGTGACTGACTACTAGACTTTGAGCGGCAAGTCCGGTTTGCGGATCTATCTGTCGATAGATTCTGCAAGCCGGGCTCTCGAATGTATGTTGTCAATGCAACGTCTGAACACACATAATTTTTTCTGAAGGAAGATCATCATGAAAATCCGTTCCACTTTAACTGCCGCACTGATCGGCGCAACCCTTATCACATCTGTTCCGCTGGCGGCCGACGCGAAAGATTTGATTGTTGAGCCGATTATCGTGGAGACCTTCAGCGTAACGACTTATCTCAACGGCGGCATCGGAAAGAACGAAGCGGACGCCATGCGCCGTATCGCGAAGGAGTTTCCGTTGCGCCTGACTTTTTCCGAGCGCAGGGACGGCGAGTTTATCGCCGATGTTCCGGTCGTGATCTCTGACGCCAAGGGCAACCCGGTGTTCGAACTGCCCAAGGCCGGGCCGATGCTCTATGTGATGTTGCCCAACGGCAAATACAAGGTCAGTGCGCGCTACAAGGGATTTACCGAGTCACAGGAGGTTACGTTGAGCGGCAAGGAAGGCAAGGATCTGTATTTCCACTGGAAGGACGTGCCGAAGAAGTGAGACGGGTCTGGCTGCCGGAATTTCTCCAATTGCGGTGGGATCAAAAGCTGCGGCAATGAAAATGTCTGGGTGCCACGAGCATAAAGGATGCATCCGGGTTAGCTGATATCGGCGGCCATTGTACGCACCCGAAAACGGCCCGGAAATTTAATGTTTATACACCCGGCTGTCTCGCCGTGGTCGCTGCGTAGCATCTGGAGTCTTCCTTGCGGGGGAGCAAAACCTTATATATCGATCATCAAGACAAGCGAGGGCGTGCGTCAATTTATGGAAATAAACGGGGGCGCTTGAAGCGCCCCCGTTTTATTGCTGCGGCTGAGTTGTGCCGCGTTACTTCTTGGCTGCCGCTGCGGGCTCCTCAACTTTTGCCTGGGCGCGCAGATCTGAAATAATTTTGTCGATTTGCTGCTGCTGCAGACGCTGAAGCAGGTTCTGTTTCACCTCGTCGAAGGCCGGGGCCTGCACCGGTCGCACATCATCAAGCTTGATGATGTGATAGCCGAACTGGCTCTTCACGGGCTCGGTGGTGTACTGGCCTTTGTGCAGTTTCGTCATCGCGGCGCTGAATTCCGGCACGAAATTGGCCGGGGCTGCCCATCCCAGATCGCCCCCTTTGCCCTTGGAGCCGGGATCCTTGGATTTTTCCGCCAGTTTCTCGAATTTCTCGCCTTTTTTAAGCTTGGCGATGATCTCTTTCGCCTCGGCTTCATTGTCCACCAGGATGTGGCGGGCATGGTATTCCTTGTCACCCATCTGGGATTTGATTTTTTCGTATTCGGCCTTCACGTCGTTATCGCTGATGGCGTTGTTTTTGACGTAATCCTGCAGGTAGGCCCGGATAAGTATGCCTTGGCGTGCAAGGTCGAGTTGGGTGAGTACGTCGGCAGATTTGTCGAAGCCTTTCTTGACCGCTTCCTGAGAGACTATTTCCTCGATGACCAGTTTGTCGAGAATGTTCTTCCTGAGCGCTGGCGTGTCGGGCTGTCCTTGCATCTGGCTTTGCTTGAGCAGGAAGTCAAAGTGCGCCTGGCTGATAGTCTTGCCATTCACAGTGGGCATGGCCGCGGCGCTTGAGGCCGCTACCGGCGCTACTGCCGGTGCTGCTGCCGGTTTGTTGGTGTCCTGGGCATTGCAGGAAGCGAGGGTGAGCATGCTGCCAATGGAAATCGCAAGTATCCGTAATTTGTATGAAAACATTGATGACATCCTAGTTGATAGTGTGAATTGAAGTGAATCAGCCCGGTTTAATTTTTCTCGCTGGGAGTGTACGCCTTAATGCTGATGGCGTGTATCTCTTTTTGCATCATTTCCCCCAGCAGGTCAAGGATCAGGCGGTGCCGGGCAATGGCGGATTGGCCCTCGAATTGCGAGGAAACGATGATCAACCGGTAATGCCCCCCGCCGCCTTTCGCGCCTTCATGGCCGGCGTGCCTGGCGCTTTCGTCTTCTATTTCAAGCCGTTCCGGGGAAAGCGGCGAGAGCCTTTCCCGGATCATTTTCGGCGTACTCATGCAGGCAGCACCTTTTTGAATGGTTTTACCGTGACGCGTGCATAAACCCCCGCATCAACGTAGGGATCGGCTTCGGCCCAGGATAACGCTGCCTCCAGCGATTCGAACTCGGCCACGATCAGGCTGCCGGAGAAACCGGCGGGTCCGGGATCGGGGCTGTCGATTGCGGGCAATGGCCCGGCCAGCAACAGTCGTCCGTCCTGTTGCAGGGAATTCAAGCGCGCAAGGTGGGCTGGACGGGCCGCAAGCCGTTTCTCAAGGCTATTGGGGATATCGTCACCCAAAATGGCGTAAAGCATCATTGCGTATCCTTTTCTTCTTCGACGTACTTTGCCAGCACCAGACCCTGGCCGAAGATAAACACCAGCATCAAGCCGAGAATGCCGAACAGCTTGAAGTTGACCCAGGTGTTCTCGGAATAGTTGAAGGCCACGTACAGGTTGACGACGCCCACCGCGGCGAAAAAAACGGCCCAGCCCAGGCTCAGCCTGCGCCAGATATTTTCCGGCAAGGCTATCTGCTTCTGCATCATGGCCTTGATCAGGTTTTTCTTGAAGACGGTCTGGCTGATCAGCAGTACGCTGGCGAACAGCCAATAGAGCACGGTGGGCTTCCATTTGATGAAGGTGGCGTCATGCAGCAGCAATGTCGCGCCGCCGAACACCGAGATGATCGCCAGGCTTACCCACAGCATGGTGTCCACCTTGCGGTGGCGGAACCAGACCCAGCCGATTTGGGCGAAAGTCGCGCCGATGGCCACTGCGGTAGCGACGTAAATGCCGAAAAACTTGTACGCGGCAAAAAACAGGATGATGGGGAAAAGATCAAAAAAGATTTTCATGCTGCGGGTATACACACTCTGCGCGATTTCATCAAGACCGGTATTTTGCTATGATTCGGGTTGTTTTAACAAGCTTCCTTCTTGATGTCTCCAATTGATTTGCACAGCCACTCCACCGTTTCGGACGGTTTGTTCACTCCTTCAGAGCTGATCAGGCGCGCGGCCGCTCAAGGCGTCAGGGTACTGGCGCTGACCGATCACGACGATGTTGCCGGCTTAGAGGAGGCGCACGAGGCGGCGTCCGAGGCCGGTATCGCCCTGGTCAATGGCGTCGAGGTTTCGGTGACCTGGAACAACCGCAGTGTGCACATCGTCGGTCTGCGTATCGATCCTGCTTACAAACCATTGAAAGATGGGTTGGCTGCGATTCGAGCCGGGCGCGGCGAACGCGCCAGGCTGATGGCCGCGGAGCTGGAAAAGGCAGGCATTCAGGGCAGCCTGGAGGGCGCCTATGCTTACGCAGCGAATCCGGGCATCATCAGCCGTACTCACTTCGCCCGCTTCCTGGTCGAAAAGGGCATCGTCAAGGATACCCGCACGGTGTTCAAGAAATATCTGGTCAAGGGCAAGCCGGGCTATGTTGCGCATCGCTGGGCCGATTTCACCGACGCGGTCGAATGGATAAGGGCTAGCGGCGGTATCGCCGTGCTGGCCCATCCCGGCCGCTACGACCTGGGCCGAACCAATCTGGCCAGCCTGATCGCCGATTTCAAGGAAGCGGGCGGGGAGGCGATCGAAGTGGTGACGGGCAGCCATACCGCCGACCAGTTCGCCCAGTTTGCCCGCTACGCCAAGGAATACGACTTGCTGGCTTCCTGCGGTTCCGATTTTCACGGCCTGGGCGAAAGTCACATGGATCTGGGACGCCTGCCCGATCTTCCCTCAGGCTGCAAGCCGGTGTGGCACGATTGGCCGGAAATAAACAGTCCTGAGTGTAGAGTCCTGAGTCCTGAGGGGAGCGCTACTCAGCACTCGGCACTCAGCACTCAGCACTGGGGTTGATAATGGCGCAGTTTTTTGTTATCCATCCGGAAAACCCCCAGCAGCGCTTGATTCACCAGGTGGTCGAAATCATACGCAACGGCGGGGTGATCATCTATCCGACCGATGCCAGCTATGCTATAGGCTGCGGCCTGGGCGACAAGGAGGCGCAGCAGTGCATCCGTGCGATACGCGGCAAGGGCGAGGATCATCCCTTCACCCTGGTTTGCCGCGACCTGGCGGAAATTTCCATCTACGCCAAGGTGGACAACCGCCAGTTCCGGCTGCTCAAGGCCAATACGCCGGGTTGCTACACGTTCATTCTGGAGGCGACACGGGAAGTGCCGAAGCGCCTCCAGCACCCGAAGCGCAAGACCATCGGGCTGCGCGTGCCCGCACATCCTATTCTTCAGGCCTTGCTGGCCGAACTCAACGAGCCGCTTTTGAGCACGACCCTGCAATTGCCGGGCGATGAACAGCCGCTCAATGATCCCTATGAAATCCGTGAGTTGTTGGAGCATCAGGTGGATCTGGTGCTGGACGGCGGCTACGGCGATGTGGAAACCACCACGGTGATCGATCTGACCGGCGAGGTGCCAGTGCTGGTGCGGGCGGGCAAGGGCGACATCAATCCTTTTGGACTGGAAAAAGAATAAATGGAATTGAATATTGTAGGACAGATTGCAGTCTACGCTCTGCCCGTGGTGTTTGCCATCACCCTGCATGAGGCGGCGCACGGCTATGTGGCCAAGCATTTTGGCGATACCACGGCTTACATGCTGGGTCGGGTGAGCCTGAACCCGCTGCGCCATATTGATCCGATAGGAACCATCCTGATTCCTATCCTGACACTGGTTATGGGCGGCATCCTGTTCGGTTGGGCCAAACCGGTGCCGGTGAATTTCAGTCATTTGCGCAATCCCAAGAAGGATATGCTCTGGGTGGCTCTGGCCGGACCCGCATCCAATCTCGCCATGGCACTGGGTTGGGGGCTGATGATGAAGATTGCCATCATGATGCCCGACAGTGCGCTTTCCCTGCCGATGGGGTTGATGGGCCGTGCCGGGGTCACCATCAATGTGGTGCTGATGGTGCTCAATCTGTTGCCGCTGCTGCCCCTGGACGGCGGGCGCATCGCAGTCAGCCTGCTGCCGCACCGCTTGGCCTACCGCTATGCCATGCTGGAACCCTACGGCATGATCGTGCTGGTGATCTTGCTGTTCAGCGGCGTGCTGGGTGCAATCATGGGGCCGTTGATCAATGCCATGACGACCCTGATTGCCCTGCTTTTTGGTATTTAACAGGAAAGAACCAATAACATGTTTACTGAACGCGTCTTGTCCGGCATGCGCCCGACCGGCAGCCTGCACCTTGGACATTACCATGGCGTGCTGAAAAACTGGGTGAAACTGCAGCATGAATATGAGTGCCTGTTTTTCGTCGCCGACTGGCATGCCCTGACCACCCATTATGATGAGCCGGCGGTGATCGAGCGGAACGTGTGGGACATGGTGATCGACTGGCTTGCCGCCGGTGTCGATCCATCCCGTGCGACGCTGTTCATCCAGTCGCGCGTGCCCGAGCATGCCGAACTGCACCTCCTGTTGTCGATGATGACGCCGCTGGGATGGCTCGAACGGGTGCCGACCTACAAGGATCAGCAGGAAAAGCTGACTGAAAAGGATTTGAGCACCTACGGCTTTCTCGGCTACCCGCTGCTGCAGGCGGCGGATATCCTGATCTACCGCGCCAACCAGGTGCCGGTGGGGGAGGACCAGGTGCCGCACATCGAATTCACGCGCGAACTGGCGCGGCGCTTCAACCATCTTTACGGCCGCGAGCCGGGTTTCGAGGAAAAGGCGGAGGCCGCAATCAAAAAGCTTGGCGGCAAGCGCGGCAAGCTTTACGGGGAACTGCGCACCCGCTACCAGCAGGAAGGAGATGAAGAGGCTCTGGAATCCGCGCGTGCCTTGCTCAATGACCAGCAGAATCTCAGCCTGGGCGATCGTGAGCGCCTGTTCGGGTATCTTGAAGGCGGCGGCAAGATGATCCTGGCCGAGCCGCAGGCGCTGCTCACGGCCGCTTCCAGGATGCCGGGGCTGGACGGGCAGAAAATGTCGAAATCTTATAACAACACCATTGCCCTGCGCGAGGATGCGGATAGCGTCACAAGGAAAATTCGTACCATGCCGACCGACCCGGCGCGCGTGCGGCGCACCGATCCCGGCACACCGGAAAAATGTCCGGTGTGGCAGTTCCATTTGGTCTACTCTGAAGAAGGCCGGCAGGAATGGGTGCGTCAGGGATGCACCTCGGCCGGTATCGGCTGCCTGGAATGCAAGCAGCCGGTGATTGACGCGGTGCTGGAAGAACAAAAGCCGATGCGCGAGCGGGCGCAGATGTACATGGATGCCCCCACTCTGGTGCGCAATATCATTTCGGATGGCTGCGAAAAGGCGCGCGAGCTGGCAAGCGAGACCATGCGCGACGTGCGAGAGGCGATGGGGTTGAATTACGGCTGACCTGGCACCATGTTAGGGATACCATGCCACGCAAAAAAAAATCCACGATAGAACAGGAAGCCCTCGAAGGCGAAGTCTTACGTTCCAGGGATGGCGAGGAAAAGACATCCCCGCTTGTGCCCGCCGGCGCCTATCCATCCACGCTTTATCTGTTGCCGCTGTCGGAGCGGCCTTTTTTTCCGGCGCAGACTCTGCCGCTGTTGATGAACGAGGGGCCGTGGCTGGAGACGGTGAAGAAGATCGGCGAAACGCCACAGCAGATGGCGGGCATTATCCTGGTCAATCTTCCTCATGCCGAGGGCGCCAAGCCAGCGGATTTCTATTCCATCGGTACGCTGGTGCGCATGCACCACCCGGTGCGCTCCGAAGGCAAGATCCAGTTCATCGCCGAGGGCCAGAGCCGCTTCCGCATCGTCAAATGGATTTCGGAAAAGCCGCCCTACGTGGCACAGGTCGAATATCCAGTCGAGATCGCGCGCAACGAGGATGAACTGAAGGCCTACGCGATGGCGATCATCAACACCATCAAGGAGTTGATGCCCCTCAATCCGCTTTACAGCGAGGAACTCAAGTTCTTCCTCAACCGGTTCAGCCCGAACGAGCCCTCGTTGCTCGCTGATTTCGCCGCTTCCCTCACCACCGCCTCCAAGGAGGAACTGCAGTCCGTGATGGATGCCTCCAATCTGCGCCGCCGCATGGAGAAGGTGCTGGTGCTGATCAAGAAGGAACTCGAAGTCGCCAAGCTGCAGTCGCAGATTCGCGAACAGGTCGAGCAGAAGATGAGCAAACAGCAGCGCGAGTTCTTCCTGCGCGAGCAGCTCAAGGAAATCCAGAAAGAACTGGGCCTGGCCAAGGACGACAAGACCGCGGATATCGAGCGCTACAAGGAGCGCCTGGCCAGGCTTGAACTTTCGGAAGCAGCGCAGAAGCGGGTGGACGAGGAGATGCAGAAGCTCTCGGTGCTGGAGTCCGGCTCGCCTGAATACGCGGTGACGCGCAACTACCTCGACTGGCTGACCCAGTTGCCATGGGGAAAATTCTCCAGGGACAAGCTCGATCTTCCTCGCGCGCGCAAGATTCTCGACCGCGACCACGACGGCCTGGACGACGTCAAGGAACGCATCATCGAATTTCTTGCGGTGGGTGCGCTCAAGGGCGAGATTGCCGGCTCCATCCTGCTGCTGGTGGGGCCGCCCGGCGTGGGCAAGACCTCGATCGGCCGTTCCATCGCGAATGCTCTGGGGCGCAAATTCTACCGTTTTTCTCTGGGCGGCATGCGCGACGAGGCCGAAATCAAGGGCCACCGCCGTACTTACATCGGCGCCATGCCGGGCAAGTTCGTGCAGGCGATCAAGGAATGCGAAGTCGCCAATCCGGTGATCATGCTCGACGAAATCGACAAGATCGGCGCTTCTTACCAGGGCGACCCGGCCTCGGCCCTGCTGGAAGTGCTGGACCCCGAACAGAACGTCGATTTTCTCGACCACTATCTGGACGTGCGTTTCGACCTGTCCAAGGTGCTGTTCGTCTGCACCGCCAACCAGCTCGACACCATCCCCGCGCCCTTGTTGGACCGGATGGAAACGATACGACTGTCCGGTTACATTACCGCCGAGAAGGTGCAAATCGCCAAACACCACCTGTGGCCGAAGCAGCTCAAGAAGGCGGGGATAAAGCGTGGCGACCTGACCATCACCGAGTCCGCGCTCAGGCGCGTGGTCGAAGGCTACGCGCGCGAAGCCGGGGTGCGCAACCTGGAAAAGCAGCTCGGCAGCATGGTGCGCAAGGCGGTGGTCAAGATTGTCGGCGGCAGCGAGAAACCGATACGCCTGGGCGTCGAACAGGTCGACGAATACCTGGGCAAGCCGGTATTCATGCCGGAAAAACCGATCACCGGCATCGGCGTGGTCACGGGCCTGGCCTGGACCGCCATGGGTGGCGCCACGCTGTCGATCGAGGCGACCCTGGTGCACACCAAGAACCGCGGTTTCAAGCTCACCGGCAAGCTCGGCGAGGTGATGCGCGAGTCGGCCGAGATCGCCTACAGCTATGTGTCCTCGCATCTCAGGGCGTACAAGGGCAACCCGGCGTTTTTCGACGAGGCTTTTGTCCACCTGCACGTGCCGGAAGGGGCGACGCCCAAGGATGGGCCGAGCGCGGGCATCACCATGGCGACCGCGCTCCTGTCGCTGGCGCGGCACGAGAAGATTGCCCGCCCACTCGCCATGACCGGCGAGCTGACCCTTACCGGCGAAGTGCTGGCAATCGGCGGCTTGCGCGAAAAGGTGATCGCGGCCAGGCGCATACGCATCATGGAGCTGATTTTTCCCGAAGCGAACCGGCGCGATTTCGACGAGCTGCCGGAGCACATCAAAGAAGGCGTGACGGCGCATTTCGTGAGACAATTCAAAGATGTGGTAAAGATCGTATTTGCCTAAGCCAAAATTAACCACGAATGGCACGAATGTTCACGAATGAACCCGAATACACGGAGGGCACAATTAAAACCATTCGTGAAAATTCGTGTTTATTCGTGACATTCGTGGTTAAAGGTTTTGATCGTGATTGAAACCATTCAATCGCCCGTTGCCCGTATCCACGGCGAGCCCCTTGCCGAACTGCCGCACGACCTTTACATTCCGCCCGATGCGCTGGAAGTTTTTCTCGAAACCTTCGAAGGCCCGCTTGACCTGCTGCTCTACCTGATCCGGCGCCAGAATCTGGATGTGCTCAATATCCAGATGGCGGAACTGACCCGGCAATACATGGTCTACGTCGATATAATGCGTGCCGGCCAGCTCGAGCTCGCTGCCGAGTATCTGCTGATGGCGGCGCTGCTGATCGAGATCAAATCGCGCATGCTGTTGCCGCGCCGGGATGAAACGATCGATGACGAGAGCGACCCGCGCGCCGAGTTGGTAAGAAGGCTGCTGGAGTACGAGCAGATGAAGCTGGCGGCACAACGGCTGGATGAATTGCCCGTCGCCGGGCGGGATTTTGCGCTGGTTCAAGTGTGGCTGGAGCAAGCGGCAGCAAAGCGCCTGCCTGAAATCAGTCTGGATGATCTGACCCAGGCCTGGCTGGCGCTACTTGCGCGGGCCAGGGTCAACCGCCACCACAGGGTCAGCCGCGAAGGGCTGTCGGTGCGCGAACACATGAGCCGCATCCTGCGCCGCCTGCAGGGCGAGCATTTCGCTGAATTTGATGCTCTGTTCGATTCCTCACAGGGCGTGCCCGAACTGGTGGTGACCTTCCTTGCTGTTTTGGAATTGGTGCGGGAAAGGCTGGTAGTGGTTACCCAGCAGGAACCATACGCCAGGATCTATGTGAAATTGCATCATGCAGACGCCTAATCCGAGGGAAATAAAGCTGGTGCTGGAAACTGCGCTGCTGACCAATCAGGAGCCGCTTTCCCTGCATGAGATGAAGAAGCTGTTCGACTTCGAACTGAGCATGGAGATTTTGCGCAAGCTGCTGGAAGAACTGCGCCAGGACTGGGCGGGGCGCGGTGTCGAACTGGCCAGTGTGGCGAGCGGCTGGCGTTTCCAGGCGAGACCCGAGTATCAGAAATACCTTGACCGCCTCAATCCGGAAAAGCCGCCGCGTTTCTCCCGTGCAGTGATGGAAACCCTAGCCATCATCGCCTACAGGCAGCCGGTGACGCGCGGCGACATAGAGGAGATTCGCGGCGTCACGGTCGGCAGCCAGGTTTTGAAGACGCTGGAAGGACGTGGCTGGATCGATGTGGTCGGCCACCGCGATGTGCCGGGCAGGCCGGCATTGTTCGCGACAACCAAGAATTTGCTCGACGATCTCGGTTTGCGCTCATTGGAAGAGCTGCCGCCACTCGAGCCGGCCGGTGCGGATATTCTCGCCGTGCCCCACGAATAAAGGAAAGCAGGACAATATGTCAGAAAAGAAGGACAGGACTGGATCTCGCTCCGACGCGAAACCAAAGACAAAAGCGACAAATCAGGAAATGCGGGGAGGAAAAAGAACGCCTTTTCGCCGGCCGCTAAATGCTCGCAGCGAAGTTAAGCCCGCCAGGGAGGCTGAAGCGCCCGTATATCCAGGAAGTACGAAAGCGCCAGTCTATGAGGCTCCGCAAGAAGTCGAGGAACCCGTCGAAAAGGTTGCCGGCTTTTTCCCGAAACGGGGACAACCTACCCAGAAGTTGCAGAAGATTCTTGCCCAGGCCGGACTGGGTTCGCGCCGCGACATGGAGGAATTTATCAAGAGCGGGCGGGTGACGGTCAACGGGCAGGTGGCCGAATTGGGCGCGCGCGTCGGCGACGAAGACGTGGTGCGGGTGGACCGCAAGAATGTCCACGTCCGGCCCGCGGGCCGGCTGCCGCGCATCATGCTCTATCACAAGCCGGAAGGCGAGATTGTCAGCCGCGACGACCCGGATGGCCGCCCCAGCGTGTTCGATCGCCTGCCGCAGATAAAAACCTCGAAATGGATCGCTATCGGGCGTCTGGATTTCAATACCAGCGGACTGCTTATTTTTACCACCTCCGGCGAACTGGCCAACCATTTGATGCATCCGCGCTTTGAAGTGGAAAGGGAGTATGCCGTGCGCACCCTCGGAACGCTCACGCCGGAGCAGTTGAAGCAGCTCACGGAAGGTGTCGAACTCGAGGACGGCATGGCGCAATTCGACCAGGTCGGCGATCAAGGTGGCGAGGGCATCAATCACTGGTACCGCGTCGTGCTGAGGGAAGGCCGCAACCGTGAAGTGAGGCGCATGTTCGAGGCGATCGGCCTGACGGTCAGCCGCCTGATGCGGGTGCGTTTCGGCATGATCAACCTGCCCTCGCGCCTGAAGCGCGGGCAGACCCTGGAGCTTGAGCCGTCGGAGGTATCCAAGGTGCTGACTTGGGCGGGAATCGAAGCGCCCCGCGTGGCAGACCAGCAGCAGCGCCCCGACGAAGCCCGGAGAGCAAATAGAATCAAATCAAATTATCCCGTCGTAGCAGAAAAGCCAACTCGTCGCCCGCGCAAACCAACCCAATCGCGCTGATCGCGGATAGTCAGTCTAGTAGTCAGTCAACATGAAAAGACTGTACGTTCTTTGTAGGTGCGAATTCATTCGCACATTTGGCCGAATGAATTCGGCCCTACAAGAAAATCATGCAAATTCAACGTGACTGACTACTAGTTGAATGCGGGATGCAGGAGCGGCCACCTGACCACTCCTGCACCGGCGTTTCAACTTGACTGCCTGCTAGCTGGCTTTTGTTATTGAAGAGGCCCTGAAAATGCAAACAACGACCATGACCGAGCAGGAAACAGACCAACTGGAAAATCTGTTGGCATCAGATATTTTCAAGGGCGAAGCAATGCCGCTTGATTTCCTGCAGGGTTTTTTATGTGCCGTAGCAAGCGGCCCGGACACGATTTTGCCCAGTATCTGGTTGCCCTTGGCCTTGGGAGAATCGACCGAATACGAGTCCAAGGAACAGGCGCAGGAAGTCATGGATTTGGTCATGAAGCTCTACAACAGCATCGCCTCGTCGCTACTGAATGGGGAGGACTTCGACCTGTTTCTTTATGGCCTCGAAGACAATCCCGACGAGCTGGATTACGCGGCGTGGTGCGAAGGGTATGTCTATGGCTCCCAGATCGGGGATACCAACTGGTTCGAAGCGGCGGGAGAATATTCCCCGGATTTGAGCGAGAAGCTGGAGGTGTTCTTTCTGCTCAGCGGCATGCTCAAGGAGGATGCCCTCAAGCACAAGGAGCCGTGGCTATCCAGGAAAGAGGAACAAAAGGCGCTGGCCAAAGCACAGGAAGAATTTCCGTCCGCTATCAGCGCTATTTATCGATTCTGGCAGACCAAACGTACTCCTCAGAACCCTGTGAAGCGCGACACACCCAAGGTCGGGCGGAATGACCCATGCCCCTGCGGGAGCGGGAAAAAATTCAAGCAGTGTTGCGGTAAGGAAGAGACGCTGCATTAATGCCGGATTTGACGCCTATCAATCACCGCTCACGACCGGGATATGGACAGGGCTTGGATGTGGCAGGTCAGGCTGAATGACAGAGTTGTCTCTATGCGTCTATAAAGGGCTGGAGAGTGCCAGTTGCGGAAGTTCAGGCTGAGTGGGTGGACTGTCTCATGTTCGGCCATTCCGGACGGTGGCGAACTTATGAAAAGCTTGTTTGCGCAGCCTGCTGGAAAGTCCGCTTTCAACTTTTCAGAACAGTCACTTTCGACTGGCGGCTACTCTAACCAAGCGAGCCAAGTGCCTAGTGGGCGAATAGCTGCGCGAAACAGCTTCAGGACGCAATTCCAGCAATAAGTGCTGGGTAGACGCTTATGCACCAAGCCTCATTGCGACGTACGACGGCATCAAGTCCATCTTGAGGCGCGTCCGCATCCTGACACTGTTGGTTGAATCGCGCGCACAAAGCCACCTGGTCAGGAGATGATATCTTGTTCTGATCGTTCATCAATGAGATGGCTGTCATCGAAAGCGTTGCATTGTCGGATAGAGACCATTGCTGCAGGACATCGGTCGAGATGGCGTCTTCTGCCCACTCTCGAAGTATATGGGTGTCTTCCTCTCTGTAGCGCCAATCTCGAAGCGGCTCAGCAAGTATTTCTCGTGCGCTAAGTTCAGCAGACTCCTTGTCTCCCCACGCAGTAAAAATCAAAAGCCTGTCTCTGAATCCCCACTCAGCACTGTCGCTTGGCAGCAGTGCATGGATCAATTCCTTTGAAATCGCATCACGCCAGCCGGATGCAAGATAGCCCAAGATGCCGTCGGCGGGTGCACTGGGATGCCTGTTTGGGCTAGCAAGTGCATTTAAAATCTGTTCCAGAGTGGGTTGGTCGGCACGGAAATGATGGGCCAATAAACGCATGATGGTACGTCCAATCTGATTATTTCTTTGGCTGTGTTCCAATGCTTGAATTAGTGTGGATCGAAGAAAATCGCTTCGTGGGTATCGACGCGCCAACAACTCAAAGAAAGAAGCCACCGCCCAGTCAGGTAGCGGGCCACGAAGATACTCATCTAAATCCATCTTTAGTTCGGGAGACTGCTCAAATACCGTACCGTATCCTGCTGAGACAATTTCATTGATCGGCATATCGGTCGGCAACCCGCGAGCTTCCAGCAGTGGCCGCAAAACATTCCAGTGACGAACTACTGTGTTGAGAGAGATTGGGTCGGGATGGAGGCTATCCACGAGTAGTCCTGTCCAGTGGGTCAGCTTCGATTTCTCAAGCGCTTCGGCAGCGAGCGCGCCAGCACCTAACTCCAACAATCCAGCGAGCGCGGCGCGACGCCGTGATTCGTAGTAGGAGCCTGATGACATCAACTCCGATGTCAAAATCTCGCACATCGCAGCACGATTGGAGTCATGCCCTCGCGTTGTCTGGGCAAGCGCAAGCAATGTTGTCGCTCTGACTGCGCCATTTTCCTCGGCGATGTATTCAGGAACTAATCGCATCAGATTGTCATAATCCGCCATACGCTCCCGCAGTGTCGTAGCGATAGCCATACGAACCTCAACTGGCGCAGGCACGGCAGCGACCAATACGCGTGAGCGGAACGCGGGGAGATTTTCCACACTTGCGGCCCACGAACTGACAGGCGGGCCATCGAGTTCGCTGAGTGAGCGTTCGAAGATAGCTTGACTACTTGACTCGGTCGGTGCGCAAGCAGCAACTTTTGACTCAAGCTGAATGGTATTGTAGTACCACATTTTCACGTTTTTGAGGCGGTCTCGTACAAGTTCCAGCCCTCGCTCATCCGGGAACTGATCCAGTATTTCGAGGAGCGCCTGGGGCACAGTTCGAGCGTCTCCCTCCCTGGAAAGTTTCTCCAGCCATGACCTTCGTTCGTCGACGTTGTCAAACAATGACCGTGATAAACAGGCTAGTGGTGCCGCGAATTCGTTAGGGCTCTGCGCCCACGTGTTCAATGCTTGTCGAACTTTCTCGTCATTTTGCCAACCATCGAAGAGCGTTCTTGCAATCCATGATTTACCATTTGCATCTTTCTCGATGCTATATGCGGCCAGCAATTCATCACGTGCCGCATCGTCACCGATAACCCAGTACGCACCAACGGTGTCCGGGTGCCAGAAGATGGCTTGAAATTGTTTACGGTATTCTGCTAACGCTTCGCGTAAGGCAGGAACCAGCAGGGGATGCCCACGGAAAGAGTCGCGCATTATTGGCCACAGCACGGATTTATCCATGGAAAAATGCATACCGTGATTACGAAGCTTGCGGCTGATCAGTTCGGCAATTTCATTGTCGCCCGGATAAGCGCGAATTAGATAAATCAACTGCTCATCATCACCCATACGCGACCGATTGCCATCACGTATTGGGGCAAGAAATGCTTCTCTTACTGTCTGTGCTTCTGCCCAACCCTCGAATAGCACATCATAAAACTCCGCGCGTTGCCAGTAGTCTATGGCTTCTGTTGACCAGAGGCGGCTCATCCTTTGTAAATCTTCTGCGTCGTGCTGGCGCTGTTTAACGCGTACCTTAACCGCTTCCAATATCAGCTCGGCACATGCAGTCGAAAGGTTCGTGTTGGCACAGGCAAGCGCCTGTTCTGCCCAAGCTGCTTGCAGCCCAAGCGCCCTCAATGCTGATGCTCGCACTTCCGGTCTAACTTCATGGAGCGCCATCCGCACCAATATTGAAGGCAAGTCGTTGGATTGCACAAACACTTTAGCAATCGTCTGTGCCGCTGCGCGCCTGCAAACAAATTCCTCATCGCGCATACCTTGCAGCAGAGTGGATTGAAGATCATCCGCTGGCCCCCAGCCTTCCAGAGCAGAAAGCACTGCTGCGCGTGAATAAGAAGGCCGACCAGGTGTCCACTTGCGAATCAGTGCGCTGCATTCGTCTCGCACCCCGGAACCAAGCGCACCAATCGTCAAGCTCGTCGCCAGGACCACACGATGGTGTAGAAATGGTGACTTCTCTAAGTCCTCAGCCGCTTCATGGATGACTTTACGTGCCTCGTTGATGGGCAAGCCTATATCCGCACACGCAAGTTCCGCGCGCAGCTCCAGAGCTTGCATTCGCTCGAACTCTCCGGCGCGCCCAAGCTCTGCAATACGAGTTGCAGCTTGCCCGGCAAACCCCTTCTTCCCTCGCGCTCCCTGAATACCGAACCAGTTCACCACGCATTCGCGCCACACAGGCTGCATCCAAGTGTCCGCAATCCACTCAAGCTGTTCGGCTTCTGTCTTGCGACTGACCGATTCTGCCGCTAGAAACTCTTGAATGCTTAAATGAACAAAGCCCAACTCTTGCGGAGCTTTTTCTACCAAAAGGCCGAACCGTGAAACAAGGGCGGCAATGATAGCTTGTGCGCGACGGCGTGCTTCCGGTTTGGGAAGCCCGAGTCCATCAACATCGTCTTCGAGATACACCACGCAAACCGCCTCTAGTTGATCTGCGCTGGCAACGACGACGCGCCCGTTGGATTGCATGGCCCACGCTAATCGGATCAGCATTTCCCGAATATCTCTCAACCCTATGCCCAGCGAATCGAGGGATATGGGCGCACCTGCGGCACGGGCTCGCGCATCGGGATGGCGGGATAACAACAGTGTGATGATTTCGCCGTAGATGGCCTCCCGCTCTTCCGGTAGCCGGTGCGACGCGCGGAACAGTTCTATCAAGGTCTGACAAAGCAGCGGTATGCGCGCAAGCTGATGTGTTCGTGCATTGGCGCGAACTGCGGCCAAGAATGCTTCCGCCCGACCCTGCGCGCGCCGCCGCGCATCGTCAAAATATTCATCGGTGGAAACATCATCCTCGGTCAGTGCGAACCACCGCGCGCTTAATTCACATATCTGCTCGTCGCTTAGTGCTGCCAGGTTTGCGTTAGCCCACGTCGCGGGCACACCCAACGAATTAAAGCCGCGAGGCCGGCTGGTGCATATAACCACAGCACTTGTCGCTTGCGCGAATGAGACTATCCGGTCTAGTGCATGATGTGCCTGCACTTGGGTAGTAGCCTCATCGAGCCCATCAACCAATAGCAGCACTTCAGATGAGCGCAGCGACCGCTCGAAGAGCGCTTGCACATCATCAAAGCTGTTTTGATGCAGCCACTCGCGAAAGTGATCCTCGACGCTCGTGTCAGGTTTACGTTCAATTGCCGCCGCGAATGCCGCAAACGACATCCAGACTGGCAGGCGTCGCAACTGAGTCGGCTCAAGTTGCCCGGCAAGCGCATCATCTTGACGCAACAAGGCAAGTGCGAGGTGGCGCAGCATTGCACTCTTTCCGTATCCGGCCTCACCGAGAACGACACAATTTTGCTGATCTTTGATCCAGCCCATCACTCCTCTGCGAGACTCATAAATACTCGCCGTTGCAGTGGCAACGGATTGCAAACTCAAAGGCTCTCCGTTTGATGGTGCAGGCGTAGAACCGGGGGCTTGTTCGACTCGTGATGGTGTCATCTTCGAAACTTCCACAACGTCGGCGAGAACATAGCGGTGCAAGTAGTCAGCTACATGGCCGCTTGTAGTGCGGAGGCCGGGATCATGCTGATTGAAAAGAACTGTGTACAGCGCCTTCAGGCGAATCCGTAGCTGGCCCAGATCAACAGCATCGAGTCGCTGGCCAAGGCTTGCAGCCGCATCAGCGCCATTGAAGGCATTCACCCACGAGCGACCGAAAAAATCATCCACGAGGGAAGGTTGTAGCTTCAGTTTTTCGCATAAGCGACCGGCATCAGAACTATCCCATATTACGAAGGAAATCCCTGATCCATGCAGACGTTCTCTCTGAGCACTAATTTCAGCGACTTGTGTGGTGCTCTCTAAAGGACGCGCAACGCAAAGGACAAATTCCTTAGCCTGTTCAGCCCACCGCCCATTCAAGAAAGCATCAACGGCATTCCGAATGTCTGACGGATCAAATTCCTCGACCTTCTTGCATTGATAGCAGATTCGTTTCGTCGGCTCCGCTTCAGGTATGGCGAGAACATCGATCCCTTCCTGAGCTTGCCCCGGTGTTCCATATATCTCGCAATCGAGCACCGAGCTTTCACGACGAACCAGCCGAAGAATGAGGCGTTCAAAGTTCTGCCATGTCAGTTCATTAAAGGGGAGTCCTTGCGCGCGAGTCTCAACTGGCGGGCTTGGTACGTTGCCGACCGGTGGACAGTCTAGCCATGTTGGAATTTCATGGGCCATATTCATCCTTTTGGCGTTCAATTGTGACGGTGGAGTGCGTGAACGTCATCTGCGCTACGAAAACCCGATAAGCGTAAGCGGCCAAGCAGTTTTCAATCTCAGTCGAGATCAACAATATCGCTCTCCCCTACATAAACTATTCGGACATTATGGGCGTAAGCATTACATGAACCGCATAATTCTGTGAAGGGATAATACAAGGATGTGCAGCCAAAACGTGGTTATGAGTCGAAAGATCCTGTTCGAATGTACCCAATGCAGACACTCGCAGGTGGCTGAATTAGATCACCCGCCACCGACCGATTAGGCCGAACTCCAGTCCATCCGGGTGCTGCCGGGGACCGTCCGGTTCTCGGCCAAACCAGCCGTACAGTTGAAAATTTATTGGTGACAGGTTGCTCAACCACCCTCCTAAACACCAAACTTGTTTCATCCCGCTCAGCCGCGGACAGGGATTCGCGCAACCTCAACCCCTGTTCCGGGATAACCCGATGTCAGGTCGAGGCTGCGTGATATGGGTCTTTATAAGACCCCTCTTCCAAGATCACGCGAGGTCGAAGCGATCCAGATTCATCACCTTGGTCCATGCCGCCACGAAGTCGCGGACGAACTTCTCCTGCGCGTCCGAGCTTGCATAGGCCTCAGCCAGAGCCCGCAGTTGGGAATTCGAACCGAAGATCAGGTCGACGCGGGTGCCGGTCCATCTGACTTCGCCAGTCTTGCGGTCGCACCCTTCGAACACATCTTCAGCGTCCGCCACCGGCTTCCAGCTTGTGCTCATGTCGAGCAGGTTGACGAAGAAGTCGTTGGTGAGCGCCCCCGGCCGCTGGGTGAAGACACCATGCTGGGACTGTCCGACGTTGGCATTGAGGGCACGCATGCCGCCCACCAGCACCGTCATCTCGGGCGCGGAGAGCGTCAGCAACTGCGCTTTGTCGAGCAGCAGTTCCTCGGCCGAGACGGCGTACTTGGCTTTCTGGTAGTTGCGGAAGCCGTCCGCGATCGGTTCGAGCACGGCGAAGGAGCCCACGTCGGTCTGTTCCTGCGAGGCGTCCATGCGGCCCGGCGTGAACGGTACCGTCACGGCATGGCCAGCTTTCTTTGCGGCATCTTCGACACCGGCGCAGCCGGCCAGCACGATCAGGTCGGCCATCGAGACCTTCTTGCCGCTTGCGTTGAATTCACTCTGAATACCTTCGAGCTTTCCAAGCACTTTGGCCAGTTGTTCCGGCTGGTTCGCTTCCCAGTCCTTCTGCGGCGCCAGGCGAACACGCGCACCGTTTGCACCGCCACGCTTGTCGGAACCGCGGAAGGTAGAGGCGGACGCCCAGGCGGTTGACACCAGTTCGCCAATCGACAGACCAGAGCCAAGGATCTTGCCCTTGAGGGCGGCGACGTCGTTGTCATCGACCAAGGCATGATCGACGGCGGGGATGGGGTCTTGCCAGACGAGCGCTTCGGCAGGCACTTCCGGACCAAGATAACGCGAACGCGGACCCATATCACGGTGCGTCAGTTTGAACCATGCGCGGGCGAAGGCCTCTGCAAACTCATCCGGGTTCTCATGGAAGCGTCTGGAAATTTTTTCGTACGCAGGATCAAAGCGCAGGGCCAGGTCCGTGGTCAGCATGGATGGCACTGTGCGCTTGGAAGGATCGTGGGCATCCGGTACGGAATTGGCACCTGCGCCATTCTTCGGTATCCACTGATGCGCACCGGCCGGGCTCTTCGTCAGTTCCCAATCGTAGCCGAACAGATTCCAGAAGAAGTTGTTGCTCCACTTGGTTGGCGTGGTGGTCCAGGTCACTTCCAGGCCACTGGAGATGGTGTCGCCGCCCTTGCCCGAGCGATAGCTGCTTTTCCAGCCGAAACCTTGTTCTTCGATGCCGGCTGCCTCGGGCTCGGGGCCTACATGGGAAGCAGGACCGGCTCCGTGGCACTTGCCAAAGGTGTGACCACCTGCGATGAGCGCAACGGTCTCTTCGTCGTTCATTGCCATGCGTGCAAAGGTCTCGCGAATGTCTTTGCCGGCAGCGACCGGGTCCGGGTTGCCGCCCGGGCCTTCAGGGTTGACATAAATCAGGCCCATCTGCACGGCAGCAAGCGGGTTTTCAAGTTCGCGTTCGCCGGAATAGCGCGCCTTGTCATCCAGCCACTTTTCCTCGCTGCCCCAGTAGACGTCCAGCTCCGGCGCCCAGATGTCCTCGCGCCCGCCGGCGAAACCGAAGGTCTTGAAGCCCATCGATTCCAGCGCGACGTTGCCCGCGAGAATGATGAGGTCGGCCCAGGAGATTTTCTTGCCGTACTTCTGCTTGATCGGCCAAATCAGCCTGCGCGCTTTGTCGAGGTTGACGTTGTCGGGCCAGCTGTTGAGGGGTGCAAAACGCTGGTTGCCGTGCCCTGCGCCGCCGCGACCGTCACCGGTGCGATAGGTGCCAGCGCTGTGCCACGCCATGCGAACGAAAAAAGGGCCGTAGTGGCCAAAATCCGCCGGCCACCAGTCCTGCGAATCGGTCATCAGGGCTTGGAGGTCTTTCTTCACGGCCGCCAGGTCGAGGCTCTTGAATTCCTCGGCGTAGTTGAAGTCCTCGTCCATCGGACTGGACTCGGGGGTATGCTGGTGCAGAATTTCGAGGTGCAACTGGTTCGGCCACCATTCGCGGTTCGACGTACCGCTTCCGGCTTTGTGTACAAACGGGCATTTGTTGTCAGACATGGTTATCTCCTTGTGGGTTGTTGAACAATTGACGATTTTTATTATAGAGAGCGGTAGTTGATAACACCAATTGATTAAACCAATCCATTCGATTGTTATGGACTATCGATAGGTGACGAAGATCTGTTCAGCCCCAATGGCTGCAATCTTTACCTTTTCGTGAATGCCGGGCAAACCAGATGAGTCCATGTATACCGGTCAGACCAAGCCTGAACTCCAACGGCTTAGAAGCTTGCCGAATCTCCCAGTCCTGGCACGCTTACTTTCCAGTTCATTTTATGGATTTTGTCGGCCAGTGCCTGGGCGGCGTGTGCCTCGCCGTGAACCACGAAGGTTTGGGCGGGCGGGCGCTTGAACTGCTTGAGCCAGTGCAGCAGGTCTGCCTGGTCGGCATGGGCCGAGAACCCGCCTATAGTATATATTTCCGCCCGCACGGGGATGTCGTTGCCGTAAATCCGGGCTGTTTTCGCGCCATCCACCAGGCGTCGGCCGAGCGTGTCTTGGGCCTGAAAGCCCGTGATCAGTATGGTGTTCTGCCTTTTCCCAAGGTTGTTGATCAGGTGGAATTTGATGCGCCCCGCATCGCACATGCCGCTGGCCGAAATGATG
The DNA here is from genome assembly GCA_021801705.1 of Pseudomonadota bacterium. Taxonomy (GTDB): domain Bacteria; phylum Pseudomonadota; class Gammaproteobacteria; order Burkholderiales; family Sulfuricellaceae; genus Sulfuricella. The sequence goes on from JAJYXP010000044.1 coordinate 102,340, forward strand.
ATGGCACCGGAGTGGATGCTGTTCAGCGCAATAGATTCTTCCGCGCTTCCGGTAAAGGTAAGCTTGAGCGGAACGTGGTTTTTATCGCGCCAGGCGTTCAGTTCCTTCGCTTCCTCGTCGAACAACTCCATGTGTCTCATGGTGATGGCGGTAGCCTTGGTTGCCATGGGGGAGTCCACGTAGATCTTCAGGTCCTTGAACCGTCCCTGACGCGTAAGCTGGTAGAAGGCATAGATGATTTCCTGGGTTCTGCCTACGGCGAAGGCGGGGATGATGACGTTGCCTTTCTTTTTCTGCAGGGTGTTGTTGACCGCGGAAACGAATTCATCCATGGTCGATGGCATGTCTTTGTGCAAGCGGTCGCCGTAAGTGGATTCGATGAACAGGATGTCGGCCTCGGCGATTACGGCAGGGTCGCGCAGGATAGGGCGGTCCGGCTGTCCCAGGTCTCCCGAGAAGACCAGCTTGGTTTGTTTGTTCCGCTCCTTGAGCCAGACTTCTATGATGGCCGAGCCCAGGATGTGGCCGGCATCCCGAAAACTGCAGTTGACCGATGGGTGGGGCGCAAGCCGGGCATCATAAGAGACGGCCTGCAATTTCCCCAGGGTGGCTTCCGCCTCGGCCATGGTGTACAGCGGAACGGCTTCCTGCTTGTGTTTTCTGCCTTTACTTTTCTCCCGGCGGCGGTTCTCGCGTTCGGCTTCGATTTCCTGGATATGGGCCGAGTCCGGAAGCATGACTTCGAGCAGGTCGGCAGTGGCGGTGGTGGTGTAGATCGGCCCGTCGAAACCGTTTGCCACCAGTTTGGGCAACAGGCCGCTGTGGTCGATGTGGGCGTGGGTCAGCAGGACAAAGGCTATCTCCCGGGGAATGAATTTGAAGGGCTGTTCATTGAGTTTGTCTGCCTGGCTTCCACCCTGGAACATCCCGCAGTCCACCAGGAATTTGACCTCCCCGGTTTCGACCAGATAGCAGGAGCCGGTGACTTGCTGGGCGGCGCCGAGGAAGGTTATTTTCATTAGATCGGGTAGGGTAGGGGCAGGAATTGCAGTATCGGGCCGTCCGGCGATTTCCAGCGAATATCCCCCGCTTCCACGCTGCTGGTGGGAATCACCGCCAGCAGGTCGAAGCCGCCGCCGGGAGATGCCTGGACGTTGACCGCCATGCCCGCCGATTGTTCTGCACCGAACAGCTCATCTCCCGGCTGGGGGGATGCATCAGTGTCGAGATGAGCCAAATACAGGCGACGCTTGACCTTGCCGAGGTACTGCGTGCGTGCCACGATTTCCTGGCCGGTGTAGCAGCCCTTGTTGAAGCTGACGCCGCCGAGGGCCTCGTAGTTTGCCATCTGCGGGGTGAACTGTTCCTGTGTTTGCGGCAGGATAACGGGGATGCCTGCCTGAATGTCCAGCCATTCCCAGCGGGCGCTGCCCACCGCTCGTGCTTCCTTGCTTAACTCATCCCACAAAGCCGGACCTTGTTCGGCTTTGGCAATAATCTCAAAACGCGTTGCCCCCAGCCTCACGATCGTTGCCGCCGCATGCCGGCTTATTCCCAAGGCATCTGCAGGGAGGGTGCCGAACCGCTTTTGCAGCACCCGTTCGGCGCCGGCCCCCGCCATGCCGAGGCGGACGAATTCTTCGCCGGCGTCGCGTATCTTGACCTTGGCGCGAAGCACGTACATGGCGAGGCGTTTCTGGATGGCCACCTGCAGACTGGCCGGCAACTGGAGCAAATAGCCGTCATTCTCCCGCCACAGCAGAAAACTCGCCAGCATCCGTCCCTTGGGGGTGCACAGGCTGTTGTGTTGGGCGCGTTCTGCAGGTAGCCTGACATCGTTGGTGGTCTGGCCCTGCAGGAAAGTCTGGCTTTCCTCGCCGCTGACGCCGATTATGCCAAGGTAGGAGAGGTCGGTGAGTATGGTGCCCGATTGCGTGGCCTGCAATTCTTCCGCAGGATTGCCAAAATGCACGGTTTGATCGTTTTCGATCAAGGCGCCCACTTTCAAAAGATGGTCTTTCCAGATGGGATTCATATTTTGTCGATATGTATAAAGATTATGACGGTTAAAATAAGGCCATTCGGGCATTTTTACAAGGCTTGCGGGTGGATACGCTAAAGATCGAAGTCGGGTCATCCGGACAACTCGCTACCCTGCTTGCCTCAATGCACATCTTTGCGGCGGCGATTTTCTGGACGATTCCGCTGCCGTATTGGCTTGCCGCCATGCTGATGCCTGTTTTTGCCGGCAGCGCATGGTACCACTCGAAACGCGACTGTTTTCGCGTATCGCCGCGTTCGTTGGTTGCCTTGCGGCTCCTGGCCGATTGCCGGTGCGATTTACAAACCCGCGCAGGCACCTGGCATGAAGCCGAACTGCTCGGCAGCAGTTTCGTTTCTCCCTATTTGACCGTACTGAATCTGAAGCCGGCGGGTGGCCGCCTTGCCAAACATCTGGTGATCCTGCCGGATGCGGTGGATGCGGAGGATTTCAGGCGATTGCGGGTATGGCTCAAATGGCGCTGCCGCTAGTTATTTTTCAGGTGGGGTCAGCACCGTGTTTTTTGCTTCCGGCAACTGGTCGGGGTAATCCCGGCTGTAATGCAGGCCACGGCTTTCATGGCGCAGCATGGCGCATTGCACGATCAGATCGGCGGTGAGGACGAGGTTGCGCAGTTCGATCAGGTCATTGCTGACGCGGAAATTCTGGTAGTACTCATTGATTTCCTCGGTGAGCAGTCGTATGCGGTGTTGTGCCCGTTCCAGCCGCTTGTTGGTGCGCACGATGCCCACGTAATCCCACATGAAGCGGCGCAGTTCGTCCCAGTTGTGGGAGATGACGATCTCCTCGTCGGCGTCGGTGACGCGGCTTTCATCCCATTCCGGCAGTGTGACGGGCGCTCTTGCCGGTTGGGCAAGGATATCCTTTACCGCAGCCTCTCCGAACACCATGCACTCCAGCAATGAATTGCTGGCCAGGCGATTGGCGCCATGCAATCCGGTGCAGGCCACCTCGCCGACAGCGTACAGGTTGGGGATGGCGGTACGCGCCGAGAGGTCGGTCAGTATCCCGCCGCAACTATAATGGGCGGCCGGCACCACCGGGATAGGCTGACGCGTGATGTCGATGCCTAGCTCCAGGCAGCGGCCATAGATGGTGGGAAAATGCTCCTTGAGAAATTTTTCGGGCTTGTGCGAAATATCGAGATAAACGCAATCCAATCCGCGCTTTTTCATCTCGAAGTCGATCGCCCGCGCAACGACATCGCGCGGTGCCAGCTCGGCGCGCGGGTCGTGTTCCGGCATGAAGCGGGTGCCGTCGGGCAGGAGCAGCAGGCCGCCTTCGCCCCGTACCGCTTCTGTAATCAGGAAAGACTTGGCATGGGGATGGTAGAGGCAGGTGGGGTGGAACTGGATGAATTCCATGTTGGCCACCTGGCATCCCGCGCGCCACCCCATGGCGATGCCATCGCCGGTGGCGACATCGGGGTTGGTGGTGTAAAGATAGACCTTGCCTGCCCCGCCGCTGGCGAGCACGGTGTGCCGGGCGGAAAAGGTCTTGATCTTGCCGCTGGCGTTGTCCAGCACGTATACGCCATGACAGGCGTTATCCTGAAGTCCGAGTTTTTTGCCGGTGATCAGGTCGATGGCGATGTGGCGTTCCAGCAGCGTGATATTGGGGTGGCTTTTGACCTTCTCGGCCAGGGTAACCTGCACCGCATGGCCGGTAGCATCGGCGGCGTGGATGATGCGGCGTTGGCTGTGGCCGCCTTCGCGGGTCAAATGATAACCGATGCTGCTGTCAGCATCCTTGGTGAACGGTACGCCTTGCCTGATCAGCCATTCGATTGCGGAGCGGCTGTTCTCCACCACGAAGCGGGTGGCTTTTTCGTCGCACAATCCGGCACCGGCGATCAGCGTGTCGCGGATGTGCGCTTCGATCGAGTCTTCGTCCGTCAGCACCGCGGCAATGCCGCCTTGCGCCCAGTCGCTGGCACCATCCAGCAGGGAGCGCTTGGTGATAACCGCCACCCGTTTTTGTTCTGCGAGATTCAGCGCCAGGGTAAGTCCTGCGAGCCCACTGCCGATCACAGCCACATCGAAATCCAGCATACGACTTTTCACGCCCTAGCGGGCGCGCCTCTTGCCCGCTAGGGCGTAGAAAATCGGAGTACCCTTGTCTCGCCGTGGTCGCTGTGAAGCAGCGGGAACCCGGCGGGGACACTCTTTACGGGTGTGGTGCATACGACTTTTCACGCCCTAGCGGGCGCGCCTCTTGTGCCCGCCAGGGCGTTGAAAATCGGGGTGCCCTTGTGGTGCAGGCTTTTTTCCTGGTTTTTCATCCGGGAAATGATAGCACGCAACATATGCAACAGGGTTCAGCAGGGGGTCAGATTGTCTTGGTCAATAACCTCATCGGGGTGTGAACTATTCAGGAATAGCTCTGTCTTTAAGTAAAGGGTGCGTTCCCTGGAGCGGTTGAGGGCGCTATACTGAACTATCTTTGGCATGTGAACCCCATGCTGGCGATAGGGATAAGTATAATAATGCTGCTTTCAGGGAAGGCCCGGATGGGTGATCGTGAAATTGACCAGCAACTGGTCGAACGCGCACAACATGGCGATAAACGTGCATTTGAGTTGCTGGTGGAAAAATATCAGCGCAAGCTGGGGCGTCTGCTGTCGCGCTTTATTCGTGATCCGGCCGAGGTCGAAGATGTGGCCCAGGAGGCGTTTATCAAAGCCTACCGGGCGCTGCCTTCGTTTCGTGGCGAGAGCGCTTTTTATACCTGGCTGTACCGGATCGGAATAAACACCGCCAAGAATTTTCTGGTGTCCCAAGGCAGGCGGGCACCGACGACGACGGAGTTTGACAGCGAAGAGGCTGAAGGCTTTGAAGCCGCCGAGCAGCTTCGTGATATCAACACGCCGGAAAATATGCTGATGAGCAAGCAGGTCGCAGAAGCCGTGAACAAGGTGATGGACACCTTGCCCGAGGAACTTAAAATCGCGATCACCCTGCGCGAGATTGAGGGTCTGAGTTACGAGGATATTGCGGACATGATGAATTGCCCGATTGGCACGGTGCGATCGAGGATTTTCCGTGCCCGCGAAGCGATTGCCGAAAAATTGCGGCCCATGCTGGGCACTGATAAAGACACGAGGTGGTAATCATGGTGGAGAGTCAGATATCTGCACTGGTGGACGGCGAGTTGGAGCGGGCCGATGTTGGAGAATTGCTGGACAGGATCAAGAAGCAGCAAGGGTTGCAGCAGGATTGGCAGATGTTTCACCTGATCGGCGATACGCTGCGGCAAACGCCGCCTCTTTCACCTGGTTTTAATGTCCGGTTTGCCGAGCGGTTGGCTAAAGAACCCACGGTTCTGGCGCCACAGCGGTTTTTGCAACGCAAGCACCCGTTGATTGCATTGTCTGCTGCCGCTTCGGTTGCGGCGATTTCTCTGGTGGCCTGGGTGGCGCTGCAGGTAAATGGTGAGACGGGTGCTGCCGGACCGACCGCGGAAAATGCCGCCGCGGAAACCCGTCTGGCCAGTTCCGAACCCGCCGTCAACATCAATGGCTATCTGATCGCCCACCAGGAATACTCCCATGCTGTGCAGGAACCCAGCCCATACCAGCGCGCGTCCCTTGAAAAAGTGCAGAGCGGGGGCGAATGAGAGCTTTACTTTTTGCGATAGCCGTGCTGGCGGGTTTCCCCAGCGTGTCGCTGGCGGATGCGGCATATCAGACGGATGCGCTGGGATGGTTGAAGAAGGTTGCCGCCGCGGCGCATCAGCTCAATTACACCGGCACATATATCTATCAGTACGATGATCACGTCGAAACCAGCAAGATTACCCACATCAAGGACGAAAGCGGCGAACACGAAAAGATCGAGGCGCTGGATGGTTCCCCGCGTGAAATGATCCGCAACAATGACGAGGTGATGTGTTTCAAGCCGGACAGCAATGCTTCCGTTGTGGTCGAGAAAAGAAAAACCCAGATGTCCTTCCCCGCGTTGCTGCCCAGGGATCTTGGGGGTATCGCGGAGAATTACCGGGTCAGGTTTGCAGAGCAGGGCCGTGCAGCAGGCCGACCTTGCCGGGTGCTTGTCCTGGAACCTAAGGATCAATACCGTTATCGCCACAAAATCTGGACTGATTTGGGCACTGGCTTGCTGCTGAAAGCCAGTACGCTTAACGAAAAGAACGAGGTGATCGGGTTGTTCACCTTTACCCAGATCGCAATTGATGGGCAGATTGACAAGATGTCGCTCAAACCGGATATTTCCGGCAGAAAAGTTGTTATTTCCAGTGAAGCGGCGACCACAACGGAGCTCCGGCAAAACGAAGTAACCTGGGTTGTGAAGCACTCCCCTCCCGGTTTCAATCAGGTGACGGTGATGAAGCGCAAGATGCCGGGGAAAGAAATGCCTGTGCAGCACCTGGTGTTTTCAGATGGGCTGGCGATGGTTTCGGTTTTCATCGAACCCGCCGCGACCGGAGGAAAACCCATGCCGGCAGTAATAAGCCGCCAGGGTGTGATCCATGTTTATACGCGAATGTTTGCGGACCACCAGATTACCGTATTGGGTGAAGTGCCTGCTCATACCGTGATGCAGATCGGGAATTCAGTTGCCAAGAAATAGGCTTATCCATGATTGAAACCCAGGCCGTCGTGATGAAGACAGAGGATTCCGTTGCCTACGTTCAGGCCGAACGGAAGTCGAGCTGTAGTGGCTGTAGTGAAAGCAACTGCGGCACATCGGTCTTGGCCAACTTTTTCGGGCAGAAAGCGCCACTTTACCGTGCCAATAATGAGCTTGGCGCCAAGGTTGGCGAACGGGTGATGGTTGGCCTGGAAGAGTCGGCTTTGTTCAAGGGCACTCTGCTGCTATACATGTTTCCCATCCTGCTTTTGTTCGCCGGCGCCGTGACGGGTGGCGCCCTTGCTGCCACCGCCGACGCCAGGGAAGCATGCTCGGTTGCGGGCGCTGTCATCGGCCTGGCGGCGGGCTTTCTCTGGTTGAAAATATTTTCGGCCAGGATCGGATTGGGGAAGAAATTTCAGCCGGTCATACTGAGCCGGATCGACGGCGTTCCGCTTCGTTTTGTCGAGTTTGAGAGTGGTTTGAAGAAGTGATGTCTCGTGATTGTTTTCAGTGAATAACTTTGTTGGAGACCCAATTTAAAATGAAGAAATTACTGTGCGCCTTTTTTCTACTTTCATTTTCCGTATTTTCACACGCCAAAGACCTGCCTGATTTTACCGATCTGGTTGAAAAGCAGGGGGCGGCGGTGGTGAATGTCAGCATCACCCAGTTAGTCAGTCATGATGCGATGCTTCCCCAAATCCCCGATCTCCCCGAGGATGATCCGTTCTACGACTTCTTCCGCCGTTTCCGGCCACCCCAGGGCAATAATCCTCACGGTAAAAATGGTCCGCGCGATTTTGAGACGAAAGCCCAGGGCTCGGGCTTCATCATCAGCGCTGACGGTTACGTTCTTACAAATGCCCATGTGGTGGATGGCGCCGAAGAGGTGACGGTGAAGCTGATCGACAAGCGCGAGTTCAAGGCCAAGGTGATAGGCAAGGACCGCCGGACGGATGTGGCGCTGATCAAGATCGACGCCGCCGCTCTGCCCAAGGTCGTCATCGGAAACCCGAACCAGCTCAAGGTGGGGGAATGGGTGGCGGCAATCGGTTCGCCATTCGGCTTTGAAAACACCGTGACTGCCGGCATTGTCAGCGCAAAGGGGCGCTCGCTGCCGCAGGAAAACTATGTGCCTTTCATCCAGACCGATGCGGCAATCAATCCGGGAAACTCCGGCGGGCCGCTGTTCAACCTCAAGGGCGAGGTGGTCGGCATCAACTCCCAGATCTATAGCCGTACCGGGGGCTACATGGGAGTGGCATTCGCCATTCCCATCGATGTGGCGATGAACGTTGCCGATCAAATACGGATACACGGAAAAGTCAGCCGCGGCTGGCTCGGGGTGATGATCCAGGACGTGACCAAGGAACTGGCCGAGTCATTCGGTTTGAAGAAGGCCGAGGGGGCATTGATCGCGGGGGTCGAGAAAGGCGGTCCGGCCGACAAGGCGGGCATGGAGCCGAGCGATGTAGTGCTGAAGTTTGACGGCAAGCCGGTGGGCAGCGCCAGCGAACTGCCTCTTCTGGTCGGCGCGGCCAAACCGGGCAAGTCGGTGCCGGTGCAAGTGTGGCGCAAAGGGTCATTCAAAGAGTTGGCCCTGATCGTGGGCGAGGCGCCTAGCGAGAAAGTGGCACAACGTGCCAGCAAGGCCGATAGTCCTGCCGGCAGGCTGGGTCTGACTTTGGGCGAACTCTCCGCAACGCAGAAGAAAGAGCTGCAAATCCTTTATGGTGTAGTGGTGGAAAATGCGCAAGCACCGGCATCCCACGCTGGCCTCCAGCGCGGTGATGTGATCACGGCTATCAATAACAGGGAAGTCAAAAGCGTGGAGCAGTTCAACCAGATTCTGTCTGGCCACAAGGCGGGACAGAACATTGCACTGCTGGTGCGCCGCGGGGATACGGCGCTCTTTGTCCCGCTCAAAATGCGATGACGGGGTGCGTGCAGTCGTGTTGACGGTGTTTAGCCGTGAATACTGCCGCCTCTGTCATGACATGGTCGCGGCACTTGAGGCGTTGCGACCCCGCTATTCCTTCACTCTGGAAGTGGTCGATGTGGACGACGATGCGGCACTGGAGCAGCGGTACGGCCATCTTGTACCAGTGCTGCTCGGGAACGGCCGGAAAATCTGCCATTACCACCTTGACCCCGTCGCGCTTGATGCTTATTTTGCCAATATCCTGTAAAATCCGGCTTTCCTAAAAAAAAGGGCACCGCAAAGTGCCCTTTTTTACTGAGTAAATATGAAGCACACCCGCAACTTTTCCATTATCGCGCATATCGACCACGGCAAATCCACCCTGGCTGACCGTATCATTCACCTCTGCGGCGGCCTCTCCGACCGCGAGATGGAGGCGCAGGTGCTGGACTCCATGGACCTGGAGCGCGAGCGCGGCATAACCATCAAGGCGCAGACCGCCGCGCTGGAGTACAAGGCGCGCGATGGGCAGATTTACCGGCTTAATCTGATCGACACCCCCGGCCATGTGGATTTCTCCTACGAGGTTTCGCGTTCGCTCGCGGCTTGCGAGGGAGCGCTATTAGTGGTTGACGCCTCGCAAGGTGTCGAGGCGCAGAGCGTGGCGAATTGCTACACCGCCATCGAACAAGGCGTGGAAGTGGTCCCGGTGCTCAACAAGATCGACCTCCCCAGCGCCGAACCAGCGCGGGTGATCAAGGAAATCGAGGATATCATTGGTATCGACGCCACCGATGCCGTGCTTGCCAGCGCCAAAACCGGCGAAGGTGTGCAGGATATCCTGGAAGCGGTGATCGCGCGCATCCCCCCGCCCAAGGGCGACCCCCTGGCACCTCTCAAGGCGCTGATTATCGATTCCTGGTTCGACAATTATGTCGGTGTGGTGATGCTGGTGCGGGTGGTCGATGGCGTCTTGAAGCCCAAGGACAAGATCAAGCTGATGGCGACCGGTGCGACCTTCCTGTGCGAGCAGGTCGGCGTATTCACCCCCAAATCCCAGTCGCGCCGGCAGCTTTCCGCCGGTGATGTGGGTTTCGTCATTGCCGGCGTCAAGGAGCTGAAAGCCGCCATGGTGGGTGATACCGTTACCCTGCAGGACAACCCGGCCAGGGAGGCGCTGCCCGGCTTCAAGGAGATCAAGCCCCAGGTGTTTGCCGGACTTTATCCGGTGGAATCCCACGAATATGATGCCCTGCGCGATGCGCTTGAGAAACTGAAGCTGAACGATGCCTCGCTGCAATACGAGCCTGAAACATCCCAGGCGCTGGGATTCGGTTTCCGTTGCGGCTTCCTCGGCCTGTTGCACCTGGAAATCGTGCAGGAGCGCCTCGAGCGCGAGTACGGCATGGACCTGATCACCACCGCGCCGACGGTGATCTACCAAGTGGTAATGCGCGACGGCGAAGTGCTGGAAATCGAGAACCCGTCCAAACTGCCGGATCTTTCCAAGATCGAGGAAATCCGCGAACCGATCATCAATATCACCATTCTGACTCCACAGGAGTATGTCGGCGCGGTGATCACGCTGTGCACGCAAAAGCGCGGCATGCAGAAGAATATCCAGTACATGGGGCGGCAGGTGATGCTGTCCTATGAAATGCCGATGAACGAAGTGGTGATGGATTTCTTCGACAAGATGAAGTCGGTTTCGCGCGGCTACGCTTCGATGGATTATGAGTTCAAGGAATATCGAACTTCCGACCTAGTCAAGGTGGATATCCTGATCAACGGCGACAAGGTGGACGCACTTTCTGTGATCGTCCACCGCGCCAACAGCCAGTACCGCGGTCGCGAACTGGCCGCCAAGATGCGCGAACTGATCCCGCGCCAGATGTTCGACGTGGCGATACAGGCGGCGATAGGCTCGCAAATCATCTCGCGCGAGAACGTCAAGGCGCTGCGCAAGAATGTGCTGGCAAAATGCTATGGCGGCGACATCTCGCGCAAGAGAAAACTGCTGGAAAAGCAGAAGGCCGGCAAGAAACGCATGAAGCAGGTGGGCAACGTCGAGATCCCGCAGGAGGCATTCCTGGCAATTTTGCAGGTGGACAATAAATGAATTTTCCCTTGATCATGCTCATTGCGCTGGTAGTTACCGGCGTCACCTGGTTGTTCGATATTTTTGTGCTCAGACCAAAGCGGCTGCCAGACTCCAAAGAGCCTCTGATGGTCGAGTACTCGAAGAGCTTTTTCCCGGTTATTCTGGTGGTTTTCCTGCTGCGCTCCTTTCTGGTCGAGCCCTTCAAAATTCCCTCGGGTTCCATGATGCCGACCCTGCTGGTGGGGGATTTCATTCTGGTAAACAAATACACTTATGGCATCCGCTTGCCAGTGGTCAACAAGAAAGTCATTGAACTCAGCCAGCCGCGTAATGGCGATGTAATGGTTTTCCGCTACCCTGAAGATCCCTCTCTCGATTACATCAAGCGTGTCGTGGGTGTGCCTGGAGACAAGATCAGCTACCACAACAAGCATCTCACCATTAACGGGAAACCGCTGAAAATGGATGGCGAAGGCAGTTACAATTATGTAAAAAGCGGCCTGAATTACGTGACGGCAAACCTTTACAAGGAGCAGTTGGGAGAACATAACCACTTGGCGCTGGTCCAGCCGGAGGCGCCTGTCCTGCGCCTCGGCGATGTACGGCAGTTTCCAGAGCGCACAAATTGCACCTACGATGAGGAAGGCTTTGTCTGCACCGTTCCGCAGGGGCATTACTTCATGATGGGCGATAACCGCGACGACAGCAATGACAGCCGCTATTGGGGTTTTGTCCCGGACCGTAACATCGTCGGCAAGGCTTTCATGATCTGGTGGAACTTTGATAATCTCAAGCGCATCGGGAAAACGATTGATTGATAGGAGGGCAGCCATGAAGAAACAACGGGGCGCAACGCTGGTGGGTATGCTTTTTATTGCCGGCCTGGTGGTGGCGGGCGCAATTCTGGCGGCAAAGCTGGTTCCTGCTTACCTGGAATTCATGTCGGTAAAAAAGATACTCAATGCCATGGCCACCAGCGGCGATCTGAAAACCATGTCTCCCAAGGAACTGCGCGCCTCTTTCGAAAAGCGCGCCGACATCGATAATATCCGCAGCGTCAAGCAGGACGACCTGATCATCGAGCGCGCAGGAAATGAAGCGACGGTGAGCGTCGATTATGCCGTTAAGGTGCCGATTGCAGCAAACATCAGCGCCTGCCTCGATTTTTCCGCTTCAACCCAGGCGAAAGGCGAGTAATTTCCCGGCATGAGCATCAAGGCACTCAGCCGGCGGATTGGCTATGAATTCAAGGATCCGGACCTGTTGCGCCGGGCGTTGACCCATCGCAGCCATGGCGTACCGCACAACGAGCGGCTGGAATTCCTTGGGGACAGCGTCCTCAACTGTGTTATTGCCACGCTTCTTTTTCACCTCCATACACGCGTGCAGGAAGGCGATCTGAGCCGAATGCGCGCTCATCTGGTCAAGGAGCAGACCCTCTCCGAAATTGCTTTATCCCTGGATTTGGGCGATGAGCTGCAACTGGGGGAAGGGGAGCTGAAAAGCGGCGGTTTCCGACGCCCGTCGATTCTCGCAGATACGCTCGAAGCGGTTATCGGAGCGGTTTACCTCGACGCCGGTTTTGGTGCTGCGGAACAACTGATAGCACGGTTCTATGCGCCGCTGTTGAAAGACCTGAATCCAAAAACCCTGGGCAAGGATCCGAAAACCCTGCTGCAGGAATATCTCCAGGGGAATAAGCTTCCCTTGCCGCACTATACGGTGGTGTCAATCACCGGTGAAGCCCACCAGCAGAGTTTCGAGATCGATTGCGCCATTCCCGCTCTGAACGTGCATGCCAGCGGGCAGGGGACGAGCCGGCGCAGTGCCGAGCAGCAAGCGGCGGACAATGTCCTGCAAATGCTGACCAAGGGGGTAACATGACTTTTCGTACCGGATACATCGCCATTGTCGGTCGCCCGAACGTTGGCAAATCGACGCTACTCAACCACCTGATCGGGCAAAAGGTCAGCATCACCTCGCGCAAGGCGCAGACCACCCGTCACCGCATAACCGGCATCCGTAGCGATGAGGGTGCGCAATATATTTTTGTCGATACGCCGGGGTTTCAGATGCAGCACCAGAGTGCATTGAACCGCGTGATGAACCGCACCGTGACGCAATCCTTGTCGGATGTGGATGTGGCGCTGTTCGTGATCGAAGCGCTGCGCTTCGATGCGCGCGATGAAAAGGTGCTTGCGCTGCTGCCGCGCGATCACCCGGTCGTGCTGGTGATCAACAAGATAGACACGGTGGGTAACAAGGCGCTGCTATTGCCGTTCATCGAAAAAGTGTCGGCTGCCTTCCCTTTCGCCGCGGTCATACCCGTCAGCGCCAGGAAGGCTGAACAGTTGACCGATTTGCTGCTGGAAATCCAGCGCCACCTTCCGGAAGGCGAACCGGTCTACGGCGAGGACGAAATCACCGACCGCAGCGAGCGATTTCTCGCCGCGGAGATCGTGCGCGAAAAGGTATTTCGCCTTTCTGGCGACGAGATTCCCTATTCTGTCAGCGTCGAAATCGAGAAGTTCGAAACCGTCGGCAACCTGCGTCGCATTTTTGCTGCCATCATCGTCGACAAGGATAGCCAGAAGCCGATCCTGATCGGGAAAAAGGGGGAAAAATTGAAGGAAATCGGCACCCAGGCACGCCTGGACATGGAAAAGCTGTTCGACGGCAAAGTGTACCTCGAAGTGTGGGTCAAGGTGAAGGGCGGCTGGGCCGACGACGAACGAGCTGTGAAAAGCTTGGGATATGAGTAAAGGAGCCCGTCGCAGCGCTATTTCTCACTGAGTATTTCAGGAAATTGTGTTAATATATTTCTATTATAGAATGCTAATATAGCCTGCCGATCTATGGCTCCATAGATCAAAAAAATTAAGCAACCCTCCTGCAGTGACGTATGGCCCATAAGTGCGTGGAGGCTCTGTCCTAAATGGCACACGATACTGGAGAGGCTCAATGACGTCATCAGAAGCAAAATCCATCCTCTATGTCCGCTTGCCGTGCTGGAAAATCTATCCTGGCGGCGTTATCTATGTGGCTGACTATATCCACAAACAGCGCCCCGGCATTCATCAGCACCTTCTCGATTTGGCTTTGGTGGCGCCATCCGACCGAAAAAAAGTATTGAAGGAACGCCTGCGTGCCATGCGTCCGGATATCGTGGCTTTTTCCTGGCGCAACATGCAGTCCTTCGGCCCGCATCCCGAAGACGACGCTCTCGATGTGGTCATGAACTTCGACTATTCGCCGAATTTGTTTCGCCGCGCGAAGGCGGCCGTAGGCGCAATTTCCATCATCTACGATTACGTGGCGAACCGGCTGCAGAATTTCGGCTACATGAAGATGGTGCGCAAGATGCTGCCCGACACTCGTATCGCTGTCGGCGGAACGGCGGTGTCCATATTCGGCAAGTATGTCGCCGAAAAATGCCCCACCGATACCATAGTCGTCATCGGCGAAGGCGAGGAAGCCATGCTGGCTATCGTGGATGGTTTCGCCAACCCGGTCGGTGAATATTTCCACAAGGACCGTTTGGGAAAGATTGTCCACGAAACCCGCGCCGACAACTTCGATCTCCGGCAGCTCACGGCGGTAGACTTTCCCTACGTCGAGTCGATCTTTCCCGACTTTCACAGCTATCTTAACGATGATATCGGCGTGCATACCAAACGTGGATGCCCGTATAAATGTCATTTCTGTCTTTACAACAAGATCGAGGGCGCTTCCCAGCGGCAGCGTGATCCGATCGAAGTCGCCAAAGAGGTGGAAGTCCTGAACAAACAGTATGGCGTCAAGCGAATCTGGTTCACCGATGCCCAGTTTTGTTCGACCAAGCAAGGCGCCAAGCATGTCGAGCAAATTCTGGATGAACTGCTGGCGAGGAAGACGGATATCAGTTGGTCGGGGTATATGCGGTTAAATGTTCTGACACCGGAGATCACGCGCAAGATGCTGGCAACCGGGATGGCCAGTCTCGATCTGTCTTTCACCGGAACGCAGGAAATTATTGACAACCTGACTCTGGGCTACAAGCTGGACCAGCAGATGGAAGCTTTCCGCATGTTCAGGGCTGACGGCTACACCAACCAGAAAATCAAATTGTACCTGCCTCTGAATGCACCGGGGGAAACCGTTGAGACGCTGCTGCAGACCATCGAGAAAATAAAGGAACTGTACGAGCTGTTCGGCCGGGACAACGTACTGCCGTTCATTTTTTTCATCGGCGTCCAACCCGGCACGCCGATAGAGCGTCTGCTGATCAGTCACGGTTACCTGAAGGCGGGCTACAATCCGCTCACCTTCAATCCGTTTATCATCAAAAAACTGCTCTACAATCCGAATCCGCTCGGTCGTATGATAGGCAGAGCCTATCTGGAAGCGGTCAGATCGCTCGATTCGAGCAGCGAGTACATCGGCCGGGCCACCATGGAGATTCTCGAGCGGGAACTGATCAAGCCGGGCGTGGCGGCAGGCCTGCGCGGGAAGTATCCTCTTCAGCTCAAGAAAGATCAGGTCGCCATGCCAGGTGTGTCCCCCTCGCCGGACAATGTTTGCGGGTAAGCCAAGCGGGGCCGTTATGGCAAAATGGCGCAACGGCCTGCGCTCTGTTAGAATGTCGTTTTGCGGCATTCGCTCCAAGTCTCCGTGCCGCTGCCCATCCGGGCTCTTCAAACCCTTTTCGTCTGCCTAAGACTGGCGCCTGCAAAGGCGACGGCCGATGTTATTTCCGGAGTTCTAATGTCATTTTCCACTCTCGGCCTGTCCGATGAAATTGTCCGTGCCGTCACCGAACGCGGCTACACCGCCCCCACACCGATCCAGATGCAGGCGATTCCCGCCGTGCTTTCGGGCGGCGACCTGCTGGCCGGCGCGCAGACCGGCACCGGCAAGACCGCCGGCTTTACCCTGCCGATTTTGCACCGGCTATCCGACGCCAGCGTCAAGGGCCCGTCCAGCGGCCGCCCGCCGATCCGGGCGCTGATCCTCATCCCCACCCGTGAACTTGCTGCGCAGGTGGAGGAAAGCGTACGCGAGTACGGGAAGTATCTGAAACTGAATTCGATGACGATGATCGGCGGGGTCAATATCAATCCGCAAATCACGAAACTGAAAAGCCGCGTGGATATTCTGGTCGCCACCCCGGGGCGTCTGCTCGACCACGTTCAGCAGAAAACCGTCGACCTGTCTCACGTTGAGATCCTGGTGCTGGACGAAGCCGATCGCATGCTGGACATGGGTTTCATCCGCGACATCAAGAAGATTCTCGCGCTGCTGCCCAAGCACAGGCAGAACCTGCTGTTTTCCGCCACTTTCTCGGACGAGATCAAGGCGCTGGCAGACGGGCTTCTGAACAAGCCTGCGATGATCGAGGTGGCACGGCGCAACGCCACCGCCGACAATGTGGCGCACAAGGTCTACCCGGTGGATAGGGACAAGAAGCGCGCACTGCTCACGCACCTCATCAGGCAGCACAATTGGTCCCAGGTGCTGGTGTTCACCCGCACCAAGCACGGCGCCAACCAGTTGGCCGAACATCTGGTCAAAAACGACATCCCGGCGCTGGCGATCCACGGCAACAAGAGCCAGTCGGCACGGACTCGTGCCTTGAGCGAATTCAAGGACGGCAGCCTGCGGGTACTGGTCGCAACAGACATAGCCGCCCGCGGCATCGATGTCGTTGACTTGCCGCACGTGGTCAATTTCGAACTGCCCAACGTGCCGGAGGACTACGTCCACCGCATCGGACGTACCGGCCGCGCTGGCGCGTCAGGTGAAGCCGTATCGCTGGTGTGCGTCGATGAATACAAGCTGCTGGCGGATATCGAAAGGCTGCTCAAGCGGGAATTGCCAGAGGAAGTGGTTCCGGGTTTCGAGCCAGACCGGAATGCCAAGCCCGAGCCGATCCAGAACGGACGCGGATCGATGGCCGGACGGGGCCGGCCCGCAGGCCGTTCCTCCCCCCGGTCTTCGGCACAGGGAGCGGCCAAACCCAGGACCGCGCCAGCAGGTACGGGTGGTGGCAATACTGGTGCGCGGCCGCCATCGCTGCACCGTTCCGGCGGACGCCATCGCTGACTCAAAATCAAAGGGTAGAGTCCTGATGTAAAACTCGACTCTTTATGCCCCTGTATAAGGGGCGGATTGACTGCCTCGGCACGCTGAATTCACTCAACTGCCCAAACCTTTTTTCAGTAACTCCGCCACCACCTCGTTCAGTCCCATCTGGCGTTCTTGCGCCAGCAACTGAACCTGTTTCACCAGATCGCCATTCAGTTTGACTGCGAAGGGCACCAGACCTAGCGCCTGGTCGAGCTTGCGCTGTTCGCGCCGGTCCAGGGCGGCGGGAGCCTCCTTGCCGAAACGTCCGGTCATGCCGGATTGGTTGATCTGGCTCTTTATTTTCAACCCTATGTTCTTTTCCAGGTCGGTTCTCTTCACGGCCTCATGTCCTTGTCGAATTAAGATGCTGCATTCTACGCAGTATTTGCTCAAGCCCATCCGGTAATTTTTCCCGGGATGGGGGCTGTTCTAAAGTGAAAGTGCTGGTGGCAAAGCGATCTTCTGGTCGACACTGTACTGGTAGTCGCGAAACACGTGCTCCGCGCTGAGGATCTGGTAACTGCCGTCCGCAAGGCGGTGTGTGGTGTCCTTGAGGCGGTAGGTGTAATGCCCGCAGGTCCAGCAGTTGAAGTTGCGCATATGGGTGCAAAGGCAGGTTTTGTCTTTCACCGAGATTTTCTTTGCCTTCGGGTGGGCTGCCACCTCGCGGTTATAAGCCTCGATGTAAGAACAATTGCCGGAGCCGTCGAGCAGGTAGCCGTAAGATTCACAGCCGGGGCGGATGCCCGAGCCGATAGCCGGGCTGCCTTTCAGCATGCGCATCGGATAGCCTGTAGGCGAAACGGTGTTGACCTCGATGTCGTCCTCGGTGGCTTTGATGTACTCCTGTATGATCTTCTCCGGCAGGCCGCACTCGCGCACCGCGGTGAAGCGCGTTGCCACCTGCACTGCCGCGGCGCCGCTTTCAAGGAAGGACACGGCATCGCTGCCGGTGAAAATTCCGCCGGCGGCAATAAGCGGAATATTCAATTTCTCTCTCTGCAAATACTGCAGAATCTCGACCATGATCGTGCGCAGATCGTATTTCGCCCAATCCATGTCGAAGCCGAGATGTCCGCCGGCCAGCGGCCCTTCGACCACGATGAAATCCGGCAGACGGTTGAGTTTGGCTGTCTTGCGCAGGAACAACTGTAGCGCCCGAAGCGAGGAGACAATGATGCCGAGCTTGGCATCACGAAAACGCGGATGACCTTCCATCAACGCGAACGAGCCCAGATGGAGCCCGGCGCTCAGCGTGATGCCGTCAATGCCGGCATCAAGGGCTGTGCGCAGGCGTACGCGCAGCGTTTCGCGCGGCGCGTTCATTGTCAGCTTTTCCATGCAGTTGATGAAGATCATCCCTTCACCGCGCTTGGCCTCCATGGCTCGGCTGACGTGCATGCGCGTTGCCTCCGCGACCTGGCCGAGATCGAATTTCACCGCGGACTTGTCGGGGTTGTCGATGTTGTACTTGTACTGCTTGAGCTTCTCCTTGACGAAGTGCGTCTTGAAGCGCCGGTCGGTGACGGTCGGCAACATGGCGTCCGAGATGTGGCCGATGCCGCCAAGGCGCGCCGCCTCGAGCGCGAGCTCTGCGGTCGAGATGTCCACGCCCATCCCGCCAATAATGATCGGCACCAGTTCCTGTTTGCCGAAACGCAGGCGGAAATCATCTACACATTTCATGGTTATCCTTCAAGTACCGCTGTCAGTTAAAACTATTGAGATCGTCTGGTCTCATGGCGCCCGGTCGCAGGCCTTTAACTTCAACGATATGTTTAAACATTAGTTGCTTGGCATGACTATATTACCTGTAAAACCGGCAAAGCCTGTCCTTACTCAGCCGCTTTATCGCTTCGATTCTTCTGCTCCGGCAGGCTCCTGGCTCCATTGTACTGTACGACTTGCTTATTAGTTGACTTGTGAGATTTGAAGGGCGGCCTCAAGCAAATCCAACCCGGTGCTAATAGCCAATCACCGTACCATTTGCAAAAAAACGTAGCAACTCCTTCCAGGCCATCCGTGCAGTTTATAAGTCAATGGAAAAATCCGTTGGCATTCTGGCTGTCGTGCATGGGTTCAAGCCCCGGTCAAATTTTTCCGGAGATAGGCTATTGTCTATCCTGTGCAAAACAGATGCGAAATGATATTGTATTAATTCATTTTTAATCCGGAACAAACCTTTGGAATCTTTTGTTATAACCTGGCGTGAATTGCTGATAGGTGTTGTGCTGGTGCTGGCGGTTTATATCGCCGAGATGCTATTGTTGATGCGTTCATCCAAGACCCGCGGATGGCGGGTTTGGCAAAAAGGAGCTGAAGCAAATGCCAAAAGCCGCGAGTTGCAATCGCTGGAACTGGAGCTGGCCCGTTTGCACGACCAGGTCACCAGACTCCAAGCCGAAGTGGATCAGTTGAAAGCCCAGCAGGTTACCGTGACGCCTTATACCCATGCTATTCAAATGGCGCAACAGGGTATCGATGTGGGCGAGTTGGCGGAAAGTTGCGGTATTACGCGCGGCGAGGCGGAGTTGATCGTCGCATTGCACCGTAATCAGCCGTCATGATTCATAACGACGTCATCAATCAGCTGCAACTGCTGGTTAAAACATCTGCGCCACCCCTGGTCGAGGTTGCCAAGACTCCGCTGGAAGAGCCCCAATGGGTGCCCGGCCAGCGCCTGACTGCGTTGGTGGTGGCAACCCAGCCGAATGGGCGATTTCAGGTGATGATCGGCGAGCAGGTGCTGGACATGAATCTGCCGCGAAATACACAGCAAGGCGAAAATGTCGAACTGACTTTCGTGTCCAACCAGCCTCGGCTTACTTTCGTCCTTACCCGCGATCTGGCCGCTGCGGCGAGCAATAATCTTCCTGCGGAAGCCAAGCCTCAGGTTACGCTCAGTGATTCTGCCCGTTATCTGGGCGCTCTGCTGCAAAGGATTTCCGACCAGGCGGAAGGCGCAGCCTCGCCGCTAAGCAAGACGACACCGCTGCTTTCCTCCGCACCAGGCGATATCAAGGATCTTGCCGCCACCTTGCGTAATGCTTTGTCCCAGAGCGGCTTGTTTTACGAATCGCACCAGGCACAGTGGGTGGCCGGCGAGAGAAAGCTGGCGGATTTGATGCAGGAGCCCCAGGGCAAGCTCTCAACTATTTTTTCCGGGCGCGAAGCGGTGGCTGAAACCCCTTCCAGGATTGCGCCCGCCGCCGCGCAGACGGACGGGGTTTTGACGCAGAGCGCATTGAAGCTGCCGGTTCATGCCGAGGCCGTTTCACTGGTTCAGCAGCAACTCAATACGCTCGATTCGCGCCAGCTTGTTTGGCAGGGGGAGGTATGGCAAGGCCAGACTATGGAGTGGCGGGTGGATGAGAGGAATGCGCGCGAGGGCGGCAACGGGGAAGAGGAAATGCCCCGCTGGCAGACCAGCCTGCGCTTGAAGTTGCCCAGCCTGGGAAATGTGCAAGCGACACTGGCCTTTATTCCGCAGGGCCTGCGCATCGACCTCCAGGCGGCGGATGAAGGTACTGCTGAAATCATGAAGGGTGCGCGGAGTGGCCTGATCAGTGCCATGGAGGCCTCCGGCCTGCATGTGCTGGGCATGTCGGTGGAACGGCATGAAAAAACCTGATAACCCGCATCTTGCTGTTGCACTGGCATACAGTGCCGGAAAATCCGCGCCGCAGGTGGTGGCAAAGGGCCGCGGCTTGCTGGCGGAGGCGATTATCGAGCGTGCCAAGGATGCCGGCGTCTACGTGCACGAGTCGCCGGAACTGGTCTCGCTGTTGATGCAGGTGGATCTGGATCAGCATATTCCACCCGAACTCTACTTTGCGGTGGCTGAGTTGCTGGCCTGGATTTATCGATTGGAACAGGGCGACGCCGGAGACGGCGCGCCGCCGGTTTAACCTGAACGTCGCGTAGCGACACCTCGTCCCCCTCGCCCGTCTCGCCGGATTGAGCAGCTTTGCTGCCAATCCCGGCGGGGACACCCCTTGCGGGTGCAGGGAGGGCAGGGGTGAGGGGAACGGTCATGGCGAGCGCGACGATCATGATTTGTGGCGGCGCGATTGCCATGGCCGTTAGGTTTGCAATTGCTGTAGCAGGTCTGTTTCCAGCCGTAGAATGGCTTGCGGATTTTCGAGTTCCACGCCGGTGATCAGGAAGGTATCCTCGGCGCGTTCGCCGAGCGTGGCGATTTTCGCGGTATGCAGGTGAATGCGGTGCTTCAGCAGCACTTGCGCGATGCGGGACAGCAAGCCCGGGCGATCGCCTGCAACTACCGACAGCACAGAATAGACGCCTTTTTCGTCCGGCCTGATCGAGATTTCCGGCGCGATCGGAAAATGTTTGAGATGGCGGCTCAGGCGGCTTTGCAGTGGGGCATCCAGCACCGCGGACTGTGTCAGGCGCTGCGTGAGTTCATATTCGATAAAGTTAAGCAGGTCACGATAATGAGCGGCGCGGTTGGCCTCGTCCAGTACCACGAAGCTGTCCAGGGCATAGCCGTGGCGGGTGGTGTGGATCTTGGCTTCCACGATGTTGAAGTCGGTCCGCTCAAAAAAGCTGCAAATGCGGGCGAACAGGTCGTCCCGGTCCGGCGTATAGATCATGACCTGGATGCCTTCCCCGGCCGGGCTTAAGCGTGCCTTGACGAGCAGTTGTGCTGCGTCCTTGCCATAGAGGCAGCGGCTATGCCAGGCAATTTCCTGTGCCTCGTGCCGCAGAAAATATCCCGGTTCCAGTTGCGCCCATAGCGCTTGATGCGCGTCGTTGCTGAAGGCGTACAGACGGAGGATTTTCAAGGCCTCGGCTTGCCGTTCCTGCAGGTGCGATTCCAGTGGGGCCGCACCGCCTGAAAGATAACGCTGCGTCGCCCGGAGCAGGTCTTCCAGCAGCTTTCCCTTCCATGCGTTCCAGACTTTGGGGCTGGTGCCGCGAATATCTGCAACCGTAAGCAGGTAGAGGGCAACAAGATGGCGCTGGTCGTGGACATGGGCGGCGAAGGTCTCGATCACATCCGGGTCGCTGATGTCCTGCTTTTGGGCCGTGGCCGACATGACAAGATGGTTTTCCACCAGCCAGGCCACCAGGTCGGTATCTTCTTTATCCAGGCAATGCCGTTTGCAGAAGCGGCGTGCATCTACCGTGCCCAGCCTGGAGTGGTCGCCGCCGCGCCCCTTGGCAATGTCGTGAAACAGGCCGGCCAGATAGAGCACTTCCGGACGTTCGAAATTGTTGATCAGCGCGCTGGCCAGCGGAAACTCATGGGCGAATTCCGGAATGGTAAGGCGCCGCAGGTTGCGCACCACCATCATGATGTGCTCATCCACCGTGTAGACGTGGAACAGGTCGTGCTGCATCTGGCCGACAATCCGTCCAAAGGCCGGAATATAGCGCCCCAGGATGCCAAGCTGGTTCATTCTGCGCAGCTCGTGGGTGAGTCCATGCGGTTGGCGCATGATCTCCATGAACATTTGCCGATTTTGGGTCTGGCGCCGGAAATCTGCATCGATTTTCGGCAGCGAGCGCCACAGTGCGCGCAGGGTAGCTGCGCTCATGCCTATCAGTTCCGGACGTTGCTGCAGCAGCAGAAAACTTTCCATGATGCTGCTAGGCACGCGCTGGAATAAATCGTCATCGGCTATTTCGAGCAGTCCGTTGCGGGCCTGAAAGCGTTCGTTGATCGGTTTAACCTGTGGTGAGTCGGCAGGGAAAACACGCGCCCGCAGGTTTATCAGCAATATCTCGTTAAACAGGCTAACCGCCTTGGCGGCACGGTAATAAGATTGCATCAACTGTTCGCTGGCCTTGCGCTGCGCCTTGTCCGCAAACCCGCATTGCTCCGCAAGGCTCGACTGGTGATCGAACAGAAGGCGGTCTTCGCGCCGTTTTGCGAGGTAATGCAGGCGGATGCGCAGATTTTCCAGGAATAGCTCGTGGCGCCGGATTTGACCGGCTTCCCGAGGGGTAATGATGGCTTCGTCCGCCAGTTTTTTCCACGAGTTTCCCAGGCCGATGGCGCGGCTGATCCACAGAATATTCTGCAAATCCCTGAGCCCCCCCGGGCTTTCTTTCAGGTTGGGCTCCAGGTTGTAGGCGGTATCGTGGAAACGGGCGTGGCGTTGCTGCTGCTCCAGCAGTTTCGCCTCGAAAAAGTCCTGGGCGCTGAGGTTTTCCCGTATGGAGGTGGCAAGTCTCCCGAACAACTTGCGGTTTCCGGCCAGGAAACGTGATTCAAGCAAATTGGTCTGGACCGTAATGTCTTTGGCTTCCTCCAGGCATTCGTGCAGCGTGCGCACGCTGTGACCGACTTCCAGCCCGATATCCCAGAGCAAGCCGACGAGCTGCTCCAATTTCTGTTCGGGCATTTTATCCCGGCTGGCCGGCAAGAGAATCAGCAGGTCAATGTCGGAACCGGGATAAAGTTGTTTACGCCCGTAACCGCCGACGGCGATCAGCGTGCAGGTGTCGGGCAGGGAAATTTGCTGCCATATGGTTCGAAGCAGCTTGTCCACCAGGCTGCTATGCCCCCCCAGGAGTGCGCTGGCGCTGCACTTTTCCAGATAGGCCTGGCGCAACATATTCCTGCCGTGCCGAAGAAACTCTCGCCAGTAGGATACGTCCGGGGAGGGATGCGTCATGAAGGTCAGCGAATGAAATCTGGCTTTTTGGGAGACCCGGCGGAGACGGTTAAAACTTCATAGTCCGTTTCGGTGACCAGGACGGTATGCTCCCATTGCGCCGAAAGGCTGTGATCCTTGGTGACGATGGACCAGCCGTCGCCAAGCTGGCGGATATCACGCCGTCCGGCGTTAATCATCGGCTCGACGGTGAATATCATGCCCGGGACCAATTCGATGCCGGTTCCTGCCCTGCCATAGTGCAGCACTTGCGGCTCCTCGTGAAATTGCCGGCCGATGCCGTGGCCGCAGAATTCGCGCACCACGCTATAGCCTTGCGCCTCGGCATGCTTCTGGATGTGGTGGCCGATATCGCCCAAGTGCGCGCCGGGCTTGATTGCTGCTATGCCGAGCCACATGCAATCGAAGCTGGTCTCGCACAGACGCCTAGCCTGGATGGAGGGCTCGCCGATATAATACATGCGGCTGGAATCTCCGTGGTAACCGTCCTTGATGGTGGTTACATCGATATTGATGATATCGCCGGCCTTGAGTTTTTTATCGCCCGGAACGCCATGGCATACCTGGTGATTGACCGAGGTGCAGATGGACTTGGGGTAGGGGTGATGGCCGGAAGGCGCGTAATTTAGCGGGGCGGGAGTCGCCTGCTGCACATCGACAGTGTAGTCATGGCAGAGCTTGTCCAGCTCATTGGTAGTGACGCCTGCCTTGACGAAGGGTCCGATATAATCGAGCAATTCGGCCGCCAGTCTGCCGGCGATGCGCATTTTTTCAATTTCTTCCGGAGTTTTTATAATAATGGACATAATGTTGCTGATCGAATTAAATATCGGGCAGTATAGCAAATTACCCCGGAACTGGATTTGGAGTGGAGGAGACGATGAGAATAATTAAAGCATTATTGCTTGCGGCTTTCTTGCTGCAGGCGTTCCTGCCGGCTCATGCCGGCGACTCGCCGGCGAAACTGGGCAAGGCGCCAGCGAACAAGGTGATCTTTCAGGTAACCGACGACGACCCACAAAAGTGGTATCTCACCCTGAGCAACGCGAAAAACGTGCAACAGGCGTTGGGCAAGGAGAATGTGCAAATCGAGGTGTTGGTCTGGGGCCCGGGGCTGAATATGGTGGTACTGGAAACCGAGATGGCCAATGAAATAGACGAGGCGGTCGCCAGGGGCGTGAAAATCATAGCCTGCGAAAACACCATGATCGGCCGCCGTCTGACGCGCGCGGACATGCATCCGTCTATCAGTTATGTTAAAACAGGCGTGCTTTATCTGATGAAACGCGAGCGCCAAGGTTGGGCTTATGTTCGTCCTTGAGGGAAATCCGGTAAGCGTGCTAGAATTGCAAGTTAAGTTTTTGGGTCTAACGGCTTGAGAGCTTAAAATTTCGCACATCCGCTTTACGTACAGGGTGCCCGGCTTGCCGGGTGGTATCGGGCGGATGGAGGCATAACCCTTACCAGGAGCAGCAAAATGTCAGTGACCATGCGTCAGATGTTGGAAGCGGGCGTCCATTTCGGACACCAAACCCGTTACTGGAACCCCAGGATGGCGCCGTATATTTTCGGCGACCGCAACAAGATTCATATCATCAATCTGGAAAAAACGCTGCCGATGTACCAGGACGCGATGAAATTCATGCGCCAACTGGCTACCAACAAGGGCAACATCCTGTTCGTCGGCACCAAGCGCCAGGCCAGGGATATTGTCAGGGAAGAGGCGGAACGCGCCGGCTGTCATTATGTCAATTTCCGCTGGCTCGGCGGCATGCTGACCAACTTCAAGACGGTCAAGCAGTCGATCAAGCGCCTGCAGGATGTGCAGGCCATGCTGTCGGAAGAGAACATCGGCAAACTGGCCAAAAAGGAAGCGCTGCTTCTTGGTCGCGAACGTGACAAGCTGGAACGCAGCCTGGGCGGGATCAAGGATATGGGCGGCCTGCCTGACGTGATTTTCGTGATCGACGTGGGCCACGAGAAGGGCGCGATCACCGAAGCCAACAAACTCGGCATCCCGGTGGTCGGCGTGGTGGATTCCAATAATTCCCCGGTTGGGGTGAATTACGTTATACCAGGCAACGACGACTCCACCCAGGCCATCCGCTTGTACGCCAGGGGGGCGGCCGATGCCGTTCTGGAAGGGCGCAGCCAGGTCATCCAGGAGATCGTCGGCGACGAGTTCGTTGAAGTCGAAGACCCAGCCTCACAGGCGGCTGAATAATCATCCCGTAAAAAAGGGGCGTTTCAGCCCCTTTTTTACGCCATATTCGTTTTAATAGCGCTCAAGCGACTGGTTCGCCGGATGTGCTGATTTTGTTTATCAAGGAGTTGAAAATGGCGGAAATCACCGCAAGCATGGTGAAGGATCTGCGTGAACTGACCGGCCTCGGTATGATGGAGTGCAAAAAGGCGCTGGTCGAGGCCAACGGCGACCTGAAGGCGGCCGAGGATGCGCTGCGCATCAAGAGCGGCGCCAAAGCAGGCAAGGCAGCCAGCCGTATCGCGGCAGAAGGCGTAGTGGCAAGCTTTATCAGTGCTGACCGTAAAACCGGCGCCCTGGTCGAGGTTAACTGCGAAACCGACTTCGTGGCCAAGAACGATGATTTCAACAATTTCGCCAAGGAAGTGGCTCAAGCCGTGGCGCAGCAGATTCCCGCTGATGTGGCCGCTTTGGCCACGATGAAGCTGGCTTCCGGCAGCGCTGTTGAAGAAGCGCGCCAAGGCTTGGTGATGAAGCTGGGTGAGAACACCACGGTGCGCCGCTTTGTGCGCTTTAGCACCGAAGGCCAACTGGCTGCCTATCTGCACGGCACCAAAATCGGTGTGCTGGTGGATTACACTGGTGGTGACGAAGCCCTGGGCAAGGACGTGGCGATGCACATCGCTGCCAGCAAGCCGGTTTGCGTTTCAAAGGAACAGGTGCCCGCCGATTTGCTCGCCAAGGAACGCGAAATTTATACCGCTCAGGCAGCCGAAAGCGGCAAGCCGGCGAACATTGTCGAAAAAATGGTAGAAGGCCGGATAAGCAAATACCTGGCCGAAGTCACTCTGCTCGGACAGCAGTTCGTCAAAGACCCCGACATGACTGTTGAGAAATTGTTGGCTTCCAAGGGTGCCAGGATCAACGCCTTCCAGATGTTTGTGGTAGGTGAGGGTATCGAGAAGCGCAGCAGTGATTTCGCCGCCGAAGTGGCCGCCGCGGCAAAGGTGTAAATATTATGGCCGCCCCCAAGTACAAACGCATCCTGCTCAAACTTTCCGGCGAAGCACTGATGGGCGATGACAGCTACGGTATCAACCGTGATGTGATCGAGCGCATTGTGGCAGAGATTGGCGAGGTGTCGCGGCTTGGCGTGGAGGTTGCCGTGGTGATCGGCGGCGGCAACATCTTTCGCGGCGTGGCACCGGCGGCAGCGGGGATGGATCGTGCCACTGCCGATTACATGGGCATGCTGGCCACAGTAATGAACGCACTTGCCTTGCAGGATGCGATGCGCCGCGCCGGACTGATGGCGCGCGTGCAATCGGCGCTGACCATCGAACAGGTGGCTGAGCCGTATATTCGCGGCAAGGCATTGCGCTACCTGGAAGAAGGCAAGATCGTCATTTTCGGCGCCGGCACCGGCAACCCTTTCTTTACCACGGATACTGCCGCCGCACTGCGCGCGGTCGAAATGGGAGCGGAAGTTGTGTTGAAGGCGACCAAGGTGGATGGCGTATACACGGCAGACCCTAAAACCGACCCGGATGCGAAACGCTATGACCGCCTCCATTTCGACGAGGCAATCGCCAAGAACCTCAAGGTGATGGATGCCACCGCGCTCGCGCTATGCCGCGACCAGAAAATGCCGCTTTGTGTGTTCAGCATTTTCAAGGCGGGCGCGCTTAAGAAAGTGGTGATGGGCGGGGACGAAGGAACACTGGTCGAGTGCTGACAGCCTGCTGTTGATCGAGTCTAGACAGGAAGGAATCGAAACATGATTGCGGACGTAAAAAAATCAACCGGGCACAAGATGCAGAAGAGCCTTGAAGCCCTCAAGATCGATCTGGGCAAGGTGCGTACAGGCCGCGCCCATACCGGGATCCTCGATCATGTGATGGTCGATTACTACGGTTCACCGGTGCCGATCAGCCAGGTAGCCAACATCACTCTGACCGATTCGCGCACTATTGGCGTGACACCCTGGGAAAAGAAAATGGTGGGCGCCGTGGAGAAGGCGATTCGTGATTCCGACCTGGGACTTAACCCTTCCAGCCAGGGCGATTTGATCCGCGTTCCCATGCCCCCCCTGACTGAAGAGCGCCGCAAGGAATTGATCAAGGTGGTGAAACACGAGGCGGAAGATGCCAAGGTGGCGGTGCGCAATATCCGGCGCGACGCCAATGCCACTCTGAAAGACATGGTGAAGGACAAGGCCATCAGCGAGGACGAGGAGCGCCGCGCCGTGGACGAAATCCAGAAGCTGACCGACCATTACATTGCAGAAATTGACAAGACGCTTCAAGCCAAAGAAGTCGACCTGATGGCTGTTTAGTTAGGAAGCGCGAAAGTGCCCCTGTTCACCAGTTCCACACGCAGCATCCCGGAAACCGGCGATGTGCCGCGGCATATCGCCATTATCATGGACGGCAACGGCCGCTGGGCGAAGAAGCGGTTCCTCCCGCGCATTGCAGGCCACAAGCGCGGTGTCGAAATTGTCCGGAATACGGTTAAAGCCTGCACCGAGATGGGAGTCGGGTACCTGACCCTGTTTGCCTTCAGCAGCGAGAACTGGCGCCGCCCAGCGGAAGAGGTGACATTCCTGATGCAGCTATTCATGCTTGCGCTTGAACAGGAAGTCGCCAAACTGCACAAAAACAATATCCGCCTCAAGGTCATCGGTGACCGTTCCCGTTTCGAGGCTAAACTGGTCGAGCTGATCGAGCATGCCGAATCGCTCACCCATGGCAATAGCGGCCTTACCCTGACCATCGCCGCCAATTACGGTGGGCGTTGGGATCTGTTGCAGGCGGCTCACAGGATGCTCGAAGCCAATCCAGGTCGTGCGCTGACCTTCAAGGAAGAGGATCTGGAGCCGTATCTTTCCACCTGCTATGCTCCCGAACCGGACCTGTTCATCCGCACCGGCGGGGAGCAACGTGTCAGCAACTTCATGCTTTGGCAGTTGGCCTATGCCGAGCTGTATTTTACCGACACCTTGTGGCCGGACTTCAACACCATGGCCTTGAAGCGGGCAATCAAATCCTTCCAGGAAAGGGAGCGCCGTTTCGGGCGCACCAGCGAGCAGCTCAAAAAAAATGCTTAAAGCGCGAATTCTGACAGCTTTGCTGTTGTTGCCTTTATTTCTGGCTGCGCTGTTTTTTCTCCCGGATGATAATTGGGCGCTGCTGATGTTAGGCATCATCCTGATCGGCGCTTACGAGTGGTCGAATATTGCGGCTTACTCACGTTTCCAGAGTCGGCTTTATATTTTTCTCACCTTGTTGATTGGCTTGGCGTTTTTGATGACGGCTTCCCGTTCCGCAGCCATTTTTTTGTATGGTATCGCCTTCCTTTTCTGGGCGATCCTGGTTCCGTTATGGCTGCGCAATCAATGGCGAACAAGGCAACGGCCGATCATGGCGCTAACCGGTTGGGCGGTGTTGCTTCCCACCTGGCTGGCCCTGGTCGAGTTGCGCGCCATCGGGCCCGGCCTGCTGTTGGGGCTGATGGCGGCGGTCTGGATTGCGGATAGTGCTGCCTATTTTGCCGGGCGCAAATTCGGCCGGCATAAGCTCGCTCCGGCCATCAGCCCGGGCAAGACCTGGGAAGGGGTTGCCGGCGCATTTTTCGGCGTAACCCTGTACGGCGTGGCATGGGGGGTGGGAAACGGCTCCGCAGAACCGTTCAGTTCTGGCCTGATGTGGGGGATGTTGTTGCTGTGGCTGTTGACAATATTCGGCATCCTGGGGGATTTGTTCGAATCCTGGATGAAACGTGTGGCTGGCCTCAAGGACAGCGGACGGCTCCTTCCCGGCCACGGCGGCGTGCTTGACCGCATCGACGCGCTGACGGCGGCGATGCCCGTGGCGGCGATCGCTCTTCTGCTCAAGAATTATTACGCACTTTAAGCTGATGCCAAAAATTCAAACTATCACCGTACTTGGCTCGACCGGCACGATCGGCATGAATACGCTGGATGTCATCGCGCGCCACCCCGACAGGTTCCGGGTGGTGGCTTTGACCGCGAATCGCCAAGTCGGGCGTCTGTTTGAACAGTGCCAACGATTCCATCCCGATTATGCGGTCATGCTCGATGCGGATTGTGCCGAAGAGCTGCGGGGAAAAATCAAGCAATCAGCGCTTGATGTCGAGGTGCTGAGCGGAATCGAGGCGCTGGAATGGGTGGCATCGCTACCCCAGGTGGACAGCGTCATGGCTGCGATAGTCGGCAGCGCCGGACTGCGACCCTCCTTGGCGGCAGCCAAGGCTGGTAAGCGAATTTTGCTGGCAAATAAAGAAACCTTGGTGATGTCGGGTAGCATATTCATGGATGCCGTCAGGCAGAACAACGCCTCCTTGCTGCCGATTGATAGCGAACATAATGCAATTTATCAATCGCTTCCAAGTGATTTTTCAAGTAATTTAGAGGTGTCGGGTGTCAAGCGCATATTACTTACCGCTTCCGGAGGCCCGTTCCGTACAGTGCCGCTGACCGACCTGGACAATGTGACACCACAACAGGCCTGCACTCATCCGAACTGGGTGATGGGCCGGAAGATTTCCGTGGACTCGGCGACCATGATGAACAAGGGTCTGGAAGTGATCGAGGCGCACTGGCTGTTTAATGCGGAGGCAGACCAAATCCAGGTGGTGATTCATCCCCAGAGTGTGATTCATTCCATGGTGGAATATGTGGATGGTTCGGTGCTGGCGCAACTGGGCAACCCCGATATGCGCACCCCGATTGCCTACGCGCTGGGCTTCCCGGAACGGATCGATGCCGGCGTGTCTTCACTGGATTTGTTCAAAATCGGGAGACTGGATTTCGAAGCGCCGGACACGGTTCGTTTCCCCTGCCTGGATCTGGCCTATCAGGCCCTGCGACAGGGCGGAACCGCCCCCGCTATTCTGAATGCGGCGAATGAGGTCGCAGTGGATGCTTTTCTCGAATATCGCCTTCCCTTCAAGGCCATCCCGGCCATGATAGCAGGCGTACTGGAATCAGATGCCTCAATACCTGTCGGAAGACTGGAGGACGTGCTGGAGGCCGATGCCAAGGCGCGTGAGTCGGCGCGGGAATGGATGCGAGCGATGGGCCACCGATGAGTTTATTGTTCACCCTGGCGGCATTTGCGGTCACCCTCGGTATTCTGATTGTCATTCATGAATACGGGCATTATTGCGTGGCGCGACGCTGTGGCGTTCGCGTGCTGCGTTTTTCCGTGGGATTCGGCAAACCGCTGCTAACCAGGAAATTCTCACCGGACGGCACGGAGTGGGTATTGGCGGCTTTTCCCCTCGGCGGCTATGTCAAAATGCTGGACGAGCGGGAAGGGCCGGTCGCACCCGCAGATTTGCCTTATACGTTTAACAGCCAGTCCATTTACCGGCGCAGCGCCATCGTTCTGGCCGGGCCGGCTGCAAATCTTCTTCTTGCCGTGGTTTTGTACTGGTTTCTGTTCGTCTATGGCATCCATGGCATCAAGCCGATTCTTGGAGAAGTGCCGCTTGCCACGCCCGCCGCATCCGCATCGTTTCAGCGCGGCGACACCATTACCCGGATTGGCGATGAGCCGACTGCAACCTGGCAGGATGTGCGCTGGGTTCTGGTGCAGCACGCTGTCCAAAAAGGCGTGGTGGAAATCGAAACCCGCAACGAACACGGCGAGATGGCGTTGCACCGCCTGGATTTGGGCGGCCTGGCAGCCGGGGATCTGGAAAATGACTTCCTGGGGAAATTGGGGCTGACGCGTTTCCAGCCTGATCTGCCTGCGAAAATCGGGAAATTACTGCCCGGAGGGGTCGCGGCCAAGGCCGGCCTCATGGTTGGGGATGAAATCATGTCCGTGAACCAAAGGCCGCTTAAATATTGGGAAAACCTGGTGCAGTGGGTGCGTCTAAGCCCCGGCCAGCCCCTGATGCTTGCCATAAAAAGGGGTGACGGCTACTTTCAAGTTGAATTGACCCCCGCAGCGGTCAAGGAGAACGGTCCGTCAACAGTGGGGAAGATCGGCGCCTCGCCTATGGTCGATCCGAATCTGTTCGAGAAGCTGGTGATCGAGGTGCGCTATCCAGTCCATAAGGCGTTTGTGCAGGCGCTCTGGAAAACATGGGACACAGGGCTGTTCAGTCTGAAGATGCTGGGCAGGATGGTGACGGGCCAGGTTTCCTGGAAGAATATCAGCGGCCCGATTACCATCGCGGATTACGCCGGCCAGTCTGCCCACTTGGGTTGGGTGCCGTATATCAGCTTCCTGGCCTTGATCAGCATCAGTCTTGGTGTGCTCAATTTATTGCCCATCCCCTTATTGGATGGCGGGCATTTGATGTATTATATGGTCGAAATGGTCAAGGGGAGTCCGGTTTCAGAGAAAACCATGGAGATCGGCCAGCAGGTCGGCATCGCAATACTTTTGACACTAATGCTTTTCGCTTTTTATAACGATATTAACCGTCTGCTTGTTGGCTAAAGAATAATGAAGATCAAATTGCTGCCCATGCTGATGATGAGTTTGTATGGCGCCTCCGCTTGGGCGATCCAGCCGTTCGTCATCAAGGATATCCGGGTGGAGGGGATACAACGCACCGAGGCCGGAACAGTGTTCAGTTACATGCCGGTCAAGGTGGGCGAAAAACTGGACGACGAGAAAGCTGCAGCCGCCATCAAGGCACTGTACGGGACCGGTTTCTTCAAGGACGTACGGCTGGAAGTCGAGAACGACGTGCTGATCGTGCTGGTGCAGGAACGCCCGGCAATTTCCCAAATCGATTTCGTCGGCCTCAAGGAATTTGACAAGAAACAACTTGTAGAGGGGCTGAAGCAAGTAGGCTTGGCCGAGGGCCGCATCTTCGATAAATCCCTGCTCGACAAGGCGGAGCAGGAACTCAAGCGTCAGTATCTCAGC
Organism: Pseudomonadota bacterium; assembly: GCA_021801705.1. GTDB lineage: Bacteria > Pseudomonadota > Gammaproteobacteria > Burkholderiales > Sulfuricellaceae > Sulfuricella. The sequence continues at coordinate 134,873 of JAJYXP010000044.1, forward strand.
CGTGGAAAATATGCGGTTGCGATTACCACCACCGTAACACCCTTGGAGCGCAACCGAATAGCCATCAGCTTCAACATCAGCGAAGGCGAAGTGGCAAAAATTCAGCAGATTAATATCGTCGGCAACCAGGCGGTTTCGGAGAAAGATCTGCTCGAACTGTTTGTTCTTTCTACCCCCGGGTGGATGACGTGGTGGAGCAAGAATGATCAGTATTCCAAGCAGAAGCTGGCTGCTGATATTGAAACGCTGCGATCTCATTACCTGAACCGTGGCTATCTCGAGTTCAGCGTGGACTCCACGCAGGTTTCCATTTCCCCTGACAAGCAATCCATCTATATCACCATCAACATAACCGAGGGTCCAAAATACACCATTTCGGACGTCAAGCTGGCGGGTGAGATGCTGGTGCCGGAGGAGGAGCTGCGCAAGTTGATCAAGATTCATCCCGGCGAGGTTTTTTCGCGGGAAAAATTGACCGAATCCACCAAGCTGATAGGCGATCGCCTGGGCAATGACGGATACGCGTTTGCCAACGTCAATGCGGTTCCCGAACTCAACAAGGAGAAACAGGAAGCCAAATTCACCTTCTTCATCGATCCAGGCCGGCGGGTTTATGTTCGTCGCATCAACGTGACGGGCAACTCCAGAACACGGGACGAAGTCGTGCGCCGCGAAATGCGTCAGATGGAAGGGGCCTGGTATGCGGCCGACAAGGTCAACCGGTCGCGCGAGCGGGTAAACCGCCTTGGATATTTTTCCGATGTCAATATTGAAACGCCCGCAGTTGCCGGAACGACAGACCAGGTGGACATGAACGTCAATGTGACGGAGAAACCCACGGGTAGCATCATGGCGGGTGCCGGTTTTTCCAGTTCGGAAGGATTCATTCTTAGTGGCTCCATTTCGCAGGCCAATGTATTCGGTAGCGGTAACTATCTTTCCACGCAGTTTAATACCGGCAAAATTAACACCGTTTACTCGCTATCCTACACCAATCCATATTACACAATGGATGGGATCAGCCGCGGCTTCGATATCTACAGGCGAAAAACCAATTCTTCCTCGTTGTCGGTTTCCAGATACGATTCAGATTCCGTTGGTGGCGGCGTGCGTTTTGGTGTGCCATTGAATGAGATAGATACGGTCAATTTCGGCCTTTCAGTCGAACGTACCCAATTAACTTTGTATACCGATCCCACAGTAGGAGCAGTCAGTCCTCAGCGTTATGTGGATTATGTCAATGAATTCGGTGCCAGCAATACCACCCTGCGTGGCGACGTCGGATGGGCGCGAGATACGCGCGACAGCCTCATTTACCCAACCAAGGGCAGTTTGCAAAGGGTTTTTGGCGAAATGGGATTGCCCGGTGGCAATATTAAATACTATAAGCTTTCCTATCAGCATCAATGGTTGACGCCTTTGTACCGGGACTTCACTCTGTCGCTCAATGGCGAAGCCGGGTACGCCAACGGCTACGGCGGGAAGCCATTGCCATTCTTCAGGAGTTTTTATGCCGGCGGCAATACTTCGGTGCGTGGCTATAAGGCCTCGTCACTTGGGCCGAGAGATGTTGACGGCAACGCACTGGGCGGCAATCGTCGCATTGTGGGAAATGCCGAGGTGCTGTTTCCCTTCCCTGGCTTGAGGAACGACAAATCCTTGCGCATGAGCGTATTCCTGGATGCCGGGTCGGTGTTTGGCCCCGGTGATGTCAATCAACAGTATTCGAAGATAAGTTTTTCTGATATGCGCTATTCCACGGGTATTGCCGTGGCTTGGCAGTCCCCCATGGGGCCGATGAAATTCAGCATTGCTGCCCCGCTCAATTCCAAGGCGGATGACAAGGTGGAGCGGTTCCAGTTTATTTTGGGTTCTTCATTCTAATTTATGACTTTTGGAGATCAAGTTGAATAAGATTCTTGCTGTAGTGCTTGTTGCTATAATGTTGCCGCTTGCCACGGTGGCGTCCGCCGCCGAATTGAAAGTCGGTTTTGTCAACACCGAGCGGGTTTTTCGCGAAGCCGGTCCGGCGCTGAAGGCGCAGAAAAAGCTTGAGAAGGAATTCGCCGCACGTGAGCAGGAGCTGCAAAAAATGGCAAAACAGGCTAAGGAACTGCAGGCACATCTGGAACGCGATGGGGTAACGATCAGCGAATCCGAGCGGCGCAACAAGGAGCGCGATCTCGCCAATCTGAACCGCGATTTTCAGCGTGCGCAACGGGAATTCCGGGAAGATCTCAACTTGAGACGCAACGAGGAGCTCGGCGCTGTACACGACCGCGCCAGGAAGACGATCATGGAGATCGCCGAAAAAGAGAAATTCGATCTGGTTTTGGAAGATGCAGTATATTTCAGTCCGCGCATCGATATTACCGACAAGGTGCTCAAGGCACTGGCTGACAAATAAGGTATCTTTCTGTTTCTGTCATTTATTCAATGAGTCGCGACAGTCAGACGGGCTATAGACTGGGCGAGATCGTCGAGCGGTTTGGCGGAGAGTTGATCGGTGATGCGAACATCGTGATCAAACAGGTTGCGCCGCTATCCACCGCACAACCCGAGCATATCAGTTTCCTCGCCAACACCAAATATCGCCATCAGATGCAAACCTGCAGAGCAGGCGCCTTGATAATAGCGGTCGCTGAACGTGATGCGACAACACTGCCGCGTATTCTGAGCAACAACCCTTACGCCTATTTCGCCAAGGTTTCCGCGTTGCTCAATCCGCGGCATACCGAAGAGCCGGGCATCCATCCGACATCTGTAATCGATGTCGGCACAACCATTCCTGATTCGGCCAAGGTCGGTGCTTTCGCGTTTGTCGGCAAGAGCGCCAGGATCGGCGAGCGAGCAGTTATTGGGGTTGGTTGTTACGTTGGCGACGGCGTGGAAATCGGGGAAGACTCGCTACTTTATCCACATGTAACGGTTTACCATGATTGTGTGATTGGTAGCCGAGTTGTTTTGCATTCGGGATCAGTCATCGGAGCGGATGGTTTTGGCTTGGCAAAGGAAGACGGGCGCTGGATCAAGGTACCGCAAATCGGCCGGGTGATCATCGCTGATGACGTCGAAATTGGCGCCAACACGACTGTTGATCGAGGCGCCCTGGATGACACGATCATCGAGGAGGGTGTCAAGCTGGACAACCAGATTCAGATTGCGCACAACGTTCACATCGGAGCGCATACGGCAATGGCGGGTTGCGTCGGGGTTGCTGGCAGCGCGAAGATCGGACGGCACTGTACTGTGGGGGGGGCTGCAATGATCCTGGGACACCTGGAGATTGCGGATCACGTTAATATTTCCACCGGCACCCTGATCACCAAGTCAATAGTAAAGCCGGGAGAATACACCTCCGTGATGCCGTTTTCGGCTCACCAGGATTGGCTCAAGAATGCGGCACACCTGCGTCACCTGGACAAAATGGCGGAAAAACTGGCCGAGCTGGAAAGAAAAATCAGCGAATTGGAAAGGAACAAGCCTTGAACAGCATGGATATCCACGAAATATTGCAGCATTTGCCGCACCGCTACCCGTTTCTTCTCGTTGATCGCGTAATCTCCTGCGAACCGGGAAAAAATATTGTGGCGCTAAAAAATGTGACCATCAACGAGCCCTTCTTCGTCGGTCATTTTCCGCATCACCCCGTGATGCCGGGTGTGCTGATCATCGAGGCTCTGGCGCAGGCCGCGGCGATTCTGTCATTCAAGAGCATGGGTACCAAGCCGGACGAAAAATCAGTCTATTATTTTGTCGGCATAGACGGTGCCCGCTTCAAAAAGCCGGTTTCCGCCGGAGATCAGTTGAGGCTCGAAGTGGAGATTACCCGCTCGGTCAAAGGTATCTGGAAATATGCGGCCCGAGCCAAGGTGGATGGCGTTGTTGTGACAGAAGCAGAGCTGATGTGCACGGTGAAAGCGCTGTAAATGATTCACCCGACAGCGATCATTCATGATGGTGCCATGCTTGCTCCCGATGTCAGCGTAGGTCCTTACTCGGTCATCGGCGAACACGTTGAAATCGGTTCTGGAACCACAATCGGCCCACATGTGGTGATTACCGGTCATACCCGGATCGGTTCGGACAACAGGATTTTCCAGTTTTCGTCCCTGGGAGAGATGCCCCAGGATAAAAAATACCAAGGCGAAGAAACCTTGCTGGAAATTGGCGACCGCAACGTGATCAGGGAATTCTGCACCTTCAACCGGGGGACTTCCCAGGATGTTGGCGTGACCCGCGTGGGCAATGACAACTGGATCATGGCTTACGTACATCTGGCCCATGATTGCCAGGTCGGAAACAACACCATCTTCGCCAACAATGCCCAGCTTGCCGGTCATGTGCATGTTGGTGATTACGCTATTCTGGGCGGGTTTACCGTGGTGCACCAGTTCTGTCATATCGGCGGGCACAGCATTACCGGCATGGGCACCATTCTGTTCAAGGATGTGCCGCCTTATGTGACTGCGGCCGGGCATGAAGCGAAACCCCACGGCATCAACTCGGAAGGTTTGAAGCGTCGAGGATTATCCAACGACAGCATCATGGAAATAAAGCGCGCATACAAAACACTTTACAAATCCGGGTTGACGCTGGAAGAAGCAAAGCAGGCACTGTCTAAGCAGTCGCAGTCCTGCCCCGAAATTCGGTTGCTGACCGATTTTCTCGCCCATTCGATGCGCGGGATCATTCGTTAATCAGAGCCAAAATGAAAGTAGGGATCGTTGCTGGTGAAGCTTCGGGTGATTTGTTGGGCGCTCACTTGGTCCATGCGCTTTCGAGCCGGGTTCCAGGCATCGAATTCATCGGCATCGGCGGGCCTAAAATGCAGGCCGCTGGTGTCGATTCTCTCTTCCCCATGGAGAAACTGGCGGTTCGAGGTTATGTTGAAGTGCTGCGCCATTACCGGGAGATCGTCAATATCCGGCGCAAACTGCTGCAATATTTCGTTAATAATCCGCCCGACGTATTCATCGGGGTAGATGCGCCGGATTTCAATCTCGAACTCGAAACCGGACTAAAGAAGCGGGGAATCCCAACCATCCATTATGTCAGCCCGTCGATCTGGGCTTGGCGAGGCGAGCGTATACACAAGATCGCCCGGGCTGTGTCGCATGTGCTTGTGCTGTTTCCATTCGAGAAGAAAATCTACGATGCAGCCGGCATCCCGGCAACGTATGTCGGGCATCCTCTGGCCGACATCTTGCCGGAGCAGCCCAACCGCAAGGCAGCACGCGAACAGTTGAGATTGCCCCAGAGTGGCAAAGTAATCGCGATGCTGCCCGGCAGCAGGCAAAGTGAGCTGCACTATATGGCGAATTTGTTCGTGCGGACTGCGCAAAGGATCGTTGCTGGCAACCCGGACGTGCATTTTCTGGTTCCGCTGGTGAGCCGGGAATCGCGTAATTTGTTTGAGACGGAGTTACATAAGGCGGCAGGTGGTGATTTGCCGCTGACGGTATTGTTTGGCCACGCCCATGTGGCCATGACTGCCGCGGATGCCGTGCTGGTGGCTTCAGGTACCGCAACCCTGGAAGCGGCATTGCTGAAATGCCCGATGGTAATCACCTACAAAATGTCGCCCTTGACCTGGCACATGATGCGGCGCAAAAAATACCAAGCTTATGTGGGGCTGCCAAATATTCTCGAAGGGCGCTTTATCGTTCCGGAACTGCTGCAGGATGATGCAACCCCAGAGAATTTATCACAGGCTGTTGTGAATTTGGTCAATGATGAACCGGTCAAGGGCAGGCTGGCACAGGTTTTTTCCCGTCTACACCACGATCTGAAACAAAATACCGCGGACAGGGCTGCGGGGGCCATCCTGCCTTTCCTGAGATGAACAACGAGCAAACCCGGCTTATTTGCGGTGTTGATGAGGCTGGCCGAGGTCCGCTGGCCGGCGCTGTCTTTGCGGCTGCGGTGATTCTGGATAGGAAACGGCCCATTCATGGGCTCGCCGATTCGAAAAAACTGAGTGGCAAGAACCGCGAAAGATTGGCAGCAGAAATCAAGGAGCATGCCTTGGCTTGGGCGATCGCCCGTGCCGAAGCAGAGGAAATCGATCGTATCAACATCCTGCAAGCCAGCCTTCTCGCTATGCGGCGGGCAATCGAAAGCCTGGCGCTTGAGCCGTCTGAAGCGCTGATCGACGGCCTGCATTGCCCTGAGCTGGCGCTTCCTTGCCGCGCTGTCGTCAAGGGTGACAGCAGCGTGGCGGAAATTTCGGCTGCTTCAATTTTGGCCAAAACCGCACGGGATGGGGAAATGCTTCGCTTGCATCTGCAATATCCGCAATACGGTTTTGACCGCCACAAAGGTTATCCGACTGCCATGCATCTTGAAGCATTGCGGCGCCATGGTGCATGCGAAATTCATCGTTTAAGTTTCGCGCCGGTAAGATTGGTTGTTTTAACGCAACGTAGTAAGGAGGCTTGATGGGGATAGCGATTATGTTGCACCTTCTGGGTGTGGTTGTTTGGGTGGGCGGCATGTTTTTTGCGCATCGGGCGTTGCGCCCGGCTGCTGCCGAACTGCTTGCGCCACCACAGCGGCTGCCGCTATGGGGAAGTGTCTTCAGTCATTTTTTCCCTTGGGTGTGGGTTTCAGTCGGGCTGATCCTGTCCAGTGGTTTGTATATGATTATGCTGCAAGGCGGCTTTAAGGCAGTTTCCTTGAGCGTGCATGCGATGTCCGGGATCGGATTGGTCATGACGCTGGTTTTCTGCTTCGTTTATTTCGTTCCCTATGGCAAACTTGTACACGCGATTGCCGACCAGGAATGGAAGAAGGGGGCTGAGGCGCTGGCTACAATCCGCAAGTTGATCGGCCTGAACCTGAGCCTGGGGCTGATCACCATCATCATTTCCGTCATGAGCCGCATTGTTTTCTTATGAAATTTTTCGAAACACATGCCGTATTATCAAAAATACTCAGATCCGACTCTGATTCGTTTCTAGCCTGAGAAAGGCGAAAAAGATGCTTGTACTTGTAGGTTATCTGGTTGTTGCTGCCTCGGTTTTCGGTGGTTTTTTACTCGCCGGCGGCCATCTCGCCGCGCTGCTCCAGCCCGTGGAATTATTAATGATCGGCGGTGCTGCGCTAGGCGCTTTCCTTGTCGGCAACTCATCAAAGGTGATCAAGGCGACGCTAAAGGCCTTGCCAACCGTTCTCAAGGGGTCGAAATACAGCAAGGCGCTTTATCTGGAGCTGTTTGCCTTGCTGTATGAAATCCTGGCCAAGGTGCGCAAGGAAGGGCTGATGGCGATCGAGTCCGACGTCGATACGCCGCAGGAAAGTCCGTTGTTCACGAAATATCCTCAAATCCTCAGCGATCATCATGTCATTGAATTTCTCACGGATTACCTGCGCATCATGGTGGGCGGCAACCTGAACGCCTTCGAAATTGAAAACCTGATGGACAATGAAATCGAAACCCACCACCACGAGGGCGAAGTGCCTGCCCAGGTCATCGCCAAAATGGGTGATGCGATGCCCGCCTTCGGTATCGTGGCGGCCGTGATGGGGGTGGTGCACACCATGGAATCGGTTGGTATCCCCCCTGCGGAATTGGGGATACTGATCGCGCATGCACTGGTCGGCACCTTCCTCGGTATCCTTCTCGCTTATGGTTTTGTCGGTCCGTTGTCGACGCTTTTGGAGCAGAAGCACAACGAGGGTACAAAACTTCTTCAATGCGTCAAGGTGACCCTGCTGTCCAGCCTGAATGGTTACGCACCGCAGGTCGCTGTCGAGTTCGGGCGCAAGGTACTCTATTCCACCGAGCGGCCTACCTTCCTGGAGTTGGAAGAGCATGTCAAGCAAAGCAAGTCGAAGTGAGCGCCTGGTTTGCTTTAGGAATCCGACATGACTGATGACTCCCAGCGCCCGATAATCGTCAAGCGCATCAAAAAATCGGCGCATGGCCACCATGGCGGCGCATGGAAAATCGCCTATGCCGACTTCGTGACCGCGATGATGGCCTTTTTCCTGTTGATGTGGTTGCTGGGTTCTACCGCGAAAGGGGACCTTGAAGGCATAGCCGAATACTTCAAAACACCGTTGAAAGTCGCAATGCAGGGTGGAAGCGGCAGCGGCGACAGTTCCAGCGTGATCAAGGGGGGAGGCAAGGATTTGATAAGAAAAGATGGGCAGACGCAAAAAACCATCGATCCGAAGGAGAAAAAAACCATCGATCTGCAAGCGGCAAAAGCCGAATTTGAAAAGCAGGAGCTGAGAAAACTCCAGGGGTTGAAGGAAAAACTCGAAAAAGCAATCGAAACCAATCCGTTACTAAAACAGTTCAGGAATCAAATCCTGATCGACATCACAAGCGAAGGTCTGCGCATCCAGATTGTGGACGAGAAAAACCGGCCCATGTTTGATTTGGGCGGCGCACACATGAAAAGCTACACGACTCTAGTTCTGCGCGAAATCGGCAAGGTGTTGAATGAAGTGCCAAACCGGATCAGTCTGTCCGGTCATACTGATGCCACTCCGTATTTCTCAGGTGAAAAAGCTTACAGCAATTGGGAGCTGTCTTCCGATCGCGCCAATTCCTCACGGCGCGAACTGATCGCCGGCGGTATGGATGAGGGCAAGATTTTGCGGGTAGTCGGACTGGCCTCGGCACTCATGCTTGATAACAACGACCCATTCAATCCGATCAACCGGCGTATCAGCCTGATTGTTCTGAATAAAGAAACGGAGGATGCCATCTCCCGTGGCGGCAAGCCGCTTGAGGTAAAAAAGCCGGAACAGGCATCGATTGCATTGGAAGCACCGTTGAAAGAAAAGCCTAAAGAGACTCAGGGTGCCACCGCAGCGGAAAGCAATAAACACTAATTATTTTTTCACGCAAAGCTCATGACTGGATTGCCCGTGTTCAGGCCTGTAATGTCGCCTTCCTTGATTGCATTGCTCGTCCAAATAACGGCCACAGCGGTAACCCTTGTTTTTTTCCTCCCGGCATTCAGCCTGCTCGGGATCGACATCTCTCTCATATTTGCTGCTTTCATTCAGGGTGGAGTTGCCTCGGCCGCATGCTTCCGCTTCGGGCTTGCGTCATGGTGGGTGCCGATTAACCTGCTGTTTGTGCCTATGGTCGTATGGGCACTGACTTTCGGCATTGCACCGGTCTGGTTTCTTGCTGCTTTTTTCCTGCTTTTCCTTGTGTTCTGGAGCGTTTATCGCAGCCAGGTGCCGCTTTACCTGTCCAGCCAAAAAGCATGGGGTGCGACGGTCGATCTGCTGCCTGCCGGTTCGGGGTTTGCCATGCTTGACCTGGGTGCAGGGTTGGGCGGGATGCTAAACCATCTCAGCATCAAGCGCCCGGACGGACGGTTTTATGGCATGGAAATCGCGCCCTTGCCCTTCGCATTGGCGTGGCTGAGAAAAATTGCGGGCAGAGGTGCTTATCAGATCAGATGGGGGAACTTCTGGGCGCACAATCTTGCAGGCTATGACGTTGTTTATGCTTATCTGTCGCCAGTCCCCATGGCGAAGCTCTGGGTCAAGGCCTGTATGGAAATGCTTCCAGGCAGCCGCTTCATCAGCAATAGCTTTCCTGTTCCGGAAGTCAAGCCGGAAGAAATCGTCGAATTGGATGATTTTCATCGTTCCAGACTCTATGTTTACCGCATACCCGCCAGACAGGGAATCGGAGCCGCGCCATGAAAACAATGGACGAATGGGTGGATGAACTGAAAGCGCGAGACCTGCCGGTATTGCGTCGCACCATTATGGAACTCGGCAGGCTCGCCGTCAGGATGGAACAGGTCAAAGCAGCCGAAATCGTGAATGTGGTGCTGCAAGATCCCTTGATGACACTGAAAGTCCTGCGCCTGGTCAATGGCATGTCACGCAGCCGACTCAGCAACGAAATCACCACCGTGGAACACGCCCTGATGATGTTGGGCATCGGCCCATTCTTCCATCATCACTCGAATCTCAGCGCCGTCGAGGAAAATCTCCAATCGTTCGAAGACGCATTGCCGGAACTGATGCGTGTCGTCAGCCGCGCCCATCATGCGGCCTGGCAGGCGCGCGATTGGGCGATTTTCCGTGCGGACATGAAATCCGAAGAAGTGTATATAGGCGCGCTATTGTATGACATGGGTGAAATCCTGTTATGGGCTCTTGCGCCGGAGCAGGCGCTACAGATCCGGAAGCGGGCGCTGCACAAAAAAATCAGTACGGAAGAGGCGCAGCAGGATGTTCTGGGATTCGGGGTGCGCGATTTGCAGTTCGCGCTTACGACCGCGTGGCGTTTGCCGGAATTGGTGCAAACCTTCATGCACAGCGAAAATGCCTGCCAGCCGCGCATGCTGGGGGTAATAATGGCTGCCTCGGTGGCGCGCCACGCCGAGAAAGGTTGGCTCGGCACACAACTGCTGGCGGATTACGAGGTGATAGCCAAGATGCTGCACACTTCGTTCGATGAGGCAGTGGCCATGGTGCATCACAATAGTGTGGCGGCGGCACGTCAATGGGAACGATATGGTGTGCCGCCAGCCGCCGCATGGTTGCCGATGCTGCCTGGCGAATGGCCGGAAGATCCTGTCGATCAAGAGTCAGGCCAGGCAGAAGAAGCGATTTGCCTGATGCCGCGTGCCGATGTGCTGCAGAAAATCATGGAGGAAATCTCGGCACATCTTGATGGCTCATTGAACCTGCATGACATGATGTCTTTGGTGCTTAAGGGAATGCACGAGGGCATAGGATTGAACCGTGTCGTATTTGCCTTGATGACAGCGGATCGCACCGCCATAAAATCCAAATACATTATCGGCGCTGACCCGGAATCCCCGTTGCGCCAGTTCCAGATCGATCTAACTCAGCCGCAACTTTTCAAACGTTTAATGGAGAAGGTGCAAAGTGTCTGGTTCAGCGCAAGCAACCAGAAAGCGCTTGAGCCGATGATCCCGCCTGGGGTCTGGCGGTTGATCGGGCACGGCGAGTTTTTCGCCATGTCGGTATTCGTCCACGACAAGCCCGTGGGACTGTTTTATGCAGACCGAAACCGCGGCGAATGTGTGCTCGACGAGCACAGTTACCAGGAATTCAAGAAGCTTTGTTTGCGCGCGTCTCAAGGGCTGGCTCACCTGGCCAAGAAATAGCTTCAGTATGAAAATGATTACCTCAAAAGAAAACCCTTTATTCAAAGCGGCCAAAAAACTTGCAGGCTCGGCAAGGGAGCGCAAGAAAGCTGGCAAGACACTGCTCGACGGTATTCACCTGGTCTCGGCTCATTACAAAGCGGCTTGCCTGCCTGAAGCGATCATTATTTCGGCATCGGCACAGAATAATCCGGAAATCAGGGATTTTCTGCGTGAAGCGCAGTCTTCAAATTTATTCGTCCTGGCCGACGAGTTGTTTCGGGAAATTTCAACCGTGGAAACGCCGACCGGGATTGCCGCGTTGATCCGGATTCCGGCGCCATCCGTGGGAGAAGCCGATTGCTGCGTGCTTCTGGAGGGCATCCAGGACCCCGGTAATCTGGGTTCGATCCTGCGCTCCGCAGCGGCTGCAGGGATCAAGCTGATTTATTTATCGGCGGGGTGTGCCGATGCCTGGTCACCCAAGGTGCTGAGGGCAGGCATGGGCGCGCACTTTCATCTTTCCATCTTCGAAAATAGCAACTTGCTGGAAGCTGCGCGAAATTTTCCGGGGCAAGTCATCGCAACAATTTTAAATGCCGATCAAGCGCTGTTCGACCTTGATCTGGGCGGCCCGGCTGCATTCATCATCGGTAATGAGGGTGCGGGGATATCCGCGGACTTGCTGGAAGTAGCCGACAGCAGGGTAAGTATCCCCATGCCGGGTGCTGCCGAGTCCTTGAATGCCGCAGCGGCAGCGGCTATCTGTTTTTTCGAGCGGGTCCGGCAAACTTGCCCGGGCAAGCGCAGCTAGTAGCCCAGGGCGCGCGCAGCCTGATAAAACGCGAAGCTGAGCAGCCACGCCAACCCAAGGGGGAAAGCCACGGAAAACAGGGTGAAGGCAAGGCTCTTCGATTCGCTGCGGATGGTGGCGATAGTGGACAGGCAAGGGGTGTAAATCAGGGTAAACAGCATGAAGCTGTAGGCCTGCACCCAATCGAGCTGCTGCGCCATTATGCCGGTCAGCGCCGTTCCTTCCAGACCATAGATCACCGCAAGTGAACCAACCACGATTTCCTTGGCGACAAAACCGAAAATCAGGGCTATGGCGAGCTGCTGGTTGATGCCGATGGGCGAGAGCAGCGGCTCCATGAAATGACCGATCATTCCTGCCCAGGTGGCGTCGCTTCCCGGTGCCGCACCTTGTGGGAAATGGGTCAACAGCCAAACCAACACTACGCCGGCGATGATGAACTTGCTGGCGCGGCTGAGAAAATGGCGCACTTCATGCCAGCCGCGCAGGATCATCTGGCGCAGGGTAGGAAAACGGTAAGGCGGCAACTCAAGGATAAACGGTTCGTTGTTCCGGAAACGGTTTTTGAACAGCAGCGCAGTGGTAAAGGCGGCGGCGAAGCTGAACAGATACAGGCTGAACAGCACCAGCGGTGCCGCCTTGGGCGAGAAAATCGCCGCGGTGATGAAAACGAACACCTGCAGTCTCGCCGAACAAAGCGAAAAAGGGATCACCAGCATGGTCAACAGGCGCAGGGCGCGTGAGCGCATCACCCGGGTGCCCATCAGTGCCGGCACGTTGCAGCCGAAGCCCAGCAGCAGCATCACGAAACTGCGGCCATCCAGCCCTAGCCTGGCCATCAGCGCATCCATCAGGAAGGCGGCGCGGGACAGGTAGCCGCTGTCTTCCACCAGTGCCATAAACAGGAAGAACAGGATGATGATGGGTACGAAAGTCGCGACGGTGCCCACCCCGTTATAAATGCCCTCGATCAGCAGGCCGTGCAGCGCTGCCGGCAGGCCTGCCAGCATGGGTTCCAGGGCGCCTTGCTTGAATGCCTCAAGCACCCAGCCGACGCCATCCTGCAAGGGCTTGCCGAGAAGAAAAATTGCCTGGAACAACAGATACATGATCAGGAAGAACAGCGGCAACCCCAACCAGGGGTGGAGCAGGAGGCGGTCAAGCCGTGTTGTCAGGTTGTCCGACAGTTGCACCGGCATCTGGACGGTACGCTTAAGGACGGCCTCCATGTCGGTTTCTATCTGGTCGTCTGCCGCCAGCAATACCTGCAGTTTTTCTGGCGGGACCGGTGTACTGTGCTGGATGCCTTGTGCAATGACTTGGTGTGCATCCTGGTAGCCGTTGCCATATTTTGCGCTGAGAAGGACGACAGGCATGCCCAGCGCATTTGACATCTTGCCGGCTTCTACGGTGATGCCGAATTTTTTGGCCTCGTCGGCCATGTTCAACAGTAGTACGGCAGGTAAGCATAATTGCTTTATTTGCAGGGCCAGGCTGAGTTGTCGATCGATCTGGGTTGCATTGAGGATGATGACGACCAGGTCGACCGGATTGTTCTCCAGGAAGTGGCGCACCACTTGTTCGTCGTCGGAGAAGCCGTGCAGGTCGTAAATCCCGGGCAGATCAACCAGTTCGACCATCTCGCCTGCGAGCAGCAGCTTGGCGCCCAGCAGGTCGACAGTAATACCAGGCCAGTTGCCCACCCTGGCGGAAGCGCCGGTGGCGCGGTTGAAGAATGTGGACTTGCCGGTGTTCGGCATACCCACAAGAGCGATGCGTTTCATCAGGCGAGCGCTTTAACCTCAATTTTTTGCGCCTCTTTCCTGCGCAACATGATGTCGGTTGCGCCGATACGGACATGTAACGGGCCGGAAAAACGGCCATGGCGGATGACTTCGACGCGTTTTCCGACGCGGAAACCCAGCGCTGCGAGGCGGTAGGAGAGGGCGCGATCGGTGTGCAATGCGGCGATAGTGCCGGTTTCACCAGGTTGGAGGGTTTCCAGGTTGATGGTATCGGTATCCATGCATTCTTGGATCAAAATTAATGAGAATTGTTCTTATTATTGCACAGCCTTCGGCGTTTGCAAATTATTTTATGAAACTTGTTTAACTTGAGTTTCCTACAAAACGCACGAATCGTTGCTGGATCGAACCGCTTATCCGATGGATTCTGAATCACGCGTACAGAGAATATTCGGCGCAATATTTTAGTAAGTACTTAGCCCATCTACTATTAGCGTGGTTTCGGTGAGAGAAATCGAGCACGCTGGGGAAGGTAAACAGCCTGTTTCTGGCTAAGGCAGTGCATCCAGTATTTTCTTCAGGCGATCCGCAACCTCTTCGCGTTCTTTTGTGGTGGCTGGCAGGTCGGGCAGTGTACTGATATCACGCCGAATTCCTTCGATACGGACGCGTTCGGCGTTGCGCCATGCCAGGCCTTGAACCAATACGGCGTGGTTACAGGGAACATGGACTTTTTCGGAGAAATCCAGATGCAGGGCGGCGTCTATCAATGCCGTCAAGCTACGCACAATACGGTTCACCCCATAGGCCCAGATGCGATCGGCCACTACCAGTGCCGCCACGTTAGCCAGCAAAACCACCCCCAGCACCTTCATGCCTTCCCTGAGCAGATAGCCAAACACACTCAGATTGTCGGCGAGGTGAATGCGATACAGGTCTTGGTCGATCGCCTCACCCAAGGCCTTATACAGCATCCACATGGCAATCACGGTGAGTGCTATTTCCATTGCCACCAGAGCGACCAGCAACCATTTCTGGATGCTGAGATCGAGATAATGGATGCGTCTTTGGTTATTTCCCGGGTGTGCGTTCATAGATCGTGGCATTCAAAACAGAGGGCGGAGCCGGTGTTGTTCATCACCAGCTTGCCGTGTTCCCCAGCATAACCCTGATGACATGACACGCAGCTAAGCTTGCCGTCCGGCAACAGAATTTTTTTCGAAATCATGTGCATTGGGCGATATCCTCCATAGATGGTGCTTTTCTTATAATTTACACCGATGGGATGATTGACTGAACTGCCGGCATGCCGCACCACACCGCTTTGATCCACGGCGGTGGCAAACTTTGGATTTCCCCTCTGGTCATGGCAACTCATGCACTTGGCGGAGTAGACATCCAGGAACGCTGCGACGAAGCTCCCGCCGCCCAGATGGCCGACCTGCGTGGATACGCCTCTATCGCGCATTTTTGCAAAAAATTGGTCGTTATGGCAGGAGAGGCAGAGTGCTTTTCCTCGCTGCGTTCCACGCATGAGCCCGTTGCCGGAATTGTGGATCTCATGGCAGGTGCTGCAAGTAAGATCGCCCTTCCAGTCCAGTGGATAAGCGGCGGGAGGCTTGTTCTTGGGTGCAAAACCGCTGGGGTGGCTGACCTGGATGGCTTTGGGGTGGCATTGTCCGCACAGGATTTCCTGGCTGGCCGTGAGTATGGAGGCATTCTCTGCATTGACGCGGTCGCCTGCCAAGTGGCAACCGGCGCAACTGCTATTGCCCAAGTGCTGGCGGTTGCCGGGAGCCAGTGTTGCATAAAGCACTCCCGCGCCTGCCGCCATGACAAGCAAAGCGAGCGTCGCCGCCAATTTAAATGTGAATTTTTTCATCCAAGCTTCTAAGGCGCGCCACTGCACCGGCATATTGTGCGGCGTCACCCGCCTCTAGTGCGGAGGAAGCTTCGAGCGTCGCATCCTTCATGGCGGCATAGTGATCGCGCAGGCCGCAAATCGCTTGTTTAATGGCCTTCGCCTGTTCATGCATGGTGTCGTCTTTCCTGATGGCGACAAGTTCCACGGGTGAGGCATTTTCAGTCGCCAGCTTGAGATTCCGGGTAAAACGGTAAAGTGGCCCGGCAACACGGAAGGTGCTGTACAGCGTGATGATCCAGGTCAGCAGGCCGGAAATCGTTGCCAGCACCAAACCCGCAACCAGCATGGCAGGCCCTAGTTGCTCGCGAGTGAGCGTTTTCGAGAGGATGATGGCACTGTAGGACTCCCCCCCATCGTTGCTGATGAATTTGAGCGTGATCAGCAAAACGGCGCAACTCAACACGCCTACCGACAGACCGATTTTAGCGACTAGTTTGTGATGGTGTGAAATCAAAGGATCGTGATTCAATTGCGGTTCTCCTCTGACAAAGACTTCTTGCCAAGATTGGGGAGGTCGTTAAAGTCAGCGCATTAGCTATGTTTCAATATGCTGCAAAATACACCTCGAAGGAATTTCTCCGAGAATACGAACTCTAATTTCGTTGGCCTGGAATGCCGTTCAGCGCACAAGGATGTCAAGTATAGATACAAAGAAAGCGCGGAACAAGTTGGAGCCTCTTCCATGTCCTTGACCAACCGAAAAATCGCCGGGAACGGCTAGCAGCAGTCTTCGCGGCCTTCGCCCATGGGGTTTTGCAAGAAGCGCTTACTTTAACTTTATGCGAAGCCCGTTTTGCGCTATCATTTGAACCCGTCTTGTGCCCAAATCTGCTCTCATGACCAAATACATTTTTATCACAGGCGGGGTGGTTTCTTCGCTCGGCAAAGGCATCGCAGCCGCCTCTCTTGCCGCCATTCTCGAAACCCGCGGCATCAAGGTTACCCTCCTCAAGCTCGATCCCTATATCAACGTCGATCCGGGTACGATGAGCCCGTTCCAGCACGGCGAGGTATTCGTCACCGAGGATGGCGCCGAAACAGATCTGGATCTGGGGCATTATGAACGCTTTGCCCAGGTGACGATGAAGAAAAGCAATAACTTCACCACTGGCCAGATCTATGAAAGCGTGATCAAGAAGGAGCGTCGCGGCGATTACCTGGGTGGGACGGTGCAGGTAATCCCCCATATTACCGATGAGATCAAGAATTTCATCCGGATCGGAGCGGGGGATGCGGAAGTCGCGATCATCGAGATCGGCGGCACGGTCGGCGATATCGAGTCGCTGCCGTTTCTGGAGGCCATCCGTCAGATGGGCGTGCAACTGGGGCGCAACAATACCTGCTACGTGCACCTCACACTGGTGCCTTATATCGCTTCGGCAGGTGAGATCAAAACCAAGCCGACCCAGCATTCCGTGAAGGAGCTGCGCGAAATCGGTATCCAGCCGGACGTGTTGCTGTGCCGTGCAGACAGGCACCTGCCGGCTGATGAACGGCGCAAGATCGCCTTGTTTACGAATGTCGAGGAAAAAGCGGTGATTTCCGCCGTGGATGTGGACTGCATCTACAAAATTCCCGGCCTGCTTCATCAACAGGAGCTGGACGAGATTGTTTGCAAGAAGCTCGAACTTTCACCGCCACCGGCGAATCTGGCGATGTGGGAAAAACTGGTCTTTTCTCTGGAGCATCCACAACACACCGTGAACATCGCCCTGGTCGGAAAGTACGTCGACCTGACGGAGTCCTACAAATCCTTGTCGGAAGCACTGATCCACGCCGGCATCCATACTCTGAGCAGGATCAAGATCCATTATATCGATTCCGAATCGCTTGAAGTGGGGTTGGCAGGGACGGGTGGCAAGCCGCCCGACTCGCAAAAAAATGGCACGGACACCCTCGAGGGCATGGATGCCATCCTGGTTCCTGGCGGATTTGGCAAGCGGGGCGTCGAAGGCAAGATTGCGGCTGTACGCTATGCGCGGGAAAAGCGTGTGCCCTACCTGGGTATCTGCCTCGGCATGCAATTGGCAGTGATTGAATATGCACGCCACAAGGCTGGCATGGCGGATGCCCATAGCACCGAGTTTGATCCCGATACCGCTTATCCGGTGGTCGCATTGATCAGCGAGTGGCGCACCCAGGAAGGTAAAATCGAAGTGCGTGACGCCGGCTCCGACCTGGGCGGAACGATGCGCCTTGGTGGCCAGGAGTGCAGGCTCAAGGCCGATTCGCTGGCGCGCAAGATTTATGGTGCAGACAAGGTCATCGAACGCCATCGTCACCGCTATGAGGTCAACAACGAGTTACTGCCCCGGCTGGAGCAGGCGGGCCTGGTGGTAAGCGGCAAGTCGGCCGCAGAAAATCTGTGCGAAATGATCGAGCTGCCCGACCACCCCTGGTTCGTCGCCTGCCAGTTCCATCCCGAATTCACCTCCACTCCACGAAACGGCCACCCCCTCTTCAAGTCTTTCGTTGAGGCGGCCGTGCGGCAGCATGACTTGAATGCCCTGAGCGGGGTTCGGAAGGAGATAAAATGAAGCTGTGCGGTTTTGAAGCCGGGCTGGATCAGCCCCTGTTCCTGATCGCCGGTACCTGCGTCATTGAATCCAGGCAGATGGCGTTGGATACCGCCGGTACGCTGAAGGAAATTTGCGCCGACCTCGGCATCGGCTTCATCTATA
Source organism: Pseudomonadota bacterium (assembly GCA_021801705.1). Classification (GTDB taxonomy): domain Bacteria; phylum Pseudomonadota; class Gammaproteobacteria; order Burkholderiales; family Sulfuricellaceae; genus Sulfuricella. The sequence continues at coordinate 153,136 of JAJYXP010000044.1, forward strand.
AATCCTCCTACGACAAAGCCAACAGAAGCTCATCAAAATCCTTTCGAGGCAAAGGAATAGACGAAGGACTTGATATTCTGGATGAGGTTAAGCGCCAGATCAAGGTGCCTGTTCTGACGGACGTACACACGGTCGAGGAAATTACACAGGTTGCATCCGTCGTGGACGTACTGCAAACCCCTGCCTTTTTATGCCGTCAGACCGATTTCATTCAAGCGGTGGCAAGCGCAGGCAAGCCGGTCAACATCAAGAAGGGCCAGTTTCTTGCGCCGTGGGACATGAAGAATGTCGTCGAAAAAGCCAGGCAGGCGAGCGGTCAGGACAATGTCATGGTTTGTGAACGCGGCGTATCTTTCGGCTACAACAACCTGGTCTCGGATATGCGTTCCTTGATGGTGATGCGCGATACCGGCTGCCCTGTGATTTTCGACGCCACCCATTCGGTTCAGTTGCCGGGCGGACAGGGCGACAAGAGCGGCGGGCAGCGTGAGTTCGTGCCGGTTCTGGCAAGAGCTGCGGTCGCCAGCGGGATCGCCGGCCTCTTCATGGAAACACACCCCAATCCCGACCAGGCCCTGTCAGACGGCCCCAATGCCTGGCCGCTGGCAAAGATGCGCAAGCTTCTCGAAACCCTGAAGTTTTTGGATGAGCTGGTAAAGAAACGGGGATTTGCCGAACAGGAATTATAGGCATAATTAATATCGATAATTCAGTATATTGCGAGCTTAACTTAAGGAAATAAAAAATGAGTGCAATCGTAGATGTGATCGCCAGAGAAATTCTTGATTCCCGCGGCAACCCGACGATAGAGGCAGACGTACTGCTGGAATCCGGCATCATCGGCCGTGCGGCGGTTCCCTCTGGCGCCTCTACCGGCAGCAAGGAAGCAATTGAATTGCGCGATGGCGACAAGCAGCGCTATCTCGGAAAAGGCGTTCTGAAGGCCGTCGAAAACGTGAATACCGAGATCTGCGAAGCGATCATCGGTCTCGACGCCGAAGAGCAAACGTTTATAGATCACACCCTGATTGACCTGGACGGCACCGAAAACAAGGCCAGAATGGGCGCCAACGCGCTTCTTTCCGTGTCCCTGGCCGTAGCGAAAGCCGCTGCCGAAGAATCCGGCCTGCCGCTGTACCGTTATCTGGGCGGTGCGGGGCCGAAGCGCCTGCCCGTACCGATGATCAACATCATCAACGGCGGTGCGCATGCCAGCCACAGTTCGGATATTCAGGAATTCATGATCATTCCGGTAGGAAGCCCTAATTTCCGTGAAGCGCTACGCTGTGGCGCTGAAATTTTCCACAACCTGAAGAAGATCCTGGACAAGCGTGGCCTTGCCACCACCGTGGGGGATGAGGGAGGTTTCGCTCCCCGCCTTTCCTCCAATGAAGAAGCGTTGCAGCTCATTATGGAAGCCATCGAAACGGCAGGTTATCTGCCGGGTTCCGATGTGGCAATCGGTCTGGATTGTGCCAGCACAGAATTCCTCAAGGATGGAAAATACATCCTGGCAGCGGACAACCTGGAGCTGAACGCCGCGCAGTTTACCGACTATCTCGCTGCCTGGACCGACAAATATCCCATCCTCAGCATCGAAGACGGCATGGGCGAAAACGACTGGGAAGGCTGGGGCCTGTTGACCGAGCGTCTGGGCAAGTCGATTCAACTGGTGGGCGATGACCTCTTCGTCACCAACACCAAAATCCTGCGCGAAGGCATCCAGAAACGCGTTGCCAACTCCGTCCTGATCAAGGTCAACCAGATCGGCACCCTGACCGAAACATTCGCCGCCATCGAAATGGCCAAGCATGCGGGTTACACCACCATAATTTCACATCGTTCCGGCGAAACCGAAGACACCACCATCGCAGATATCGCCGTGGCCACCAACGCCATGCAGATCAAAACCGGCTCGATCAGCCGCTCCGAAAGGATCGCGAAATATAACCAGCTGCTGCGGATTGAAGAGGAATTGGGCGATGCCGCTAGCTATGCTGGGAGGGATGCCTTCTACCAACTCCGCTGACCATGCGCTGGTTGACCCTGATACTCGTAGCATTGATTGCCGCACTCCAATATCCTTTGTGGCTAGGGAAAGGCAGTTGGCTGCGGGTATGGGAGGTCGACCGTGAGGTGACGAAGCAGAAGGAAATCAACCAGACGCTGAAAGCGCGCAATGCCTCGCTTGATGCCGAGGTGCGCGACCTGAAGCAGGGTTATGGCGCCATCGAGGAACGTGCCCGCAGTGAACTGGGCATGGTCAAACGCGACGAAATATTCTTTCAGGTCCTGGAAGAGCCGAAGCAGCAGAAGTCCAAGCAGACTGAATCGCCGAAGAATGCTGATTCGCGATAAGCCTCGCTAAATCATTCTGGACTGGCAACTGCGGTTTCCAGGATTATCGAGTAATCAGCCAGCAGCGGTGAATTTTCCTGTTGCGAAAATCTTCCGGCACGGTCTGCCCGGAAATTTCCTTGATGCTGTGCGTTGCAAGCGCTGCTTCGTCCAGATTGAAACTGCGCAGGTTGGTGGAAAAGAATAGTTCTCCGCCATCGGACAAAAGTTTCAGGCACTGATTGATGAGGAGGGCATGGTCGCGCTGCACGTCAAGAACGCCGCTCATCTTCTTGGAGTTGGAGAAGGAAGGAGGATCCATCACGATCAGGTCGTAGCGTTCACAGCGCCCGGTCGCATCGCCTAAAAAACCGAACACATCGGCACGCACCAGTTCGTGGCGCGCAAGATCCATGCCGTTGAGCTCAAAATTGCGCCGCGCCCAATCCTGGTAGGTGTTGGACAGGTCTACCGTGGTGGAGCGGGTTGCTCCGCCAGCCGCAGCATAGACGGTAAAACTGCCGGTATAGGCGAAGAGATTGAGAAAGCGTTTGCCCGCAGCCTTTTCTTGGACCATGCGCCGGGTATTGCGATGGTCCAGGAAAAGGCCGGTGTCGAGATATTCCTCCAGATTGACGATGAAGAGGTGGCCACCTTCGTGTACGATAAAATTTTCGCCTTTGCAGCCGGTTTTTTCATACTGCGCCAGGCCGCGCTGGCGCAGCCTCTGCTTGAAAACGATGGCGGCAAGGGGCAGTTCCAGGATTTCGCTTGCCGCATGACGCATGCCTTCCACCCAGCGTGCATGTTCCTCCTCGCCGATTTGCCAGCCGGTCTCGAATTCCTGCAAGTGCGCTCTTTGTTCATACAGATCCAGCGCAATTGGAAACTCCGGCACATCGCGGTCATAGAGACGGTAGCATCTGATATTCCGGCGTTTCGCCCACTTTGTCCAGTGGCGGAAGTTTTTCTTGAGGCGGTTGGAAAAAATAGTGATATCAGGCATTTGGTGAATTGATAGGGCAGGCGTATAATTCTGCGGCAAGGATTTGTTGTCGTGCAATCCGGTCTGCCGCACAAGCCCACGTAGTATACCCCACCCCGAAGCATTTATTTTGCCATGATCTGCCTGGACCGGCTGAAGCATTTTGCGGGCCGATAGTTTAGGAGATGTAATACATGTCGTTTGAGAATCTCGGCCTCTCGGCCGAACTGCTTCACGCCGTTTCCGATCAAGGTTATACCGAACCCACGCCGATCCAGGCACAGGCCATTCCGGTCGTTCTGGAAGGGCGCGATCTCATGGGTGGGGCACAAACAGGCACCGGTAAAACCGCCAGCTTTACGCTGCCTTTGCTGCAACTCCTGAGCGCCCAAGCCAACACCAGCACTTCGCCGGCCAGACATCCGGTACGCGCACTGATCCTCACACCGACTCGGGAACTGGCCGCGCAGGTGGAAGAAAGCGTACGGACCTATGGCAAATATTTGCCGCTCAGATCCACCGTGGTATTCGGCGGGGTCAATATCAAGGACCAGATGGCCGCACTGAAGAGCGGCGTGGAAATCCTGGTGGCGACTCCGGGCCGGCTGCTCGACCACGTCGAGCAAAAAACCGTGAATCTGTCCAAGGTGGAAATCCTGGTCCTGGACGAGGCCGACCGCATGCTGGATATGGGGTTTCTCCCGGATATCAGGCGCATTATCGCGCTATTACCGGCGAAAAGGCAAAACCTGCTGTTCTCCGCCACGTTTGCCGGCGAAATCAAGAAGCTGTCGGACCAACTGCTTACCTCCCCGGTGCTGATTGAAGTCGCGCGCCGCAATGCCGCTTCCGACAACGTTACCCAAGTGGTTTATCCGGTTGAGCGCGAACGCAAGCGTGAACTGTTGGCACACCTGATCAAATCCGAGAATTTGCAGCAGGTCCTGGTGTTTAGCCGTACCAAGCACGGTGCCGGTCGCCTTGCCCAGCAACTGGAGCAGGATGGCATTTCCGCCACCGCGATCCACGGGGACAAGAGCCAGCAGCAACGCACCCAGGCGCTGGCGGAATTCAAGGATGGTGTGGTGCGGGTTCTCGTCGCGACCGATGTCGCCGCACGTGGCCTGGATATCGACCTGCTGCCTCATGTAGTGAATTTCGAGCTGCCCAACGTGCCGGAGGACTACGTCCACCGCATCGGCCGCACCGGACGAGCAGGCAGCAGCGGCGATGCCATTTCGCTGGTGTGCGCGGATGAGCTGAAAATGCTGGCGGATATCGAACACATGCTCAAGCGCGAACTGCCCAGAAAAATTATGCCCGGTTTCGAGCCCGGCACTGCTGCCCAGATTGAAGCGCGCGCAGGATTTTCAGACCGGCCGCGCCGCGATACACGGCCCGCGGATCGTCCGCGCGGCAGAGACGCTAGAGGAGGAAGTGGCTTTCCCCAACGCAAGCCCGTCAATTCACTGGATGCGCCTTATATTACGCCGCCTGCCCAGCAACCCACGGTTCAAGCCGCTCCCGTATCTCATGCCAAGCCGCGCCAAGCTCCGAAAAAGCCTATTCCGGCTCTGTTGATGCGCCCGGTCAACCGTCAGTCGGAGGGAAATTAATTAGCGCCAGATATTGATTCGAGCCGGGTTCTGGTTTATTCTTGCCGGCTCTTTGGAGAGGTGGATGAGTGGTTTAAGTCGCACGCCTGGAAAGCGTGTTCAGGATAATATCCTGACGGGGGTTCGAATCCCCCCCTCTCCGCCAGATTTATGGCGGGCCTCCCCGCATTGCAAGGTAGTTAACCTGGTCAGGTCCGGAAGGAAGCAGCCACAGCTATTTATTGCAAGTGCCGGGGGTTGGGCTCGCCACCCCTAAACCGTTTGCCGCCCTGCCGGGTGGAGCGGATTCTGGTACAATTTCTCCATGAGTTATCAAGTCCTGGCGCGCAAGTGGCGCCCCAAAACCTTTGCTGAGCTGGCAGGCCAGGAACATGTTGTCAGGGCGCTTTCCAATGCGCTTACGCAGCAACGCCTGCACCACGCCTATCTGCTCACCGGCACGCGCGGCGTTGGCAAGACCACGCTGGCGCGGATCATGGCCAAGGCGCTCAACTGCGAAACCGGCATTACTGCGACGCCCTGTGGCCAGTGCTCCGCCTGTCGCGAAATTGACAGCGGCCGTTTCGTGGATCTGCTGGAACTCGACGCCGCCTCCAATACCGGCATCGACAACATGCGCGAGGTGCTCGACAACGCCCAGTACCTCCCGACCGCAGGCCGATTCAAAGTCTATCTGATCGACGAAGTGCACATGCTGTCCAAGGCGGCATTCAATTCCATGCTGAAAACGCTGGAGGAGCCGCCCGAGCACGTGAAATTCATCCTTGCCACCACCGATCCGCAAAAAATTCCGGTGACGGTGCTATCGCGTTGCCTGCAGTTCAATCTCAAGCAGATGCCGCCCCTGGTGGTCATCGGCCACTTGCAGCACGTCCTTGCGCAGGAAAACATTCCGTTCGAGCTGCCCGCGCTGCAATTGCTGGCCCGTGCCGCCCAAGGCAGCATGCGCGATGGTTTATCCCTGCTCGATCAGGCCATCGCCTACGGCGGCGGCGCTGTTGCGGAGGAGCAGGTACGCGACATGCTCGGCGCGATCGACCAAACCTATTTGCTGGAAATCCTTGATGCGCTCGCAGCAAAAGACGGTCCGGCCCTGATCGCCATGGCTGAGCGGATGGAGGAGCGCAGCCTGTCGTTTGAGGCGGCCTTGCAGGATTTGGGGGTTCTGTTGCACAAGATCGCCCTGGCACAGGCATTGCCGGATGCGCTCGGCGAAGATCTGCCGGAGCGCGGAAAGTTGCTGGAATTGGCGCAGGTTTTTGATGCCGAGGAAGTCCAGCTATACTACCAGATTGCCTTGCACGGCCGGCGCGATTTGCATCTCGCACCGGACGAATTCGCCGGCTTCAGCATGACCTTGCTGCGGATGCTGGCTTTTACTTTGGAACAAGGCGCGCCGGCTCGCCGCGAAGTGCAGTGCCCGACACCAGCCCCAGTCCAGCCCGTTGCGCGCGCAGCGGAGCGGCCAGTAGAAACACCTTCTTCTCCATCCCGGACGGAAGTTCCGCCGGCAAAAAAAAACCATTTTGACGGTAACTGGCACACCCTTGTCAGCCAGCTCAAGCTGAGCGGCATGGCCAAAATGCTGGCCCAGCACTGCGAGCTGAAATCGTTTAGCGGCGATGTGCTGGAGCTATGCGTGCCGGAGGAACACCGCTACCTGTCGGAAAAGCCTTATCAGGAAAAACTGAAGGCGGCTGTGGCCGAGTACTTTGACGAACCGGTCAAGCTCAGTATCAGTATAGGCATGGTGACAGGGCAGACGCCGGCGCAGATCGAAAACCGCGACAAAGAGGAAAAACAGGCGGTGGCGGTAGCCGCGATCGAGCAGGACGCCTTCGTACGCGAACTGATCGATAATTTTGATGCGAAACTCATTGAATCTTCAATAAAACCCTTATAGGAGTCAGCAATGCTAAAAGGTGGTTTGGGTAATCTCATGAAGCAGGCCCAGCAAATGCAGGAGAATATGCAGAAAATGCAGGAGAAACTGGCAACGGTTGAAGTTGAAGGCCAGGCCGGTGCCGGTATGGTGAAGGTGGTGATGACCTGCCGCCATGACGTGAAGCGGGTGAGCATCGACGACAGCCTGATGGGTGAGGATAAGGAAATGCTGGAAGACCTGCTGGCCGCCGCCGTAAATGACGCCGTGCGGCGCGTAGAAACCACCACCCAGGAAAAAATGAGCGGGTTTACCGCAGGCATGGGGCTGCCTCCTGGGATGAAACTACCATTCTGAGGGCGGGAATGGGAAATGGGTAAATGCCAATTGGTGCAAATCCCATCACCCACCACCCATCACCCGTGAAATCCCCTTCCAGCCTCGAAAATCTGATCGTAGCCTTGCGCTGCCTGCCCGGTGTCGGGCCAAAATCGGCTCAACGCATGGCCTACCACCTGTTGCAACGCGACCAGCGTGGCGCCTTGAAACTGGCCGGTGCGCTGACGCACGCACTGGACACCATTCGCCACTGCCGCCTGTGCAACAGCTTTACCGAGGAGGAGGTTTGCCCGCTGTGCCGCTCGGCACGGCGCGATGCCTCACTGCTGTGCGTGGTAGAAACGCCGGCCGACCTGATGATGATGGAGCAATCCCAAGGCTACCAGGGCCTGTATTTCGTCTTGATGGGACGGCTCAGCCCGCTCGACGGAATCGGCCCCAAGGATATCCATCTCGACCGGCTAATTCAGCGTGCTGCCGATGGCGCGGTGAAAGAAGTGATACTGGCGACCAATTTCACCGTCGAGGGTGAGGCTACGGCCCATTACATCGGTGAGATACTGCGTCTGCGCGGTGTCAAAGCAAGCCGCATCGCGCGTGGCCTGCCGGTAGGCGGAGAGCTTGAACACGTGGACGGCGGCACTTTGGCGCAGGCCGTCCTGGAGCGCCGCGAAGTTTGACAACCGGCGCGGTTGTAACATAATCCTAGAAACCGCAGTTGACCGCTTCACTAGACGCTCAATGCAATGATTATATTAAATTTCTTCGTGAATTATGGGTTCACCCGTTTGGTGAGGCCGCTACGGGGTGGATTGCACGATTTTTGCGGCGCATGGCGGCGTTGCAACTCCTTGGAATGGAATAACCATTCCGCATCGTTGCGCCTTGCCCTACACCCCAAAAATCGCACACCCCACCCCGTCCAACTGCGGTTTCTAGGATAATTCCGCTATGAGCGGATCTTCTCCCAAATCTGTAGCAGAAGCGAACCTCGAAAAAACGGACGAGGGAGGGATCTTGCATTGCGCCGGTTCCTGGACATTGCAGGGCATTGCGCCGCTAGAACAGCAACTTGAAAAATTTTCCCGGTCTGAAGCGGGTCCCCTGATTGTTGATGGCGCTGCGATTTCCGCCCTGGATACAGCAGGTGCCTGGCTGTTGTGTCGCACCATGAGGCAACTTGCGCGTAACGGATACACCATCGAGTTGCAGGGCTTGCGCCCGGAGCATGATGCTCTGTTACGACTGATACAGAAACACTCGGGCGAAGAGGGTGTGCCGGGAACAGCCCGTTTCGGCATACTGGAGCGAGTCGGGCGTCTGGTTTGGAGTCACCTGCTGCAATTCCAGGGGCTTCTTTCCTTTCTCGGCGAAAGCACCATCGCCATGTTGGGCTCCTTGCTCAGGCCTTCCCGTATCCGCTGGCGCGCCATTCTGTACAATCTTCAGCTCGCCGGTTTCAATGCGTTGCCTATCGTCGGGCTGTTATCCTTTTTGATCGGTGTTGTCGTTTCCTACCAGGGCGCTACGCAACTGGCACGCTATGGCGCAAATATTTTCGTTGCCGACCTGGTGGGGCTGTCGATACTGCGCGAGATGGCACCGCTTTTGACCGCTATTATCGTCGCCGGGCGCTCCGGATCCGCCTACGCAGCGCAGATCGGCACGATGAAAGTGACGGAGGAAATCGATGCGCTGCGGACCATCGGCGTCCCCCCCATGGATTTGCTGGTTTTACCCAAGATCTTGGCATTGGCGGTTGCTCTGCCGCTGCTTACGGTATATGCCGACATTCTGGGGGTTCTGGGCGGCATGGTCATGGCCAAGTCCCAACTCGGTGTCAGTTACTCGGATTTTCTCGATCGTTTCGACGATGCGGTGAAAATGAGTTCCTACCTGGTCGGCATCGGCAAGGCACCGGTGTTTGCGGTTATTATCGCCCTGGTCGGTTGCTTCCAGGGGTTCCGGGCAAGCGGCAGCGCCGACAGCGTGGGGCGGCAAACCACGGTTAGCGTGGTGCAGGCTATTTTCCTTGTGATCATCTTCGATGCTCTGTTTTCCGTGATCTTCAGTTGGCTGAACATATGAGTGATGCCGGCGACACCATCATCGAAATTTCCCGGCTTCATACCCGCTTCGGCACAGCGGTGGTGCACGAGGACATTAACCTTACCGTGAAACGCGGCGAGATCTTCGCCTTGGCAGGCAGCAGCGGCTGTGGAAAATCGACCCTGCTACGCGAAATTATCCGGCTGCAACGGCCGGATTCCGGCACAATCAAGGTGTTCGGGAGGGATGTGCACCGCATCGGCGACGATGAAATATTGGAATTGCGCCGCCGCTGGGGAATGATGTTCGAGCGGGGGGCGCTGTTCAGTGCACTGACCGTGGCGGAAAATGTCGCCATGCCGCTGCATGAGCATACGGACCTGGACGATGAATTGATCGATGAAATCGTCGCCATCAAGATTGTCCTGGCTGGTTTGCCGGCAAGCGCCGGCGCCAAATACCCAAGCGAGCTTTCAGGCGGCATGCGCAAGCGCGCGGCACTGGCGCGCGCCATCGCCCTCGATCCGGAACTGTTGTTTCTGGACGAGCCCACCGCTGGCCTCGATCCTTTGAGCGCCGGCGGCCTTGACGAACTGGTGCGGCACTTGAAAGAATTGCTGGGACTCACCATTTTGATCGTGACTCATGATCTCGACCTGCTGTGGCGTGTGGCGGATCGGGTTGCAGTGTTGGGCGACGGGCATGTGCTGGGGGTGGGCACCATGGAGGAGCTGTCGAAATCGGAACATCCCATGGTGCGGGAGTACTTTTACGGACCGCGCGGGCGCGCGGCCAGGGAGCAGGCGTGGAATCGAAAGTAAACTTCACTGTCGTCGGACTGTTTGCGCTGGTGCTGGGCGCCGCGCTGATCGCTATTCTTCTCTGGCTGGGAAACAGCGGCAAATACTACAAAGTCTACGACACCTACTATGCTTACATGAATGAATCCGTATCCGGCCTGAATCTGAATGCGCCGGTCAAATACCGTGGGGTGGAAGTCGGTAATGTCCGCGGGATCAGTCTGGATCCGGCCAATCCGGAAAGGGTGCGGCTGGTGCTCAAGATCGAGCACGGCACCCCGATCAAGGAAGACACGGTGGCGCTGTTGCGCACTCAGGGGCTGACCGGCATTGCCTACGTCGAACTTACCGGCGGCAGCGTTCATTCCCCTTTGCTGACCGCGTCGGGGAAGGAAAAATACCCCGTGATCCGCACCGGCCCGTCACTGCTGGTGAGACTGGATGCATCGCTGACCAGCCTGCTGGCCAGTATCAACCTGATGTCCGACAACGTCAACGCTGTGCTGGATGAGGACAACCGCCGTGCTTTCAAGCGCAGCCTGGCACAAATCGATGCGGTGACGCACTTGCTGGCTGCCCGCTCCGCATCGATCGAAGCGGGTATGGAGAATGCGACGAAAACTCTGGAGCACAGCGCTCTCGCCAGCGCCGAACTGGTCAGTCTGATCGAACGAGCGGGACGCAGCGCCGAAGCGGTCGAACGGCTGGCAAACGAAGCCACCCGAACTGCCGGCGAGACAACCCGCGCCGCGTCGGCGGTGCCGGGTACCCTGCAGGACATGCGGCTGCTGGTGGACGATCTGAGGGATCTGAGTGCCTCTGTGCGCCGGGTGAGCGACCAACTGGAGCGCAATCCGAATGCGCTGCTGTTCGGGAATCGGCAACCTGAGGCGGGGCCGGGCGAATAGGGGAGGGGAAATGGGGTGCTTCAATGAAAATGGTTTAGCCCGAAAAATTACAGCACTACTGTGTGCCTTGGCGCTCGCAGGCTGCACCGGCTTGCGCCCGGCAGAAACGGGGGCGGCACGCACCTATCTGCTGGAAGCGCAATTTGACCGGGCGGAGCAAATCCGGCCCATCCCGATCACGCTGGTTGTCAGCATGCCGCGTGCAGCGGCCGGATACGATACGGCGCGAATGGCTTATGTGCGCCAGCCCCATTTGCTCGAATATTTCGCAAAAAACCGCTGGACGGATGCGCCCGCCAAGATGCTGGGCCCGCTGCTGGTGCGCGCACTGGAACAGCGGGCTGGATTTCGCGCGGTTGCGCCCGCCACAGGCATGGTAAAAGGCGATATCCGCCTGGATACCGAGCTGATCCTGCTGCAGCAGGACTTTTCCACCTCGCCCAGCCGGCTGCATCTGATCCTGCGTGCTCAACTGGTAGAGGAGGCGAGTCGCCAAGTCCTCGCAACCCGCGTGTTTGAGGCATACGAAGATACGCCCAGCGATGATCCCTACGGTGGCGTTGTCGGCGCCAATCGGGCATTGCCTAGGCTGCTCGTTCAGATCGCCGATTTCTCGGCCGCACAGGGCGTGCAGAGTGCCGGCAAAAATTTGCGTTCTTACTCGGAATAGGCATGATCCGGATTTGATCGCGGCCTATAATGAGGCCTCCGTCGATGTGCTTGACTGTGAGAAAAAAGCAGCCATCAGGTCTTCCGCATCGCATGCGATTGATCTATCGTTAATCAAAGCTACACCTTGAATTTGAAGCCGCAATGTTAAAATTGCGCAAAATAGTATCCATTTCATTGCTGCAAACCAGAATCCGAATCCGTGCAACACAATAACCCTGTCGGCTCCTTCATCAAACGCGTGCTCAAGCGATTCTTCCTTGTCGTTCTGCTCCTGATCATTCTGACGCTTGTGGTTCTGGGTATCCTGATTTTCAGGGAGGCCGAATCCTCGAAATACCAGGCGCGCTATCTAACACGGCTTGCCAAGGAGCTTCGCTGGGAGGTGAAAGACGGACCCGGCCCGGGCTTTCGCATTTCTCAGGCAGGGCCGTATGATCAGCGCCTGGGATACAGCCGGTTGCCGTCGATAATCCCGCGCCTTGCGGATGAGGGCTTTCAGGTAAGCGCCCAGGCAAGAATTTCCCCGCGCATGCAAGATCTCATCGAACAGGGCTTGTTTGTGCCCTACCGGGAAAAGTCGCGGTCTGGCCTGGAGGTGTTCGATTCAAGCGGGAAGCCGCTTTATCGTGCGTTTTTTCCGGGACGGGTCTACGAAAAGTTTGAGTCTGTTCCCCCCTTGCTTGTGAACAGTCTGCTCTTCATCGAGAACCGTGATTTGCTCGACCCCGGCCATCCCAGGAAGAATCCGGCGGTGGAGTGGATCCGGCTTGGGAAAGCGGTGCTGGATAAAGCGATTCAGCTCTTCCGTCCCGAGCATGATGTACCCGGGGGGAGCACGCTGGCGACGCAAATCGAGAAGTACCGGCACTCGCCCAACGGCGTGACCCTCACCGCCAGCGACAAGCTGCAACAGATCGCGTCCGCATCCGTACGCGCCTATCTGGAAGGGGAGGGGACAATGCCTGTGCGCCAGCGCATCGTCGTGGACTACCTCGACACGGTTCCACTCGCTGCCGTTGCAGGCTTTGGGGAGGTAAACGGCCTGGGGGACGGGCTGTGGGCATGGTATGGAATGGATTTTGACCAGGTCAATCGCACACTGAAAGCCTGGCCTTCAGGCGGCGCCAGCCTCGCCGAGGTCGCACGAGCCTACAAACACGTGCTGAGCCTCATGATCGCACAGCGTCGGCCATCCTCTTACCTTGCCGACCGCAAGGCGCTTGATGCGCTGACGAACAGTCACCTGCGATTGCTGGCGCAGGCGGGCGTAATCAAGCCCGCTGTCAGGGACGCGGCCTTGAAGGTGCCCCTCCAGTTCCGTGCCGCTACAGTGCCGGAAGAAAACAGGGATTTCACCTCCCGCAAGGCCGTCAACAGCGTGCGCGTGCACCTTGCCGCTCTCCTGGGCCTGCCCCAACTGTATGAACTGGACCGCTTTGATCTCTCTGTTCAAAGCACACTCAATGGCGCGTTGCAGCAAAAAATAACGGAAATCCTGCGCAAGCTCAAGGATCCTGAATACGCACGCGCTGCGGGGCTTTACGGGGAGCGCATGCTCGGCGCAGCCGATCCGGGCAAGATTATTTACAGTTTCACGCTCTCCGAACTGACGCCGCAGGGTGCCATGCGCCGCATCCAGGCTGACAATTTCGACCAGCCGTTCGACATAAATAAAGGCACCAAGCTGGATCTGGGCTCCACCGCCAAATTGAGAACGCTGGTGACATATCTGGAAATTATCGAAAAACTGCACCGGCAATATGCGCAATCCAAGCCGGAAGACTTGCGGAAGGTGAAGGTGGGTGCCAATGACAATCTCACCCGGTGGGCAATCGATTATCTGCTCCAGAACGGGGACAAGAGCCTCGCGGCCATGCTGGATGCCGCTCTGGAGCGCAAGTATTCGGCCAATCCCCATCAACAGTTCTTTACCGGTGGCGGGGTGCAGGTCTTCAGTAATTTCAAGCACGAAGACGACAGCAGAGTTCTGACTGTACGCGAGGCGACGCGCAATTCCGTCAATCTTGTTTACATCCGCCTCATGCGGGATATCGTGAGCTACTACATGTATCTGGTGCCGGGGTCGTCCGCAAATATCCTCAAAGACATGGACGACCCGAAGCGTGAAGCCTACCTCAAGCGCTTTGCGGACAAGGAGGGCAAGGAGTTTATCGGCCGCTTCTACGGCAAGTACAAGAGCAAACCGGTCAACGAAATTAGCGATGCGTTCTTTTCCAGCCTCCGGCCTACGCCGCGGCGGCTTGCAGCCGCCTACCGCTACATCAATCCGGGCGCCACGATCAAGCAATTCGGGGAGTTCATGGAATCGCGCCTGCCCAGTTTCAAGAATGCAGGCGAGGGTACTATCCGCACTTTATACGATGGTTATGCACCCGGCAAATATTCTCTGGCAGATCAGGGCTATATTGCACACGTCCACCCGTTGGAGTTGTGGCTCGTGCACTACCTGGTGTCCCATCCCGGTGCGGGATACAAGAATGCAATCCAGGCCAGCGGCAAAGAACGTGTCGCTGTCTATGACTGGCTGTTTAATACCATGCACAAGAATGCCCAGGATATCCGCATTCGCAGCTTGATGGAGCTGGAGGCATTTCTGGAAATTCACCGTAGTTGGCAGCGGCTCGGCTACCCGTTCGACTCGCTGGTCCCGTCTCTCGCTACGGCCATTGGCAGTTCTGCCGACCGCCCGGCTGCACTCGCCGAGCTGATGGGAATTATCCTGAACAATGGGGTTCGGGCGCCAACCGTGCTGATTGATCGCATGCGATTTGGCGCGGGCACGCCTTTTGAAACCACCGTAAAACGGGTTCCCCTCAAGGGCGAGGCGCTGTTCGCCCCCGAAGTGGCCGCGGCGGTGCGCAGTGTAGTGATTGATGTCGTGGAACGGGGCACAGCCAGCCGGCTCGCCCGCGCCATCATCAGAGAGGATGGCGTCCAGATTCCGATCGGCGGTAAGACCGGCACCGGCGACCACCGCTATGTCACTTTTTCCTCGGCGGGCGTCATCAAGGAATCACGGGCGATGAATCGCTCTGCCACGCTGGTGTTCTTTATCGGGGATCGCTTCTTCGGCACGCTCACCGCCTTTGTGCCCGGTGCGGATGCGGCGGATTACCAGTTTACTTCATCTCTTTCAGCGCAAGTCCTGAAGCACCTGCTGCCTGCTTTGAAGCCTCTCACCGATACGGCCCAGCCCTTACCCGAGCAAGCCAGGCGGGCGGCAGAGAAACTTCGCAGCCAGCGGTCGGTGGCAGGGGGGCGTCCAGATATATATCCGGACCAACCCCCACCAGGAGCACGCACCCCAGTACCACCCCAGCATCACGGTGCCGCTGATTGAGCCGACCGACGACACCCGGCGAATTGTCCGTGCTGCCCTGTGGGGGCTCAGGCGCATTTACCGGCCCGGCCTTGCATACCAGAAGGCGGGAATCATGCTGGTCGATCTGTTGCCATCGGGACACACGCAGTCCGGGCTATTCCACGCTGCGATGGGGCAGGATGAAAGCCGGTCGAAGAGGCTGATGAGCACCCTTGACCGAATCAATCACCGCATGGGGAATGGAACCATCAGGCTCGCCAGCGAAGGTATCGAGCAGAACTGGAAGGTGAAGGCCGGAAGAAAATCCCCGTGCTATACGACCCGGTGGGACGAGCTGGTCAGGGCAATGGCTTGATGATTTATTGCCGGATTTGCTGATACGGCGGTCAGCAAATGGATCAGATTTTCCGACTGCCGTACAGCGGTTAAAGCACGACGCGCTATGACCCGGATCGCGCTGGGCGCATGGGATCGGCGCCTATGGTGCCCTGCAGGCTCTGCATGTACCCGGCGCTCTTTACCCATGCCAGCTTGGCCTTGGCGCCTTCGAGCCGGGCAGGGATGTCGAGCCGCTCCACCATGTCCTGGTGACTCATGCGCTTGGCGAAGGCATCCAGATTGGCAATATGGCGTTCCCACAGCGTGATATCCCGTGCTTGCTTCGTCTCCAGGCGCTCCTTGTACCAGTCGGAGGCGAGCAGGGATTCGCGTGTAAACAAGGCGCGGATCGCCGGGTCGTGCACGTCTTTCCCTTCGTAAGAGCCAGTGGCCATGATATGCAGCAGAGCCTTGAGCGGCGGGCAGGCGTCTTCCACGCTGCCGTCCTCCAGGTAGCATGCCGCCACCCCTTGTTGGGCCTCGACGATGTTTTCCACTCCGTCCACAAATACGGCCAGATCCTGTGTCTCTGGACGCAGAATCTGTTCGCCGAACACCGCCCTGGGCGCATCGAAAATCTTGCCCATGAAACCATGGATGAAACGTTCGGTAATACGGTAGCCGAGGCGGCTCGCCTGGATCAGGCGGCCTTCGTAGTGAAAATCTTCCACCTTTTCCAGGCAGCCGTTTTCGATCAGGAAGCGAGGATCGCGTTCCTGCTGCGTAAGGCGCGACCAGATTTCCGGCACGAGCAGACTGACGTCGTGGTTGACGCGATATTTGGAGCCGATATGTCCGGCAGCGGTGGAATAGCCCGCATAGCCGGTAAGAATGAAGGATACCAGCGTATTGTTGAGGTCCACGGTAGGGCGCAGCGCGTTAAACGGCCCTTTGGTCAGCGCCCCTTCGCTCCCTGCGCCGGTGGTGGAGGGCGACTTGCCGGTCAGGCTGCAGACGAAGTCCATGAACAGTTCCGGCAGGTCCTGGTAGTGGATCGGGTTGAATACCGCCAGGGGCCGGATACCCGGTTCCGGCGGGTTGTTGCGGCGGCCGGCCAGCACGGCATTGACCGGCTCGCATATCGGAGAGCCCAGAGGCACCCGGCGCTGAAAACGGGCACCGACTTCGGCCACGTAGCGCCGCACCGGATGGGAGAGATCGGGCCGCAGTTGCAGATAGCGCGGGTTTTTGCTCGGCTTTCCATCCACCAGGCGCGGGTGTGCCGATGAGACGACGTATTCGCCCGCATCGGATGCTTCGTGCAGAATTTTGCGCATGGGCTCGGTGTACTGGTCAAAGCCCATGACGTCTTCGATGATTTCTTCAAGGGCCTCGCCCCTGAGCGGCTCGTAGTTCGCCAGGAAATTGTCGCGTTTCGCCATATCCTGTTCGGTTTGCAGGTCGAATCCGCGATGAATTGCGTCATCCGGCCGCTGGAACAGACGGTATTCGCAGTTGCGTACCAGCTTGACGCTGGAATCGGCGCTTTTCGGCGAGGAATTGGGCAGCGCTTTGACGGGAACGACAACCGAGGCGGTGATGTCGTCCTCCATCTGGATCTTCTCCGCCGCGATGAAATCCTGCCGCATCTTGAAAACGCGCCATGCGCCGTTTTCCTCGAAACCCACGCGCAAATAGGAGCCAACCAGCTTGCGCTCCCCAAGCTTGAGTTCGTGGCCTGGGCGGCCGTTCACCATGTCGACCGACAGGTATTTGCGCCAGCCATCGCCCCATTCCGGGTTATACATGCGCTTGATGATGAATACCAGTGCAAGAATGCGATCCGGAATGCCTTCCAGCCAGGCATTGTATTCCGCGTTGTAGGACGGAGAGGGCGTAAGCACCTTGATGACCGATCCCAGACTGCGCTCAGTACTGAGCAGTTTGCGGCTGACATCCCTGTCTTCATGCTCGAACCCCGGTTTGAAGCGCTTGCTGTGGTCCCGCTGGATGATGGCTTCGACCTGGTCGAGGTCCCTCTCCAGCGAGACCACGAACAGTGGCCCGTAGATCACGGCATCATTCAGCGATTTGGAGATCTCCGACTTTCCTCCGCCCGAAACGGTACAGGGCTTGTGGCAGAACGTGCCTTCAGGATCAGTGCCCACCAGCCGCCAGGTCGGCGCCCCTGGATGCTTCTGCATCTCGATCTTGTAACCGTTGGGTTGAATGTAAATCTTGCCCGGGCGCAGTTTGATGTTCTGCCGCATACCTTCTTTCAGCCAACTGATTGTCTGGCTGGGGATGTCCATGCGCAAGTCCTGGGGGACATAAATCACCTCCGGGTGTTGCCTGTCGATGCCGTAACCTTCCGGCTGCAGGTCCATCAACTCGCCATAGTGTTTTACGATGTCATCGAAGCTGTATTCGGAGGTACGGGTACTGCTGTCCACGCCATACTCTTCTCCGTGGTTGCGGCGCGGGAATGCCAGGGCGCCACCCGCATGTTCTTCCTCGGCCAGGCCGAAGAGGTTGGCGGCGTAGCTGATCTGGGTCTTGACCTCTTTCTTGCAGTATCCGTAGTAATTGTCGGCCAGAATGGTGACGATCACGCCCCGTTCGTCCCGTGCGGTGATCTTGAAGGCGGCGCCGTCGTTATATAGCTCGCCTTCCTCGCGCCAGCACATACCATCCCTGCGCTGACGCGCGGTTGCTTCATCCCAATGCGGCAGCCCCAGGTATTTTTTGGTAAACCGCGTCAGGTGGGGAGCCAGAATCACGCAGCCGGTGTGGCCTGACCAATGCTCCACGTCGAGTCCCGCATCGTTCGATGACAATACGGGGTTGCCGCCGTTGCCAAAGATGCTTTCGACGAAATCCAGATTGCTCACCAGAATGCCGGGCGCGAAGAAACGGATCTCCATGTTCTTTTCCGGCTCGCGGCCGGGAATTTCCGGGCACACTACCGGGCGCAGCAGCAGCGAGACGAACATTTTCGCCTCCTGAGCTTGCCCTGCGGTGAAAGGTAAACGTAGCAGGTCGTCCGGTGGATTGAGCGCTTCCCGCAACAGACGTGCAAAGGCGATCTTGGGAACGGCTTTTTTATCGCCCGGAATCGGCAAGCCTTCCTCGGCCACATGAAACGAACCCTTGGTCGTGCGCCGGTCGCTCACCGGATTGTGCAGCACGCCATTCCGGATGCGGTAACTGCTGACATACTCGCTCTTGAATTCGTTTTTGTTGACCGGAAGGGAAATCTCCCTGGCTACACCATGGCGGTCGAGAATCAAAGTATTTTCCGGCAACCGCGGCACAGCACCGTCGGCGACATCGGCAAGGTAGTCGTCCAGAAAAGTCTGGATGCGCTGGTCTGGCGGGCAGAGGTAGCCGCTCAACAAGCGGGATTTTTCCCGATAGCTCTTCAGAAGATTGTCTGCAACAGCCAGAAAATTGCTGTCGCGGCCTTCCTTGCAGGTTGGCTGTCCTGACGATGCAAGCTTCAGATTGATATAGAGTTGCAGACGTTCGCGCGCTTCTTGCGGGTCTTCCGGGCTCTCACGCAGCCCAAGATATTGGTTCAGGTCCATAATCTCTCTACCTTGTACGGAATCCCGCACCCAGAAAAAAGTGGCTATTTTAACCTGAAATGAACGAAATTTGATGAATGGCGAAGCTCGCGGGTTTCGTCCCATGATGCCGGACTGCTTTTGCGGCCCAGCACGAGGCGCCAGTTATAGGATTACTCATCGGTGCATGAGGCCAGTGCAGGGGCATAATAGCGAAAAGGCCCTTGCGACATGGATCAAAAATGCTCGAACTCCCAGGCCAGCAGAAAACCGCCGATTACCATCAGGGATAGTCCGACCAGAAAAAGAATGTCTGCATATTTTTCAAGCGCGAATGCTTGGCGCGGATGTCGAATGGCAATATAGGAAAGAAAACAACTTATCAGGAAAACAAGGCCGTTTACAGCCATCAGTTTATCAATGATGGTGCTTATGTGGCGGCTTGCGTCAGTCAGCCGGACAATGCTGAGAACAGTGATGCAAACCCCGGTCATGGTCGCTGAGGCTGGAAGAATGTGATTGGATATTCCGCTAGCGGAATTCATCCTGTGGTTTGTTCTGCTCGTTTTGTCCATCTGGGTGACTTTTTCTTTAACTCAACGCGATAAGCCCTTGGCTGTTGCCGGAGTAATTTAACCTTGATGTTTGGTTTTTAAGGCCGCCACAGAATCGCTACTTTACTGAATCATCGGAATAAATATTGCTTACCGCCATTATTTGGATCCGTAATCTTCCATCATGATTTTCGGGGCGCGGTCAATGCGATAAAGAACCAGCAGCAATGCGATGGTGGTCACGAGCATGAAATGGGGCCCAAATAACCAGAAGACAATGGGTACGCTGTAATAGTAGGCACGCATTCCGAGATGGTAGAACGCACCAGCCCGGTTGAGGTGTATGGCCACATGCGCAGGAGAAATCATTTTATGGTGAAGGGCAAGCGGCACATTGATCATGTAGCCGACATGGTTGAACACCCGGATCGACATGGAAAAACTGAAGAAGGCGATGAACAGGTCGAGCAACAACAGCAGCAGTTTAGCAAGCCAAAGTTCTGAATGCTTGGCACCGATAACATTTAATGTATGCCAAGTGGATTCCAGTCGCGCTTCCTGGCCGCTCAGTGTTAGCACGCCCATAATGAGAAGTACGGATGTAGAAGCGAGGAAAGTAGCCGCCATCGTCGAATTGCGCAAGGTTTGTATAGCCAGTATGTCCTTCCCCTCGCTCATGACCATTTCGACCCAGGCGGTTCGGGCCATAACATTGATTGCACCCACCGTATAAGCAGGATTCTTTTTTACCTTGCGGCTCAAGTACATTTGATACGCGATTACAAGTAACACGCTGATCAAAAAACTCACCAAATCGTTAGCATAGGGAGAAGTGGTAAATGCGACAAAAGGGGCGCGCAGTAAATCCATGACGATTGCTTGCTCTGAATAATTTACGGGTGAATGTTGCTAAAAACCGCCATTAGCCACGGATTAACACAGATAAAACAATATGTTGCTTCAAATTCCTATTCACCCGAAAGGTGCGCAAGGCGATAAATGTAACTCATTGATAATCCGTGCTGAACTGTTTTTTATAGGTTAATCAGGTGCTGGGGCCGTTCTTGCTTTTTCCGCCCAGAATGCCGCAGCCTTTGGATCCGCGACGACACCATCGAGGCCTTTCTCATAGATATGAGCAAGACTTTTCATGGCCATCACATTGCCATTTGCTGCCGCTTTGCGGAACCAGTACAAGGCTTTTTCGTAGTCAAGCTTTTCACCATGCCCGCTCTCGTAGCGCGCGGCCAGCTTGTACTGACTGCTGGCATCCCCATCCTCAGCCAACTTCTGTAGATTGATCGGATGCTGATGGAAAACCTCCGCCACTTCATAGCCGGTATCCTCCATGAATTGCATAAATGCGACTGCAGACTCATAGCCTTCTTCAGCCGAGCGGGCAAGAAAATTTTCCGCCAGCTCCTGTTCGCGCGGGCCGGCACGCCGCAGCTTGTACATTTTTCCAAGGAGAAATTGGGCTTCGGCGTTGCCCTCAACCGCCGCGCGTTTAAGCCAATATTCTGCTTGCTCTGCGCTCTTCTCAACACCTTCGCCGGAAAGATACATCTTGCCCAGCTTAAGTTGAGCGTCAGTATTGCCGCGATCCGCAGCCTTTTTCCGCCAGTCGGCGCTTAATTTAAGGTTCTTTGGCACCCCGCGGCCTTGCTCATAAAGGTCGCCAAGAATTTGTTGAGCTGCAGCATTGCCCTGCATTCCGGCGCGTTCAAGCCAGTACGCGGCACGTTTCTCATCTTTTTGCACTCCATTGCCGTGAAGATACTCGATTGCAATAAGCAATTGAGCGCCATCGCTGCCACGCTCCGCAGCATTGGAAACCAGGGTAGTTTCCTCGGGCGTCATGGCGTGACAGAGGTGCGGGAATAATATTGTCAGGAATGCAATCAGGATAAAGCGAATATTCATGAATTTTCTGTATGCTCAAATTTGTTAACCGCAACAAAATACTCCAAAAAACTTGATTTCCGCCAAAATGACTCGCCCATCATTGTGCATAATTATGCTGACATTAAGCTGACAAATTATAAACAAATTAAGACGATAAATTAATCCATATTTTCAAAACATATAGATCCGTAGTCTCAAATTCTGAGCGGCCCTGAAAGGGTGTCGCTTCACTTTAAGGCGGCCAGATTTTCTGCTGCCCTGGTTTGTCGGGGATCGATTGCCAATGCCCGCAGATAAGCGCTTCGGGCCGCTTCCTTTCTTCCTGCCTGTTCGTAGGCAAACCCCAGGTTATTGAATACCCGTGCTTTACCGGGAGAAAGGGCGGCTGTTGCTTCCCAGAGGCTGACCTCGTCCCTGTAGTCCCGATTGCGAAAATGGGTGGCTAGCGCCAAGACGGCGCACATCAGCAAGGTCGCCGTCCTCAACGGGATGGCGTTCCAACGCGCCGACAGCCGAAAGCCGATAGCCGAAAGCGCAAAGATGGGACCTATCGCCGCCAGATAGAGTTGCCGCTCGTTGGCGATATCCAGCCGGGGAACCAGGGTATGGGTCGGCAGTAACTGGAGAAAGAACCATAGAACTCCGAACGCAAGCCAAGGTATACGCCGCAGGCTGGCGAATCCGGTAGCCAAAAGAAATGTTAGCAAGCCTGCCATTGCAATCAATTCAATATTCCAGGTTGCCTGGGTAGCAATATCGGGGTCAATGTTGAGATGGTGCGGAAAAAAGAGTTGCGCAAGCAGATAAGCCAACCCCCGGACCGCCACCGACAGATTGGCCCCAAGCGGGCGAAGATCGAGGCTGAATGCCAGTAGATCGAGATAGACCGGATGAAACAGCATGGCGAGGAGGGCGCACGCCATTGTCAGCCAGTGCAGCCACTGTGCCGCGAGGATGCTCCGGACGCTCATCCTTTCGCATCGGACAGACTCCCAAAGAAGAAGCGCAAGGGGAAGCGTGATGGCGGTTTCCTTGACTGCAAGCGCAAACAGGAACAGGACAGGGGAAGCGAACCGGATCAGCCGCAGCGAAGCGGATCGCCTGCCCTGGGCATAGGTCAGCAGGCTGGCAAGGTAGAAAGAGGCGGAGAGGGAACTGGAACGCCCGCTGATGTAAGTAACAGCCTCAGTTTGGACGGGGTGGAGCGCGAACAGCAGGGCGGCGAAAAGGGCGGCATTCCGGCCTTCATTCTCAGGCAGGGGGGATATCTGCTCGAAGAATTGCCTTGCAAGCCAATAAACCAGCATGCTGTTGACGGCATGCACGGCAAGGTTGAACAGGTGAAACCCGAAAAGCCCCAGTCCGGAAGTCCAGTTGAGCGTATAGCTCGCTTTCAGCAGCGGTCGAATGCCCGGCATGGAAGCGAACCAGGCTTGCCAGGAATGAATTCGGGCGTCATTCACCACGACGTTGTAATCGTCGAACTGGAAGGCACCCTGAAAAGCATTGAAATAAGCCAGGCCAATCGCTACGGCAAGGAGCAGGAATGGGCACCAATATTCCTGTCTATTCATGGCGCCGCGCTACGCAGGGAGCGGACATCGGCAAAGGCCCTGTCCAGCATGTCCACAGCCGTCCACCAGCGGTCCGGTGCATTGAGAAGCACCACCATGACCTGCGCGCCGTTCCGGCGAGCAAGGACAATGCAGAAAAATCAGCGCACACCATTGCAGGTAAGTACGGGCATAAAAAGGCCGAGCCATTCCCTTAGAAGCTGAACAAGCCCTTGATTTTCTTTACTGCATCCAGAGTCTTGTCGGCCTCACTCTTCTCTCGCGGCTGTGAAGAGTAGGAGCGGCCACCTGACGTATCGGAACTGCTGCCACCTCCGCCTCGTTCCTCCCGGCCTGCCAGCATCAACATGCCGGTGGACTTGAGGCGCACTTTCACAGCGGCATCGGGCGTCTTGGGTTTGGGGGGCCAAACGGTATTGAGATCCTCACCATAGGCGATCATCTGCACCATGGCGCCTTGCGAGGCCCCGAAAATCCCTTTGGGAATGGCGCATTCCGTCGTATCCGCAGGCAACACCACTTTTTCCTTGATGAAGCGCTGCACATCCGGAGTCGGCAGGTAGTCCATCAATCCCCAGCCGGTATCGGGCTGTCGGCTCGAGGTCCAGATGATGGTATCTCCTCCCTTGCCATCGCTCCCGGTTGCCATGACAAAGTAACCAATGCTGGTGGGAATCGCCTTCCAACGGAGGAGCACACTAGCCGAAGTATCTCCCTTGACCCCGTCGAACTCCACCGGAGCCATGAAATCCTGCTGGCGGCCGATGCCCAGACGAATATCCGGTGAGAAATTGCCATGGATGAAGTGGTCCCCCAGCAGGGAGGCATCAGAGGGAACACGCTTGTCATTCACTTTGTTTGGCCAGTCGGCGTAAGCCGCCGCGCTGCCGGGTGACGGTGGCTGCGGTCCTGAACCGTGGCGCCCCATCATCCCACGCCCAAATTCGGCAGGGCTCATGCGGGCGGCATCCAGAATGCGTGGCTGCCCTGCAGGCACGTTTTCGTCGCATCCCCAGTAGATCAGGATGCGCCCCTTGGGTTTCTCGGCTTGTTCAGGGTTGCTATATTGCTCCGTAGAGCTTTTGTATACTTCCTTCTGCGCCGGAATCAAGGGTAGGTTGTCCCCCATGTTCATGGCGCGGGGAATGTCGTGGCGAGCCTGAGGATCGGAAGGAAGAGAGAGTGGAGAATTGAGTTGCAAAATCAGAGACTTCTGTACGCCAGACATACCCATGGAGTTCCCGACCAGTCCGCCAATCAGCCCTCCCATCAGTCCTCCACCGCCTGACGCCGCCTCACCCATGCCCGGCATGCTCCTGTTTTCAGTGGCGACACTCATCCAATATCGTGCAACAGGTTTTTTTGTATCAGCAGCTTGAGTGCCCAGCGGGCTGAGCAGTGCACCGATAGCCAGCATCCACCATTTCAGTTTGTTTTTCATAACCTCCCCCGACATAAAAATGCGAAAGACATACAACAAAAGAAACAATTACAGTCTAGCCAATAGAGCGAATAGGACCCCATATGGCCCAAAATCAAGCAACAGCAGCAAGTTGGAGTTCGTGGGCCGCTTTGCGCATTTAAATTTTTAACGCTTACTAAATATAGCCCATTTATCGAAGAGATATTTAATCTGGATCCGGCGGTTGTACGGGGTGTAGTGTGAGTTCATCCCGTTGCCCTAAAGAACTCCGGCTTTCTACGAGCTGAAGCTCGTGAAAGATCGTATGCGGGGCAAGGTGCCAACCCTCCCAGCATTTCCACGCAAGCGGGAAGGGATTGAGGGGAGGGCTGACAAGGAATGGCGCTTTCGCGGGGTGCGCTTGCTTCCTATGGCACATTTTATGTGGTCAATGCGAAATTCACCCGCACCAGCGTGCCTTGCCCGCTTGGCGGTGTTTTCAGTTCCACCGTGGCATTGTGGGTACGGGCGATTTCCTTGACGATGGCCAGCCCCAGGCCGCAGCCATCGCCAGGGCTGCCTTTGATCCGATAAAAGCGTTCAAATACCGCATCGGCATCGCTTGCCGCAATGCCGGGGCCATTGTCCTCCACTTCCAGTGCGGCTTTTTTTTCTTTCACCATGGTGCGCACTGTAATCCTCCCGCCTGCCGGCGTGTAGCGGATGGCATTGTCGAGCAGATTGGCGAGCAACTCTCGTATCAGCAGCGGAATGCCGACAATTTGTACAGATTCCAGCTCGAAGCCGAGATCAATATTCTTCGCCAGTGCCCGCGGCACCCATTCCTGAGCACATTCCTGTACGGTCTGGCTCAAATCGACCGGCTGCATTTCACCCGGCAGGTGTCCGGCCGGTTCTGCACGCGCCAGCGTCAGAAGCTGGTTGGCGAGATGGACGGTGCGCTCCGTGGCTGCAAACAGTCTTTGCAGTGTCAAGCGCAAATCGCCATCGTTTTTTTGGTGCAACGCCAGGTCAACCTGGGTTTGCAGGGCGGCAAGCGGTGTGCGTAATTGGTGCGCGGCATCTGAGATAAAGCGTTGCTGGGCATCCAGTGCACCGTCCAGTTTTTGCAGCAGGGTGTTCAACGCCTTTATCATAGGCTGGACCTCGGCCGGGGCGGTATTTTCCGGAACCGGGCGTAAGTCGTGCCGGGAGCGTGAGGCAATTTCCTTACGCAAGCGCTCGATGGGAGCAAGGCCACGCTTGACACCGAACCACACCAGCCAGATGGTTGCCATTACCAGCAGAATTTCCGGCACCAGCATGCCAAGAAGAATTTCCCAGATCAGTCTTTCGCGCTTGACCAAGGTTTCCGCCATCAGCACGAGAACTTGGCCAGCCTCGGAGGGAACGAACAAGGCTGCGATGCGCACCCGCTCGCCGTAATAAAATCCGTCGTAATAAACCCAGTTCTCTTCCACCGGACTTTTCTCGGGCAAGGGCAACCCCTTGTGGCCGGCGATGAATTCGCCGTTTGGGCCTTGCACCAGATAATAAATGTGGTCGAACTTGTCGGTGAGCAGCACTTGATGGGCAATCGGCGGCAGGTTGAGCACGGCACGGCCGTTTTCGATTCTGACTTGCTTGGCGATAGCGAGCGCTTCGTCTAACAATGCCCGATCATAAGCCTGCGTAGCGGCGCTTAGTGTGATCAGATAAGCGGCTATGGCGCCCACCACCAGCAATATGACCAATGACGGCAGCAGCCAGCCCAGCAACAACTGGCGCAGGCTATGACCGGGTTTCATTGTTAGGCTTTTCCAATAGATAACCCAACCCACGCACGGTGCGAATATGCACCCCCGCCGGTTCCAGCTTGGCGCGCAGGCGCGAAATATAGGCCTCGACCGCATTGGCGCTGATTTCTTCGCCCCAGCCACACAGCGATTGCAAAATCTGTTCCTTGCTGATGATGCGCCCTGCGCGCGTCAGCAGGAACTCCAGCACGCTCCATTCCCGCGCCGGCAACTCCAGCGGCGCGTCGTTCAGCCACGCCCGTTTAGCCGAGGTGTCGAGCAGCAGCGGGCCGTAGCTAATCTGCGGGTTGCCGCCAGACTGTCCGCGCCGGGTCAACGCCCGTATCCTCGCTTCCAGTTCAGCCAAGGCGATCGGCTTGATGATGTAGTCGTCGGCACCCAGATCAAGGCCTTTTACCCGGTCCTGCAGTGCATCGCGCGCGGTCAGGATCAACACCGGCGTGGTTTGTCCGCGCCGCCTCAACTTGCGCAGCACTTCGGTACCGTCCAGTTTAGGCAGGCCAAGGTCGAGAATGGCCAGGTCGTAGTGCTCGCGCGCCAGCCAGGAATCAGCCTGGTCGCCGTTTTGGGCCAGGTCCACGGCATAGCCGGCCTGCTTGAGGTAACCGATGATGCCGCCGGCCAGCAGGGTGTCGTCCTCGACGATGAGAATTCGCATCCGTTGTCAGTTTCCAGTCAGGTTTTGTTACGACAATAGCGCGCTTGGTGAAAGGTCGCAATGATAAGGAAATATCTCGATTTTAGGTTCTTCAGACATTTCTGTGGGGATCGTGTATAGCATCGGATTCAGGCTGGCAGCAGGTTTCTCGCTCCTTGCGGGAGAGGGGCAGGGTGGAGTGGTAAACACAAGCCGCTCACCCTCTTCCCAACCCTTCCCCCATCAAGGGGGGACACACGCATCTTGTTTGCCAAACACAACAATATCCTCGAAGACAAGGCGGAGCAGGTCGCTGCCATTCTGAACACCATCCGCGGTGCGGCCGATCAGCCAAAAAGCGGCCAAAAAACGCGATCCGCGTCTCGACGAACTGCACAGACTCGGACTTCCTCACGTCTGGCTCAGCGTCGCCGAAGCGATCGGTGCCGACGCCTTCCTGGAGATGGGTACTCGACGCAAAAGGAAAATTAACGGACAGCGGGTCGATGATCGAGGCCAAACTGCGCCCGTACAGATCCTACCTGCGATTCCAGCGGAACAGCTATATCAAGGCACTGAAAGCCCTCGGAATGAATCCGCAACAGATCAGAAAAGCGCTTGAAAAGCAGATGTCAGAACGACTCAGCATTACTCGGATAACGCACATTTCGAAGGCTGATTAATGGATGTAATGCTACTTATGCGCTACTTAACTCGGAAATAGAAAAAGGCCTGCATCGCTGCACGCCTTTATTTATCTGGCTCCTCGACCTGGGCTCGAACCAGGGACCTGCGGATTAACAGTCCGTCGCTCTACCGACTGAGCTATCGAGGAATTAAGAAGGCGCTATGATAGC
>JAJYXP010000060.1 GCA_021801705.1 Pseudomonadota bacterium
TGGGGTAAAATCAACAACAGGGCGAGTACCAGTAGGCATTTTTTACGAATCGGTTTTTAGAGAACTCCAATTATATCAAATGTTTACTGTGTTATTCGCCCTTTTTATGCAAAATTCAGGCTAGGTTGATTTTACTCCGCGTCCTCTGCGGTGAATTGCCGTTTTCAGGTTAATTGTCCGCTTGCCCCGCAATCAGCCGCCGCGCCGGGAAGCAAGTGCTGAAGGTGCTGCCTTTGCCGGGCACGCTTTCTATTTCGAGCCTGGCCTGGTGGCGCGTCAGGGCATGCTTGGCGATGGCGAGGCCGAGGCCGGTGCCGCCGGTTTCGCGCGAGCGGCTGCGGTCGACCCGGTAAAAGCGTTCGGTCAGGCGCGGGATATGCTGGGGCTCGATGCCGATGCCGCTGTCCTGCACGCTGAACACCCCCTCACCCTCCCATTCCTCCCACTTCAACACTATCTCCCCGCCCTCGGGCGTGTAGCGGACAGCGTTGCTGACCAGATTGCCAAAGGCGCTGCGCAACTCATCCTCGTTGCCCAGCAGCCAGCGCTCCGAAGACAGGTCGAGCAGCACCTGGTGGCGTCCGCCGCTGAGGGATTGCGCCTCCACGGACAATTGCCCCAGCAGGCGCGGCATGTCGATTTTTTCCTCACGATGGGCGGTGAGCATGCTCTCCAGCTTCGACAGGGTCAGCAGATCCTTGACCAGGTGCTGCATGCGCGTGGTCTGATCCAGCATCAGACCCAGGTAATGCCGGGTATGGGCTCCGTCCAGGTGTTCCATGTCCACCAGGGTCTCGAGAAAGCCGCCGACCACGGTGAGCGGCGTGCTCAGTTCGTGGGAGACGTTGGCGACAAAATCCCGGCGCATGGTCTCGACCCGTTCGATATGGGTAATATCGCGGCTGATCAGGAGCTTCTGTTCGTCGCCGAAGGGGATCAGTTGAATCGACAGCACCAGTCCGGGGTTACGGGAGGACTTGAAAATCAGCGGCTCGCGGTAATTGTGCGCCGCCAGATAATCGGTGAACTGGGCCTGGCGGATCAGATAGTTCATCCACTGCCCGCGGTCGCGCTTGAGATTGAGGCCAAACTGCACCTCGGCCAGCGGGTTGCACCATTCGATCTGGTCGCTGCTGTTGAGCATCACGATGCCGTCCGGCATCGCCTCGGCCGCACTCTGGAAACGCTCCAGCGCGGAAGAAAGGTTTTTCTGGCTGTCGGTTTGCCGCCGCTCCAACTGATAGAGCACGGAAAAAACCTCCTCCCACAAACCGGATCCGTCCGGCACCGTCCCGACATCCGGCTTGCGCAGCCAAAAGGCCAGCGCTTTCAGATTGCGCAGATGGTGAAACAGATAAAACAGCAGCAGGATAGCCAGCAGGGCCAGCGCCGGAAGCGCCCCGGCCGCCGCCCACAGGACGAGCGGCAAGACGGACAGCAGGCCGAGCGCGCCCAGCGGACGCCACCAGAAGCTAACGGACATGGCGAGAAACGCCACCCCAAATTATGAACGTCGCTTCTTGCCGTGTCCGTTCCCTCACCCCTGCCCTCTCCCGCAAGCGGGCGAGGGGGACAGAGTATCGCTTCGCGATGTTCATGTTAAGCATAAGAAATGGGCTGGAATACGGGCATGGAAACAACGCTATTGTAGCCCTCCCTCCACACATGACAAGGCCACGCGCTTAACTCTCTGCGTGCGCCGAAAAACGGTAACCCGAGCCGCGCACGGTCTGGATCAGGACGTCGTGGCCAGTCCTTTCCAGCACGCGCCGCAGGCGGCGGATATGCACGTCCACAGTGCGGTCTTCGACGAAAACATGATTACCCCAAACATGGTCGAGCACCTGGGCACGCGTATGCACCCGCTCGGGATGGGTCATCAGAAAATGCAGCAGGCGGAACTCAGTCGGCCCCAGCTCGATCATCTGATCATTGCCGCTAACCCGGTGGGTCGCGGGGTCGAGCCGCAAGCCCATGCTTTCCACCACCTCGCCCGCCACCATCGGCGCACGGCGGCGCAGCACCGCCTTGATGCGCGCATTCAGCTCGCGCGGGCTGAAGGGCTTGGTGATGTAGTCGTCGGCGCCGGTATCCAGGCCGGTAATCTTGTCCTGCTCCTCGCCCCGTGCCGTAAGCATGATAATCGGCACGGCCCTGGTACGGGCATCGGCTTTGATGCGCCGGGCGAATTCCACCCCGCTCATGCCCGGCAACATCCAGTCGAGCAGGATCATGTCAGGCAGCGTTTCGCGCATCAGGCTCAGCGCCTGCTCGGCGCTGACCGCCACCATGGTGCGATGTCCCGCCTGAAGCAGGTTAAGCACCACCAGCTCGCTGATCGCGGGCTCATCTTCCACCACAAGAATGGATGCGGACATGCTTTATATCCTCAATAATTGGCTGGTTTATGTTTTACCCCAACTCGGTTATGATTTCCACTTTGAATCCACACACGCATATCTTACCAGCATGGAAAAAACCACTCATTTCGGCTATCAAACCGTCGAGGAATCGGAAAAAGCGAAAAAAGTAGCGGAAGTATTCCATTCCGTGGCACAGCGCTATGATCTGATGAACGACCTGATGTCGGCTGGCATGCACCGCCTGTGGAAGCACTTCACCATCGACCAGAGCGGCGTCAGGGAAGGCAGCCGGGTGCTCGACGTGGCTGGCGGCAGCGGCGACCTGTCGCGCCTCTTTGCCCGGCGCGCAGGCAAAACCGGCCAGGTGATCCTGACCGACATCAACAGCTCGATGCTCCAGGTGGGGCGCGACCGGCTGATGGACGACGGCATTCTTCCCCTGGCGGCGCAGTGCGACGGCGAAAAACTCCCTTTCCCCACTAATCACTTCGACTGTGTTACCGTGGCATTCGGTTTGCGCAACATGACCCGCAAGGATGCGGCGCTGAAGGAGATGTATCGCGTCCTCCGACCCGGCGGCCGGCTCCTGGTGCTGGAATTCTCCAAGGTCTGGAAGCCGCTGCAAGCGCTGTACGACATCTATTCGTTCAAGGCACTGCCGGTGATGGGCAGGCTGGTGGCGGACGACGAGGAGAGCTACCGTTACCTGGCGGAATCCATCCGCATGCACCCGAGCCAGGAAGAGCTGAAGGCGATGATGGAACAGGCGGGCTTCGAGCGTGTCGAATATTTCAACCTGACTGCGGGCGTTGTCGCCCTGCACAAAGGCTTCAAGTTCTAACTGAATCGAGGATCAATCATGACTAAATTTTTTACCCTGTTTTTCGTTGCGCTGATCAGTTTCGGCCTCTCCGCCCATGACGCCGACGCCAAGCGCTTCGGCGGCGGCAGCAGCTTCGGCAAGCAGCGCCAGATGTCGCCCGCCCCCCAGAAGCAGGCGCCTGCCGCGGCGCCCGCACCCGGCGCACCGGCTCCCTCCGGCGCCGGCAAATGGCTCGGCCCCCTGGCGGGACTGGCAGCCGGCGGCCTGCTCGCCTCCATGTTCATGGGAGGCGGCCTCGGCGGCGGCCTGGGAAGCATGCTGATGATCCTGGCACTGGTTGCCGCAGGCGTCTTCATCGTCCGCATGCTGCGCAAGCCGCAGCCGCAGCCGGTGCAATACGCCGGCCACACGGAAAGAGCCGCCATGACCGACATCGGCGGCACTGCGGTACCCGCCGCTAGCGCAGCAATCTCGAGCGCCGGTTCGCGTCCGGCCTGGTTCGAGGATGAGCCCTTCCTGCGCGAGGCGAAAAAGCACTTCATCCGCCTGCAGGACGCCAATGATCGCGGCGACCTCAACGACATCCACGAATTCGTCACGCCCGAGATATATGCCGAGATCAGCATGCAAATCCGGGAGCGCGGCGGCAAGCCGAACAAGACCGAGGTGGTCACGCTGAATGCGGAAATCGCCGATGTGGTCACCGAGGGCGACTTCGTCATCGCCAGCGTGCGCTTCTCCGGCATGATCCGCGAAGAAGCCAATGCGCCGGCGGAAAGCTTCAGCGAAATCTGGCATATCCAGAAATCCCAGTCGCAGCCCAACGCTTCCTGGTTCATCTCGGGCATACAGCAGGCTTAACGGACATGGCAAGAAATGCGGCCCCGAATGATGTCATGTCATCTCTTCTCGCTCTCCTCCTGAGCTTCCCTCATCCCAACCTTCTCCCGGAGGGAGAAGGGGCAATGGAGAAAGGCGCTTGTTTTGATTGGCGGTTGTTTTGATCGGATTGACTTCTGAAACGCCGAGCAAGCAGCCCGGCAGCGCACTTTCGGCTGTGCCCGAAACTGCGCTGAGCGGGCTGCTCAATCACCTGCTCAAGCAGCAATCGTGGGCAATGGCGCTTTTGCGCCAGCATGCCGGCAAAACCGTGCAACTGCGGCTGCCGCTGGCGTCTGCCACTCTCCTGATTCAGGATGACGGCGGTTTTTCCCCCGCCATGCCTGATGCGCGGGCGGACGCCACTCTGACTCCCAACCCGCTGGCCTGGCTGGTCTCATCCGACCCTGCGGCACGATTCGTTGCCGGCGGGGAGGATAGGGCGCTGGCGCAAGAACTGGCGGAAATCCTGGGCAAGCTGCGCTGGGACGTGGAGGAAGACCTGAGCCATGTCGTCGGCGACATCGTGGCGCACAAACTCGTCACCACCGGCACCGAAGTGCTGGCCTGGCACAGGAAAGCCGCCGAGTCGATCGCCAAATCCTGGGCCGAGCACTGGCAGGAGGAAAGTCCGCTGCTGGCGCCGCCCGAAGAGACACGCGCCCTGGCCGGCGAAATCGGCGCGGTAGATGAGCGAGTCGAACGGCTGGCGCAGAAAATCAGGCAACTCGATCAAAATGGCTGTTCCGCCAATCCGAGAAAAAGTTAAGACTAAAAGGCATGAACCGCAGAGGACGCGGAGGAAAAAATACCAATGAAACTCCTGCGCCTCGCCAAGATCTTTTATGTCTCCCTGCGCTTCGGCCTGGAGGAATTCGTCCTCGGCCATGAACGCTTCCGCTGGCTGCGCCCGCTGGTCATGGCCGCGCTGTTCTGGCGCCCGCTCGATGCGCCGCGCGGAGAACGCCTGCGCCTGGCGCTGGAAGCCCTCGGCCCGATTTTCGTCAAGTTCGGGCAGATGCTCTCGACCCGGCGCGACATGATCCCCGGCGACATCGCGGACGAGCTGGCCATGCTGCAGGACCGGGTGCCGCCTTTTCCATCCGCGACCGCCCTGGAAACCTTGCGGCGGGTGTACGGCAAGCCCATCGAGGAGGTATTCGCCGAATTCGATCCCGTGCCGGTGGCCTCCGCTTCCGTCGCCCAGGTCCACTTCGCCCGCCTGCTCGATGGCCGCGAAGCTGCGGTGAAAATCCTGCGTCCCGACATCAGGCGGGTAATCGGCCACGACGTCGCGCTGCTCTATGCCGGCGCAGTCCTGGTCGAAACCCTGTGGCAAGACGGCAAGCGCCTGCGCCCGCGCGAGGTGGTGGCGGAATTCGAAAAGCACATCGAGGACGAGCTCGACCTGATGCGCGAGGCGGCCAACGGCTCCCAGTTGCGGCGCAATTTCGAGGATTCGGATCTGCTGCTGGTGCCGGAAATCTACTGGGACTGGTGCCACAAGGAAGTGATGGTGATGGAGCGCATGACCGGCACGCCGATCAGCCAGGTCGACGCCTTGCGCGCGCAGGGCATCGACATTCCCAAGCTGGCTGCGGCGGGCGTGACGATCTTCTTCACCCAGGTATTCCGCGACGGCTTTTTCCACGCCGACATGCATCCCGGCAACATCCTGGTGAGCCCGGACGGGCGTTACATCGCGCTCGATTTCGGCATCATGAGCACGCTCACCGCCAGCGACAAGAACTACCTGGCGCAGAACTTCCTTGCCTTCTTCAACCGCGACTACAAACGCGTTGCGGAAGCACATATCGAATCAGGCTGGGCGCCCCCGGAAACCCGCGTCGAGGAGCTGGAAGCCGCGGTGCGCGCCGTCTGCGAGCCGATTTTCGACCGCCCACTGCGGGAAATTTCCTTCGGCCGCTTCCTGCTGCGCCTGTTCCAGACCTCGCGCCGCTTCGGCGTGGAGATCCAGCCGCAACTGGTGATGCTGCAAAAAACCTTCCTCAACATCGAGGGCCTGGGAAGACAGCTCGACCCCGAGCTGGACTTGTGGAAAACCGCCAAACCCTTCCTCGAACGCTGGATGTCCGAGCAACTGGGCTGGCGTGCCCTGATCAGGACCATGAAAACAGAAGCGCCACACTGGGGAACGTTCCTGCCGCAACTGCCGCGGCTGGTGCACCACGCCCTGAGCCGCAGCGAAGGCGGAGAAATCCGCCGCCTGCGCGAAGAGCTGCACGCCCGGGATGCGCGCGAACGACGCTGGATGATGGTGATTGCCGCCCTGCTCGCGCTGGTGCTGCTGGCGCAACTGCTGCCCTGGCTCGGCCTGTTCCTGCCCGAGTCCTACTGAAGGCCGGCCCGGAAAAAGCGCGCGATCATTCAAACAGCATGGTGACTTCGTACGTATCGCCGTAGCGCTGTATGGAGATGTCATCGCATGCGCGCTTGGCAAGATTGATCATGTTGGCATTATAGGTCTGGATCTCCGCGGTAAAGCCGCGCAACCCCCGGCCTTTAGCATGTTCCATGAGGCGCAGTTGCATCGCCGTTCCTATCCCGACGCCCTGCCATTCCGGCGTGACCATGTAGGCCACCTCGGCCAGGTTGGTGGACGCATTTACAAAGTAAAACGCGCTGCCGATAATGGTCTCGCCTTCTCCTGACCCGGCCACCGCCAGGAATGCCACTTCGGCATCCTGATCGACATGGCACAAGTGCTGCGCCTCCGCATCAGTGAGAAAATTCAGGCGCCGGAAAATGCGCGTATACCGGTCTTCCTTGCTCATGCTCTGGAAAAACTGCTGCAATGCCGGGGTGTCCTTGGCCTTGGTGGGCCGGATGAGCACGCTTTTCTGGTTTCTCAGGAGAACGCTCCGCTCTTCCTGCGCCGGATAAGCACGGGTTTTCCTGATCCGCAGCCCCTTCCTCACATAACCGAGCTTCTTGGCCTCTTTCAATAACCTGGAGCGGAAATCGGGATGGGCGATCCTGATCAGCGCGAGCGCCCGCTCCTGAATCGACTTGCCGAACAAATAGGCAATGCCGTGCTCGGTAACCACATAGTGGGTATCGGAGCGGGCGACTGCCACCCCTTCGCCGGCAAGCAGCAGGGGACGAATGCGCGAGGACTTTCCGTCCTCCGTTGTGGACTGCAGGCAGATGACGGGCTTCCCGCCCGGCGACAGGGCTGCGCCCCGAATGAACTCCTGCTGGGTTGCGATGCCGCCGCAAAATGCGCCCTCGAATTGATCGGTGCAAATCTGCCCGGTCAAATCCACGGCACAAGCCTGGTTCACCGAGACCATCTTGTGTTGCTGGGCAATGGCATTGATGTCGCTGACGCGTTCGATCGCCTGGAGCGAGAACAGAGGATTGCCGTCGATCAAATCGTAAAGCCTGCGCGTGCCGAGACAATAGCTGGCCACTATCATCCCTCTGTACTGGCTTTTTTCACGGCCGGTAACGACACCTTTCTCGATCAATTCCACCAGGGCATCGGTAATGACATCCGAATGCACGCCGAGGTCGCGCCTGTCAACGAGATACTTGAGCGCCTCGCCGGGAAAGCGTCCCAGCCCGATCTGCAAAGTGCAGCGGTCATCGATCAGGCTCGCAATGTTGCGCGCGATCTGGCCGGAAATCTCGTCGGATGGAGGGGGGGCATATTCGATAATAGGCGCATCATTCCATACCATATGGTCGAACCGGTCGATGCGAACGAGGCTGTCCCCCATGGTGCGCGGCATATTGGGATTGATTTCCGCGACAACATGCCGGGCGTGTTCGACGATGGCGGCTGTCAGGTCCACCGAGACACCCAGGCTGGAATATCCGAATTCATCCGGCGGCGAAACCTGAATGAACGCCACATCAACCGGTATGCTCCCGTTTTCGATCAGCCGCGGCACCTGAGACAGGGAGATGGGAATGTATTCGGCGATTCCTTTTGCCACGGCGGCACGGGCATCGCCACCCACCAGGAAACATTTGTGTTTGTAGCGGGTTTGCGGCTCGCCCCCGACGTGGGGAATCGCCCCATCGGTAAAGAAATGGAAAAGCGTCACGCCGGCAGGGGGGTAGGAGAGGTTCTCCAGCGCTTCCGCCAGCAAGCGGGGCGTTGCGCAGGCGGTGCCTATATAAACATTGTCCCCCGGTTTCACCAATTGCACGGCGTCTCCGGCGGAGACCATCCTGGATTTGAGCCCCGCCAGAATGGGGTGCATTGAAAAAATGTCTTCGGCTTCCATGACTTGCTTCCCCCTTGACTTAGGGCTTGTCGGTGAATCAGTTGGCCCTGATGAAAAATGCGCAAACATTCCGGAAATAACACTCACACACTGGCTCAGCGCTTGTCATTGTAATTTGTCGTTAAGCGCTTCTACTCAGGCAACACAGGCTGCTGGTGATACTCACCAGCCCCCTTTTTCAGTACTATAGGCCGAATCTCTATATCGGCCAATCCTCCGGCCCCGTCACAGGCTGTAAATCGCACTCGAAGCCGCTGTCCGCCGGCGCGCACAGGAGGTTGCCGGAAACTAGCCCGGCGAACACGTTTTCCTTGTTTCCCGCGTAGTTTTCCGGATTGTAGAGGGGCGGCAGGTGCCACCACAAACGGTAGCCCAGCTCCATTAACAGACGAATAAGATCGGCCGATTTTTCGCGCCGATCGCACTCCACATACAGGAAAGGCCTTAATCTGGCCAGCGTTCCCCGTGCGCCCAGGAGCACTTCCCGTTCCATGCCTTCCACGTCGATCTTGATCAGACGGCAACGGTCAAGCCCGAGGCTGTCCACGGTTCCCACCGGCACTTCGGCCTGCCCTTCACCCAGGGCTACGCCGCCAAAATTCTCCGTCAGCCATGGGCTCAGGTCCGCCACCCTCGCCACGCCGACCTCTGCGCCCAGACCCGCCTGGCGCGCTTCGACGTTAATGAGGTCGTTCAGGGCCAAATTGGCGCACAAGGTCTGAAACACCATGCGCTGCGGCTCGAAGGCATAAATTCGGCCCCGGCGACCCACCAGCCGCGCCATCGGCACAGTATGCGCGCCCAGATTGGCGCCCACGTCCAGGGCGATATCCCCGGGAGAAAGCAGGCGCTGGAACAGCGCCACCTCTCCTTCCGAAAATTCGCCGTAGAGATCGAGGGCGCGCCCCACGTAACGATCGTGGCGATTGAACAACATGAGACCGTGGCGGCAAAATTTGAGCTTGTTGAAACCTTCGGGCTTGGCGATTTCACCAAGCTGCTGGGGGGAAACGGCTACAGGCTGCATGCAAGGGTACGCATTCGCGCCGCCCGCAAGCGCGCCCAGCTCCGCGCGCACCCGCAACAACACGTCGCCCCACGCACCGGGCACGGGCTGGCGGAAGAGCCGTGCCGTGGGATACCAGGGATTATCGTCCCGCTCCAGCAGCCAGCGCCAATCGGGCGAGAAAGGCAGCAACACCCAGACAGGCTTGCCCATTGCCCCCGCCAGATGGGCGATGGAAGTATCCACAGTCACCACCAGATCGAGTGCGTCGATCAGCGCAGCGGTGTCGGTAAAGTCGTGGAGTTGATCCGAGTAATCATGAAAATCCGGCAGCGGGGGCAACGCCTCCTTCTCTTTCTGCAGGCTGTAATACGCCACGCCCGCAAGAGGGGACAAGGTTTCCAGCAGGGCCGCGGGCACGGAACGCTTGTGGTCGTTGGCATGGCGCCGCGACCCGGCCCAGCACAGCCCCACCTTGAAGTCCGCAACCTTGTTCAAACGCGCCCGCCACGCCGCCGCCTTTTCCGGATCAGGATGCAAATAGGGGATGGCGGGCGCGCAATTCTTGCCGTCGATTTCCAGCAAGCGCGGCAGGGACAGCAGGGGAACATAAGCGTGGCACCTGGGCAGCCTGGCGCCGCGGGTCACCAGTGTCACGGCGGGGAAATCCTTCAATAGCGGCAGCAGGTCTTCCGGCGCTTCCAGCACGACCTGCCCCGCACGACCTGCCAGCATGGGCAGAAAGCGGACAAACTGGATGACGTCTCCCGCGCCTTGTTCGGCGCAGACAAGAAGGGTTTTTCCCGCCAGGGGAGCGCCGTCCCACAGGGGAGCGTCATAATGGCAGCCAAACACCCACTGGTCGCGCTGGCGCGAGGTGGCGCGCCCTTCCATCATCTCCCAGCCGCGCGCGTAATCTCCTTGCAGCAGCAAGACAAAGGCCAGGGCAAAGCGGGCTTCGCCGCTCGCGGGCGCAGAGTCGCAGACCTGTTCCAGCCACGCCGCCGCTTCCGCCACGGCCCCCGCTTCTCTCAGTGCGGCGCCCAGGTTGATGCGGGTCTCGATGCTGGAAGGGTCGAGCTCCAGTGCGCGGCGCAGATAAT
Source organism: Pseudomonadota bacterium (assembly GCA_021801705.1). GTDB lineage: Bacteria > Pseudomonadota > Gammaproteobacteria > Burkholderiales > Sulfuricellaceae > Sulfuricella. Next base: position 10,431 of record JAJYXP010000060.1, read on the forward strand.
CCTGGGCTTCCTCGCACCGGTCGAGGGCTTGCAGGGCCACGCCGATGTTGTTGAGCACACTGGGATTGCCGGGAACCAGTTCCAGCCCCCGCTGGAAAGAAGCCAGCGCTTCCTGGAAGCGGCGGGCTTTTTCCAGCGCCTGCCCGCGGTTCACCCAGGCGGCGGCGAGATCCGGATTTTCAGCCACCAGGCGGTCGTAAACGGACAGGGCTTCATCCAGGCGCCCGGCCTCGCGCAAAGCATCGGCGAGCATCCGCCGGGCATCGGTATTGGCAGGGTTGGCCGCAGCGGCTTGCGCCAGCGTTATCGCTGCGTCCGAATACTCGCCCGCCTCGTACTGGCAATAGCCCAGGTTGAACAGGGCCGGGGCAAAACCGGGGGCGGCGGCAAGCGCTTCGCGGTAATAGCGGGCCGCCTGTTCATGGGCACCCTTTTGCTGCTGCAGCAGCCCCATGTTATTCAGGGCGTCCGGCAGGCGGGGATCAAGCCTGAGCGCGTGGCGATAATGGCGGGCGGCCTCCTCCACGCGCCCCAGGGCGCGGCAGGCTTCCCCCATGCTGTTGTGGAAGATGGCCACTTTGCTGTTGGCGCGTATGGCGCGCCCGATATATTCCACTGCCTCGGCATGCCGGCCGCTCTGGTGGCAGGCCAGCCCCAGGAGGTGCAGGGCATCCGGATTGCCCGGATCAAGCCTGAGCGCCTCGTGGTAAAACCGTTCCGCATCCTTCAGATTGCCGCTGTTGTGGCAGGCGATGGCGGTTTGCAACAAACCGAGCAGCAAGGGATGGGCGGGTGCGGACATGATTCATCCTAATTGATTTTTAAACGATACGCCAGACAGGCGCCGGGGCGGAGGTTTGCCCGGCCTATTTCTCTGGAATCGCACTTACCTTATAATTGCCGGGCCATTTCACCAGCCGCAAAACTCGCGGGGAGAGCACATATACCTCTTGAGGATCGCATCATGCATACCGAACCCCTGATCATCAGCAAGCCCGTGCCGGGCATTGCCGACCTGCCCGCCCTGTGCATGGATGCAGATTGCATCGTCAACGACTTCCGCCGCTATTTCAGCCACACCCTGGGGCGGGACAAGATGTGCCTCGCCGCCTACCATGTCTATACCTCGCTGTCCCTCTCGCTGCGCGACCGCCTGGTGGAACGCTGGAAGAACACCCAATACGCCTACGAGGAGCAGAACTGCAAGCGCACCTACTACCTGTCGCTGGAGTTCCTGATGGGGCGCGCACTGGGCAATGCCATGCTGAATCTGGACGTGGACAAAGCCACCGGGGAGGCATTGCGCAACCTGGGCCTGGTGCTGGAGGAAATCGCCGGCCAGGAACATGACGCCGGCCTCGGCAATGGCGGCCTGGGCCGTTTGGCGGCATGCTTTCTCGACAGTTGCGCCACGCTGCAACTGCCGGTGATGGGTTACGGCATCCGCTACGAATATGGCATGTTCCGCCAGAAGATAGAGAATGGCTGCCAACTGGAAGAACCCGATCACTGGCTGCGCGACGGCAACCCCTGGGAAATCGAACGGCCGGAACACATGCTCCGGGTCAAGTTCGGCGGGCGCACCGAGCTTTATCACGACACCGACGGACGCCTGCACGCCCGCTGGACGGATGCCCAGGAGGTGGTGGCGGTGCCCTATGACATCCCCATCCCCGGCTACCGCAACGGCACCGTCAACACCCTGCGTCTGTGGAAGTCCGCCGCCACCGACGAATTCGACCTGTCCGAATTCAATGCCGGCAGCTACACCGAAGCAGTGGCAGCGAAGAATGGCGCCGAGAACATCACCATGGTGCTCTACCCCAACGACGCCAGCGAGAACGGCAAGGAACTGCGTTTGCGCCAGCAGTACTTCCTGGCCTCCGCCAGCCTGCAGGACGTGCTGCGCAACTGGGTCAACACCCGTGGCAGCAATTTTGAAAACTTCGCCGAAAAGAACTGCTTTCAGCTCAACGACACCCACCCCACCTGCGCGGTACCGGAGCTGATGCGGCTGCTGATGGACGAGCACGGCCTGACCTGGAATCGGGCCTGGGAAATTACCCGGAGCAGCGTTGCCTACACCAACCACACCCTGCTGCCGGAAGCGCTGGAAAGATGGCCGGTGAGCATGTTCGGCCGTCTGCTGCCACGCCTGCTCGACATCATCCGCGAAATCAACGCCCGTTTCCTGGCCGAAGTGGCGCAGCGCTGGCCGGGAGACGCCGAACGCCAGCGGCGCATGTCCATCATCGAGGAGGGCTTCGAGCCGCAAATACGCATGGCCTATCTCGCCGTGGTGGCCAGCGCCTCGGTCAACGGCGTCGCCGAACTGCACTCGCGCCTGCTGCAGCAGCATTTGTTCCATGATTTTTACGAACTCTGGCCGGGCAAGTTCAACAACAAGACCAACGGCGTTACGCCGCGCCGCTGGATAGCCTGGAGCAATCCGGACTTGAGCGGCCTGATCACCCGCACCATCGGCGAGGGCTGGCTCACCGACCTGGGCAGGCTGAAACAGCTCGCCCCCCACGCCGACAATGCCGCGTTCCGCGCCGAGTGGCGCGCCGTCAAGCAGGCCAACAAGGGGCGCCTGGCCGAGATGGTGCAGCGCGACTGCGGCATCGCCTTCGACACGGACGCCCTTTTCGATGTGCAGGTGAAGCGCATTCACGAATACAAGCGGCAACTGCTCAACGTGCTGCACGTGATCCACCTCTACGACCGCATCAAGCGCGGCGACACCGCAGACTGGACGCCGCGCTGCGTGCTCATCGGCGGCAAGGCGGCCCCCGGCTACATGCTCGCCAAGCGCATCATCAAGCTGGTGAACTCGGTGGCAAAAGTGGTCAACGACGACCCCGCCACTGCCGGCCTGCTGAAACTGGCCTTCATTCCCGACTACCGGGTTTCGGCGATGGAAGTGATCTGCCCCGGCACCGACCTGTCGGAGCAGATTTCCACCGCCGGCAAGGAAGCATCCGGCACCGGCAACATGAAGTTCATGATGAACGGCGCGCTCACCATCGGCACGCTGGACGGCGCCAACATCGAGATCCGCGAGGAAGCGGGCGCGGAAAACTTCTTCCTGTTCGGGCTCACGGCAGAAGAGGTTGAGGCCACGCGGGGTCATTACGACCCCGCCGCGATCATCGCCGCCGACGAGGACCTGCGCCGCGTCATGCGCCTGCTGGAAAGCGGCCACTTCAACCTGTTCGAGCCGGGCATCTTCGACCCTATCATCCACGCGGTGACCAGCCCCCACGACCCGTGGCTCACAGCCGCCGACTTCCGCGGCTACATCGAAGCGCAGCGGCAGGTCGCGCACGCCTACCGCGACACCGGGCACTGGACGCGCATGAGCATCCTCAACGCCGCCGCCAGCGGCAAGTTCTCCAGCGACCGCACCATCCTCGACTACAACTGCGATATCTGGCACCTGCCGCAAGTGGCGGCCTGGCCGGTGAAATAAGGAAACAGGGGCGCCCACCATGCTGATCGGGTTCGTCGCTATCTATTTGCTGCTCTCCATCGGCATCGGCCTCTACGCCGCCACGCGCGTGCACAACGCCAAGGACTATGCCGTCGCGGGCCGGAGCCTGCCGCTTTACATCGTCACCGCAACGGTGTTCGCCACCTGGTTCGGTTCCGAAACGGTCCTCGGCATATCGGCCACCTTCCTCCAGGAGGGCCTCGGCGGCGTGGTGTCGGACCCGTTCGGCTCCAGTCTGTGCCTGATCCTGGTGGGCCTGTTCTTCGCCCGCAAACTCTACCGCATGAACCTGCTCACCATCGGCGATTACTACCGGTCGCGCTACAACCGCACGGTGGAAGTGCTGACCAGCCTGTGTATCGTGGTTTCCTACCTGGGCTGGGTTTCCGCCCAGATCACCGCGCTCGGGCTGGTATTCTCCGTGCTGAGCCAGGGCTCGATCTCCCCTGCCGAAGGCATGCTCATCGGCGCGGCCATCGTGCTGGT
>JAJYXP010000043.1 GCA_021801705.1 Pseudomonadota bacterium
TCGCCGCCAACCAGGTCGTCATCGTCTGCGGCGAAACCGGCTCGGGCAAGACCACCCAGTTGCCGAAAATCTGCCTGGAACTGAAGCGCGGCGCCGCCGGGCTGATCGGCCACACCCAGCCGCGACGCATAGCCGCCCGCACCGTGGCGACGCGCATCGCCGCCGAGCTGAAATCGCCCCTGGGCCGGGACGTGGGCTACAAGGTGCGCTTTTCCGACCACACCAGCCCGGAAAGCTACATCAAGCTGATGACCGACGGCATCCTGCTGGCCGAAACCCAGAACGACCGCTTCCTTACCGCCTACGACACGATCATCATCGACGAGGCCCACGAGCGCAGCCTCAATATCGATTTCCTGCTGGGCTACCTGAAGCAGATCCTGCCGCAGCGGCCCGACCTGAAAGTCATCGTCACCTCGGCCACCATCGATGCGGAGCGCTTTTCACGGCATTTCGACGGCGCCCCGGTGATCGAGGTTTCCGGCCGGCTGTACCCGGTGGAAACCCGCTACCGGCCGCTGCATTCCAGGAAACCGCAGAACAAAACCCCCTCCCCCTTGACGGGGGAGGGTTGGGGAGAGGGTGAAAATTTTGACTCTTACCCCTCTCCCCAACCCTCTCCCACAAGGGGAGAGGGAGTCAGGCAAAATTCCATCAGGCAGTACCAGGAGGGAGAAGAAGCCGAGTTGGAAGACGCCATCCTCGATGCGGTGGACGAGGTTACGCGTCTGGGCTCGGGCGACATCCTGATCTTTCTCCCCGGCGAGCGGGAAATCCGCGACACCGCCGAGGCGCTGCGCAAGCACCATCCTCCCGGCGCGGAAATCCTGCCGCTCTTCGCCCGTCTTTCCGCTCCCGAACAGGAGCGCATCTTCAGGCCGGGCGGCGCGCGCCGCATCGTGCTCGCCACCAACGTGGCGGAAACCTCGCTCACCGTGCCCGGCATCCGCTACGTCATCGACCCCGGCTACGTCCGCATCATGCGCTACAGCTACCGCTCCAAGGTGGAGCGCCTGCAGGTCGAAAAAATCTCCCAGGCCTCCGCCAACCAGCGCGCCGGGCGCTGCGGCCGGGTCATGAGCGGGGTGTGCGTACGGCTGTATGCAGAAGAGGAGTTCAACACCCGCCCCGCCTTCACCGACCCGGAAATCCGGCGCAGCAACCTGGCCGCCGTGATCCTGCGGATGAAGGCGCTGGGGCTGGCCGATATCGAGCAATTCCCCTTTATCGAGCCGCCCGACTCCCGCGCCATCGCCGACGGCTTCAAGCTGCTGGAAGAACTCGGCGCGGTGGATGCGCAGCGCGCCCTGACCGACACCGGCCGCCAACTGGCCAAACTGCCGATCGACCCGCGCATCGGGCGCATGATCCTGGCGGCCAAGGCGGAGAACTGCCTGACCGAAGTGCTGATCATCGCTTCCGCCCTGTCGGTGCAGGACCCGCGCGAGCGGCCGCTGGAGCGCCAGCAGGCGGCGGACGACAAGCACCGCCAGTTCCAGGACGACAATTCGGATTTCATGGCCTATCTCAAACTGTGGGCGTTCTACGATGAGGCGCTCAGGCACAGGAAATCCAACCGCAAGCTGGTCGAGCTGTGCCGCGAGCATTTCCTCTCCGCCGCGCGCCTGCGCGAGTGGCGCGAAATCCACGGCCAGCTCCACACCCAGGCGGTCGAAATGGGCCTGCGCCCGAACCAGGCCCCGGCGAGCTTCGAGGAAATCCACCGCGCCCTGCTGGCCGGCCTGCTCGGCAACCTCGGCGTGAAAACCGAAACCCAGGAATACGCCGGCGGACGGGAAATCAAATTTTTCCTGTTCCCCGGCTCGGCGATTTTCAAAAAAGCGCCGAAATGGGTCATGGCGGCGGAGCTGACCGAAACCACCCGGCTCTATGCCCGCTGCGCCGCCAAAATCGAGCCGGAATGGGTGGAAAAGGTCGCCGCGCCCCTGCTCAAGCGCCACTACTTCGATCCCCACTGGGAGAAAAGCGCCGCCCAGGTAGCCGCCTTCGAGCGCGTCAGCCTCTATGGCCTGACCCTGGTGCCGCGCCGCCGCGTCCACTACGGCCCCATCAACCCGCAGGAATCGCGCGAAATCTTCATCAAGGGCGCCCTGGTCGCCGGAGAATTCAACACCCGCGCATCTTTCTTCGAGCATAACCGCAAACTCCTCGCCGAAGTCGAGGAACTGGAGCACAAATCCCGCCGCCAGGATGTGCTGGTGGACGAAGACCGCATCTACGCCTTCTACGACGCCCGCATCCCGGCGGGCATCCACAACGGCGCGGATTTCGACAAATGGCTGCGCGAGGCGGAAAAACGCCCTCTCCCCACCCCTCTCCCGCAAGCGGGAGAGGGAGCGAACGTGAAAGGCGCTGGTTCTGATCGGCTGCTGTTCATGAGCCGCGACGACCTGATGCGCCACGGCGCCGATGCCGTCACCGTCGAACTGTTCCCGGAAACCCTGATGGTGGGCGAAACCGCCTGCCGCCTCGGCTACCGCTTCGAGCCCGGCCATCCGCTCGATGGCGTCACCCTCACCGTACCGCTGCACCTGCTCAACCAGATGGACGCCAAACGCTACGACTGGCTGGTGCCGGGCATGATCCGCGAGAAGCTCACGGTACTGGTCAAATCGCTGCCCAAACGGCTGCGCAGCGCCTGTGTGCCGGTGCCGGATTTCGTTACCGCGGCGCTGGTAGCATTTCCCCCCTCACCCCAACCCTCTCCCCGAAGGGGCGAGGGGGTCAAGAGCGGCGGAGGTTTAACTCCCTCTCCCCTTTGGGGAGAGGGCGGGGGTGAGGGGCAAACCCAACCCCTCACCGAAACCCTCGCCGCCTACATCCGCAAGAAAACCGGCCAGGAAGTCCCGCCCGACACCTGGAAAGAAGCCGACCTGCCGCCCCACCTGCGCATGAATTTCAAGGTGGTGGACGAAGCCGGGGCCGAGATGGCCTCCGGCCGCGACCTCGCCGAACTCAGGGAAAAACTCGGCCAGGCCGCCCGCCTCACCTTCGCCAGCGCGCCCGAGCTCGACATCGAGAAGGAAGGGCTCACCAACTGGGATTTCGGCGACCTGCCGGAAAAGATTGCCTTCACCCGCGCTGGACTATCGCTCACCGGCTACCCGGCGCTGGAAAACGACGGCGATTCGGTCTCGATCCGCCTGTTCGACATCCCCGAAGCGGCGCAAGCCGCCATGCGCGCCGGGGTGCGGAGGCTGCTGCGGCTCGCCCTCAACCCGCAGGTGAAGCAACTGGAAAAAGGCCTGCCCGGCTTCACCCAGACCGCCCTTCTGCTGCGCGCCGTTGCCTCCCCCGAAGATCTGAAAGAAGACCTGCTCACCGCCATCACCGACCGCGCCTTCATCGGCGACGACGAACCGCCCCGCACCGCCAAGGCCTTCGCCACCCAGAAAGACCGCGCCCGCACCCGCCTCGCCGCCGTATCGGACGCCGCCTGCCGCATCCTTGCCGCCATCGCCGCCGACTACCAGGCGATACAGACCAGGCTCGCCGCCAAACCGCCCGGCAACGTCGCCGCCGACATCCGCGAGCAGCTCGCCAACCTGGTCTACAAGGGCTTTCTCACCGCCACCCCGTGGGAGCAGCTCCAGCACCTGCCGCGCTACCTCAAGGCCATCGTGCGCCGACTGGAGAAACATGCCGGCGCCGCAGAGCGCGACGCCAAGTGGACGGCGGCCATCCGCGAGCTGTGGCAGGATTACCAGAAGCGGCTGGAGAAGCACCGCAAGGAGGGGGTCAGCGACCCGGAGCTGGCCAAGTTCCGCTGGATGATCGAGGAATTGCGGGTGTCGATGTTCGCGCAGGAGTTGAAGACGCCTTATCCGGTATCGGTCAAAAGGTTGCAGAAGGCCTGGGAAGGGGTGAAGGCGTAATGACCATGCCCCCAGCAAGTAGGATGCAGTGCAAGTGGCCAGGCAAGATCACCACGGCATCCATGCGGAACGGATGCCGCGCCCGCACCGTTGCGAACGCCGCGCGCAGCAAGTCGGTTCGTTCGACAAGGGCACACCATGATGGAATTCGAGCCGCCGCTCGTGGGTTGCGTGATCAGCAACCGGAGCCGCACGTTCGACATCCTGAAGGCCACCGGGGAATGCGCGATCAACAACCCCGCACGAGCCGGTTTCATGGCTCGTGGCGGATCGCGGAGTACCTTAAGGCTTTTTTGCCCTGCACGGGTTATAATTTCACCTTCTCGCCCATCATTCCGGAGGAAAAAATGTACGGATTCAGCACCCAACTCAGCATCCCGTTCGACGCAGCCGTTGAAAAAACCATCAATGCCCTGAAAGTTGAAGGCTTCGGCGTCCTCACCGATATCGACGTGAAGGCCACCATGAAGGCCAAGCTCAACATCGACGGCCGCCCCTATCGCATCCTTGGCGCCTGCAACCCGCCGCTGGCGCACCGCGCCATCGAGGCCGACCCGGATATCGGCCTGTTGCTGCCGTGCAACGTCGTTGTACGCGAAGAAGCCGACGGCAAGGTCACGGTCGCCTTCATGGATCCGTCTGCCGTGCTGAAACTGGTGGAGAAGCCCGGCATCGAAGAACTGGCGCAAGAAGTGAAAGGCCGCCTGGAACGGGTGCGCGACAGCCTAAGGGCGTGATCCCCTGGCTCGGCCAGAACGACCCCTTTCCGCCGATCTCATCCGCCCTGCGCGAGCCCGACGGCCTGCTGGCGGCGGGCGGCGACCTTTCCCCGCAGCGCCTGATCGAGGCCTATACGCACGGGATCTTCCCCTGGTTCAATCCCGGCGAGCCCATCCTGTGGTGGAGCCCGGACCCGCGCATGGTGCTGTTTCCCGCGGAACTCAAGGTTGCTCGTTCGCTGCGCAAGACCCTGAAGAAGCATGACTTCGAGCTTCGCGTGGATACCGCCTTCCGCGAGGTCATGGCAGCCTGCGCCGAACCCCGCGACGGCCAGGGCACGTGGATCACCCCGGAGATGATCGATGCCTATTGCGAGCTGCACCGGCTGGGGTTGGCCCATTCGGTCGAAACCTGGGTGGAAGGCCGGCTGGCGGGCGGTTTGTACGGCATCGGCATAGGGCGGATGTTCTTCGGCGAATCCATGTTCAGCCGCCAAACCGACGCTTCCAAGATCGCCTTCGTGCATCTGGTCAGGCAGCTCGAGCGCTGGAATTTCGGCATGATCGACTGCCAGATGAAGACCGCGCATCTCGCCTCGCTCGGGGCGCGCGAAATACCGCGCGCCGAATTCAGCCAAAGATTGGCAGAACTGGTAAACTTTCCTGGCATAAACTGTTCCTGGCACCGACCATGACCTTGTTGAATGACCTTTCCCGGCGCGAGCTGCAGTTCTACCTGTCGTCCCCCTACCCGTGCAGCTACCTGCCGGGAAGGATGGCGCGCTCGCTGGTGGCTACGCCCAACGAGCGGGTAGATACCGCGGTGTACAGCGAACTGATCCGTTTCGGCTTCCGCCGCAGCGGCGCATACAATTATCGGCCCCAATGCAGCCAATGCCAGGCCTGCGTGCCGGTACGGCTGGCGGTTGACGAATTTCAGCGCAGCCGCGCCCAGCGCCGCGCCTGGAAAGCCCATTCCGGGATGAGCGCAGGCTTGCGCGAACTGGTCTACGACCCCGAGCACCACGAACTCTACCGGCGCTACCAGTCGTCGCGACACACCGGCGGCGGCATGGACCAGGATGACCGGGAGCAGTACGAACGCTTCCTGCTGCAAAGCCAGGTCACCACTTACCTGGTCGAATTTCGCGATGGCGACGTTCTGCGCATGGTCAGCCTGATCGACAGGGTGCGCGACGGCCTCTCATCGGTCTACACCTTTTACGATCCCGGCCTGCCGCGCGCCAGCTTCGGCACCTACAACATCCTGTGGCAGGCTGAACTGTGCCGCGAACTGGGGCTGCCCTATCTGTATCTGGGCTACTGGATAGCCTACAGCCGCAAGATGGCCTACAAAATCAACTATCAGCCGCTGGAAGGCTTGGTCGATAACCGCTGGCAACGCCTGCCTCCAGCGGCTGTGGGGTGATGGCGCGCTCGCACCGATTCCCCTTCTCCGTACGCGTGGCAATCACTTATGCTGTTGCCGCCGCGCTGTGGATATTTTTTTCGGACCGGTTGCTGTCTGCGTTCACCACCGATCCGCACCTCCTCGCCTGGCTGCAAACCTACAAGGGCTGGGCCTTCGTCGCTTTCACCGCGCTGCTACTGTACTGGCTGGTGCGCCGCGAAGAAATGGAACAGGCCAGCCTCGCCGCAAAGGCGCAGACGGCTCACGCCCGGACCGAGGAAATACGCCAGCAACTGGAGGATCTCATAGAGCGGGTATCCGACGGCTTCGTCGCCCTCGACAACGACTGGCGCTACACCTACGTCAATACCAGGGCTGGGCAGCTTTTTGGCCGCAAGCCGGAGGATCTGACCGGGAAGAACATCTGGGCCGAATTTCCCGAAGGAGTGGGCCTGCCTTTCTACCACGCCTATTACAAGGCCGTGGCGGAACAGACGCCGGTTGAATTGGAGGAGTTTTACCCGCACGGGAACCTCTGGTTCGAAAACCACATCTACCCTTCCAAAGACGGCCTTTCCATCTTCTTCCACGACATCACCGAACGCAAACAGACCGAGGAACGGATTCAGCGCCAGCTTGCGATGCTCCAGGCGCTTTATGCCGGTGCGTATAAGCTATCTGAAAGCATGAATTACTCGGGCATTGCGCAAAGCGTGACGCGTGTGTGCGTCGAAGCCCTCGACGTGCAACTGGCATGGCTGGGCCGGGCCGAAACGGATGGCAGCGTCAGCCTGCTGGCCCAATGCCCGGAGGAAAGCACATATCCACGCCGCATCAGCGTGCGCTGGGATGAATCACCGCAGGGTCAGGGCGCGACAGGCCGCGCCATTCGCCAGGGCGTTCCGGTCTTCAACACGGAAATCTCCGCCGATACGAATTTTTCTCCCTGGCGCGACTTGGCGTTGAAGGAAGGTTTCCACAGCAGTGCCGCGTTCCCTCTGATCAGCCGCGGCAAGGCTTTCGGCGCCGTGAACCTGTACAGCCCCGTTCCGGGATTCTTTACCCCCGATCGCATCGCACTGTTCCAGGCGCTTACCCATCAGGCCGCCGCGGCGCTTGTCAATACCGCTCTCTACGATGAAATCCGCGCCCATGCCACAGAACTGGAAAAGCGCGTGGCCGAACGCACTGCCGACCTCGCAGCCACCAATCAGGAACTGGAAGCGTTCAGCTATTCCGTTTCGCACGATCTCCGCGCACCGTTGCGCGCCATGCAGGGATTCGCCCAGGCGCTGGAGGAAGATTACGGCGCAAAGCTCTCTTCCACCGGCCGGGAGTACGTCCAGCGCATCGTTGCCGCCGCCCGGCGCATGGATATCCTGATCCAGGACCTGCTGGCCTATAGCCGGCTGAGCCGAGCCGACATGCCGCTTAAACCAGTGGGATTGGCCGCCGCGGTCAAGGAGGCGCTTGCCCAGCTCGACGGCGAAATCAGGCAAAGCGGCGCGCAGGTCGCGGCAGCCCCTTCCCTGCCGCAGGTGACGGGCCATCTCCCCACCCTGACCCAGGTCATCGCCAATCTGGTCGACAACGCGATCAAGTTCGTCCCGCCCGGCACCACGCCGAGCGTGAAAGTATGGACCGAGGAACGCGGCGGGCGGGTGCGCCTGTGGGTCGAGGACAACGGCATCGGCATTTCTCCCGAGCATCAGGCGCGCATCTTCCGGGTGTTCGAGCGACTGCACGGGGTGGAAACCTACCCCGGTACCGGCATCGGGCTCGCCATCGTACACAAGGGGGCGGAACGCATGGGCGGCGAAGCGGGCGTGGAATCCATGCTTGGCAAAGGCAGCCGGTTTTGGGTAGAGTTAGACAAATCACCGAGGGCGGTAAACCCATGAGCGCAAATGTACCCCTGCAAACCATCCTGCTGGTGGAGGATGACACCAGCGATGTCATGCTGTTCCGGCGCGCCTACGATCTGGGCATCAACTCCTACCGGGTAAAACCGGTGGCTTTTGACAACCCGATGCAACTGGTCAAAATGCTGGGCCAGTACTGGATGGCATTGAACGAAAATCCGGAACTCGTGCAGGAGGGGAGCGTTTAGCATGGCAGACGCGGCATCCCCTCCGCTGAATATCCTTCTGGTCGACGATAACCCGGACGACCGCGCCCTGGTGATCCGCGAGCTGGAGAGGGAATTTCCCGCGCTGCATGTCGCGGAAATCACCACCCAGGAAGGATTCGACCGGGCGCTGGGAAACGGCGGCTTCGATCTGGTGATCACCGACTACCAGTTGTGCTGGAACAACGGACTGGCCATACTGCGGGCCGCCAAGTCGAAATGGCCCGCTTGCCCGGTGGTCATGTTCACCGGCACCGGTTCCGAAGAGATCGCGGTGGAGGCGATGAAAAGCGGGCTGGACGACTACGTGCTCAAGTCGCCCGGGCACTATGGCTGGCTGCCCACACGGGTGCGTTCGGCACTGGAACGGGTCTTGCGCAAACAGAAACTGCTGGATACCGAAAATGCGCTGCGCAAGAGCGAATCCCTGCTGCACGCCATCATCGACGCCGAACCGGATTGCATCAAAATTATCGGCCGGGACGGCACGCTGCGCTACATGAATGCCAGCGGCCTGGCGCTGATTGAGGCGGACTCGCCGCACCAGTTGCTGGGCAAGGAGGTCATCGAACTGGTAAGGCCCGAATACCGGCAGGCGTTCGAGGAACTGAACCAGCGAGTGCTCCAGGGCGAGAACGGGACGCTGGAGTTCGAAGTCACCGGCCTCAAGGGCCGCAGAGCCTGGATGGAAACCCATGCCGTGCATCTCGAAATGGAAGACGGCCCGGCGTTGCTCGCCGTCACCCGCGACATCTCCGAACGCAAGCGCCATGAAGCCGAACTGGTTTATCTCGCCAACCACGATGCGCTCACCGGCCTGCCCAACCGCACCCTGCTCGCCGACCGCATGCAGCAGGCCATGATCGAAGCGAAGCGGCATGACCGGCTGGCGGTGCTGATCTTCCTCGATCTGGACCGCTTCAAGCAGATTACAGAATCCCTCGGACATGCGGTGGGAGACATGGTGCTGAAGATGGTTGCCGAGCAATTGACCGGGCTGGTGCGCGAGGGCGATACCGTGGCCCACCCGGGCAGCGACGAGTTCGCGCTATTGTTCAGCGATGTAGCCAACAGCGAGGACGCCGCACGGCTGGCGCAAAAGGTGCTGGAGCATTTCGAGCATTTTCCGGTCACGGTGGACGGACACCGGCTGTTTGTCACCGTCAGCGCCGGCATCGCCATCTATCCCACCGACAGCGCAAGCGTGGACGGCCTGCTCAAAGCCGCCGCCACCGCCATGGACCGCAGCCAGGATCTGGGCGGCAACACCTTCCAGTTCTACTCCGGCGAGATGAACGCCAGGGCGCTGAAAAACCTGGCCATGAGCGGCGCCCTGCGTGACGCGCTCGAACGCGACGAGTTCGAACTCCATTACCAGCCCCAGGTGGACCTCGTCAGCGGCAGGATTTTCGGCATGGAGGCGCTGCTGCGCTGGCGCCACCCGCAACATGGCATGGTGTCCCCGATGACGTTCATCCCCCTCGCCGAGGAAACCGGCCTGATCGTCCCGATCGGCGCATGGGTGCTGCGCGAAGCCTGCCGCCAGAACAAAGCCTGGCAGGACGCGGGCCTGCCTCCGCTGCGGGTCGCGGTCAATCTTTCGGCGCGGCAGTTCGTCCGGCGCGACATCGCCGAGACCGTCGCACTGACTCTCGCCGAAACCGGGCTGGAAGCGCGCTTTCTCGAGCTCGAAATCACCGAGAGCATGTTGATGCAGGACATCGATGTCACGCTCGGCACGATGGGGAAACTGAAGGAAATCGGCATCGCTTTTTCCCTCGACGATTTCGGCACCGGCTACTCCTCCCTGAGCTACCTCAAACGCATGCCGATCGAAACCCTGAAAATCGACCGCTCTTTCGTCTGCGACATTCCCGGCGACAAGGATGACACCGCCATCGCCGCCGCCATCGTCGCCATGGCCCTCACCCTCAACATCAGGGTTATCGCCGAGGGCGTGGAAACTGCCGAGCAGCTCGCTTTTCTGCACAGCCAGAAATGCACCTCCATGCAGGGATACTATTTCAGCAAGCCGCTGCCTGCAGCGGATTTTGCCCTGCTGCTGCAGCAGGGCAAAACCCTGGAGGGTGCCACATAAGTGGAGCCGGATTTTCCACACAACTACGCTAAGACCCGTTTTTTTATCTGTAGCCCGGACGCAATTCGGGGCAGGCTTCCCGGATTGCATCCGGGCTACTTGGCTCCGGCTTTCCAGGGGATTAACATTTCAATCAACAACATCACATAAACATAAATCTCATGCGCCAATACCTCGATTTGATGCAGCACGTACTCAACCACGGCAACCGGAAAAGCGACCGCACCGGCACCGGCACGGTCAGCGTGTTCGGCTACCAGATGCGCTTCGACCTCGCACAGGGCTTTCCCCTGGTCACCACCAAGAAATGCCACCTCAAGTCGATCATCCACGAGCTGCTGTGGTTCTTGCAGGGCAGCACCAACATCAAGTACCTCAAGGACAACGGCGTCAGCATCTGGGACGAATGGGCCGATGCCAACGGCAATCTCGGCCCGGTATACGGCTACCAGTGGCGCTCCTGGCCGACGCCGGACGGCCGCCACATCGACCAGATCAGCCAGGTGATCGAGCAGATCAGGCGCACGCCCGATTCGCGCCGCCTGATCGTCTCCGCCTGGAACGTGGCCGATGTGGACAAGATGAAACTGCCGCCCTGCCACGCCTTCTTCCAGTTCTACGTCGCCCCTTCGACAGGCTCAGGGCAGGCTGGCAAGCTCTCCTGCCAGCTCTACCAGCGCAGCGCCGACATCTTCCTCGGCGTGCCCTTCAACATCGCTTCCTACGCCCTGCTCACCCTGATGGTGGCGCAGGTGTGCGGGCTGAAACCGGGCGATTTCGTCCACACCCTGGGCGATGCCCACCTCTATCTCAACCACCTCGACCAGACCCGCGAGCAGCTCGCGCGCGAGCCGCGCCCGCTGCCGGCGATGAAGCTCAACCCGGCGGTGCAGGACATTTTCGACTTCAGGTACGAGGATTTCACTCTTGAAGATTACGACCCCCATCCCGCCATCAGGGCGCCGGTGGCGGTGTGAAAATGGTTCAATGGCATTGATCCGAGCCGGCTTGGGGGAAGACTAAAATCAGGAATAGCGCCCCCTCCGAAATATGGTATAAATACCGCCATGAAAGCCAAACAAAATATTTGGCTGTTCGCGAGGAGGAAAGCAAGGCATGAACTGGATCAATAACAGCATACGCAACAAATTTTTATTGATAGCGGGAAGCGGAACCACGCTCCTGCTCGCCGCCTCTCTTTTCGGCTTGTGGCTTTCGTGGAACAGCATTAGCGATCTTGCCGAACACACATCCAACAAGGTAGCCGTCGCAAACGCTTATCAGGGCATTTTCACCAGCCTCGGACTGATGGCAGGCGCCGTGGTGGTGTCGCTCTTTGCCTTTCTCCTGATGGTAAGGAAAAACATCGAGAACCCCGCCCACCAACTGGTTCATGACCTGAATCTGCTGGCCAAGGGCGACTTCACCGCCCCGGTTTCACAGACCACCAGCGATGAAATCGGAAAAATCGCCGCCAGCGCGGAGCAAATCCGCACCGATCTCGGCGCCATCATTGCCAAGGTCAACGATCTTACGGCTGAAGTTCGCAGCTCCGCTGCCAGGCTCTCCTCTGCTTCAAGCCAGGTCGCGTCCGGCTCCAGCCAGCAAAGCGAAGCGACATCGGCCACGGCGTCCGCGGTGGAGGAAATGGCGGTCAGCATCGCCTCCGTCGCCGAAAATGCGGACAGCGTCAATCAGGTTACCCGCAGCGGGCTGGAAAGCACCGTGAAAGGCAACGAAAGCCTGTCCGAATTGATCGGTGAAATTTCTGCGGTGGAAACGTCCGTGGACGGAATTGCCGCCTCGGTATCGGCATTCGTTCGCAGCACCGAGGCCATTACCAGCATGACACGGCAGGTGAAGGATATTGCCGAGCAAACCAACCTGCTTGCACTCAACGCTGCGATCGAGGCGGCACGGGCGGGCGAGCAGGGCCGCGGATTTGCGGTGGTGGCGGACGAAGTGCGCAAGCTGGCGGAGAAGTCGGCGCAATCCGCCAGTCAAATCGATCGTGTCACGCTGACGCTCGGCGAGCAATCGGTGGCGGTGGAACAGGCAATCGAACGGGGGCAGAAATTCTTGCAAAACAGCCAGGACCTGCTGGAAAACGTTGCCATCGTGCTGGCGGAAACCAATCAGTCCGTGACCCAGGCAACGGAGGGCGTGGACAATATCGCCCTGTCGGTGAACGAGCAAAAGGCGGCCAGCCACGAAATCGCCCAGAATGTGGAAAAGATCGCGCAAATGACTGACGGAAACATGTCGGCGATCCGGGAAACATCGGAAGCTGCGCGTCACATGGAGCAGTTGGCCGGCGCGTTGCAGGAAATGGTAAGCCGCTTCAAGGTGTGAATTTCCGCATGGGGAAACCGCGCATTTCCATCATCGCCGCGATGGCCAGAAACCGTGTCATCGGCATCGCCAACACCCTGCCCTGGCGCCTGCCCGAAGACCTCAAACACTTCAAGGCCCTCACTACCGGGCACCATATCCTGATGGGGCGCAAGACCTATGAATCGCTGGGCAGACCCCTGCCGGGACGGACTTCCGTCGTCATCAGCCGCTCCAGCCCACTGGCGATACCCGGTTGCATCGTGGCGAACTCGGTCGCAGAGGCCATTTCGGCCTGCGCCAGCGACGACGAGATCTTCTTCATCGGCGGCGCCGAACTGTACCGGCAGGCGCTGGAACTTGCCGACCGCATCTACCTCACCGAGATTCAGGCGGATTTCGAGGGCGATGCATGGTTCCCGGAATTCGACAGGGCGCTCTGGCAGGAAACCGGACGCACACACGGCCGCTCGGAAAATGGATTGGAGTACCAGTTTTTGATTTACGATAAGCGTCGCTAACTTCCGGATCAAAGGAGACCCCATGAAATTCCTTCGTCCTGCTCTTCTGTTCCTGCTGCTGCAAATTCCTCTGCACGGCTTTGCCGCCGGCAAAACCGGCCTGACCTGGTACGGCCATGCCGCTTTCAAGCTCGCCACCCCTTCCGGCAAGGTGTTGCTGATCGATCCCTGGCTGACCAACCCGGCCAACAAGAACGGCAAGGAAGACCTGGCCAAGCTCGACAAGGCCGACCTGATCCTGATCACCCACGGCCACTTCGACCATGTCGGCAACAGCGCGGAAATCGCCAAAAGAACCGGCGCCAGACTGGTATCCACCTTCGATCTGGGCAAGGCGGTCGCCCAATACGGCGGCTACCCGAAGGATCAGGTCGGCTTCGACACCCAGGGCAATTTCGGCGGCGAACTGACCCTGCTCGACGGCGAAGTCAAAATCGCCTTCATCCCGGCCATCCACAGCTCCACGGTGATAGCGCCGGAAGGCAGCGCAGACAAGGACATTCATGACGGCGGCAATCCGGGCGGCTTCCTCATTACCGTCAAGAACGGCCCCACGCTGTACCATACCGGCGACACCGATGTATTCTCGGACATGGTGCTGGTATCGCACTTCCACAAGGTGGACGTGATGCTGGCCTGCATCGGCGACCATTTCACCATGGGACCGGAGCGCGCGGCTGAAGCGGTAAAGCTGGTCAAGCCCAGCCTGGTGGTGCCGATGCATTTCGGCACTTTCCCCGTATTGAATGGCACGGTGAATGCCTTCGCCGGGGCGCTCAAGAAACAGGGCGCCAAGGCCAGGCTGCATGAGATGAAGGTGGGCGAGACCCTCAAGTTATGAGACCCTAGGCGAGTTGAAAATGAAAACGGCGGCCAGGGTGGCCGCCGTTTTCATTCATACCGAAAAAAAACAACCCCGCTAGGTCGGGCTTCAGCCCGACATGTCGGGTTAAAACCCGACCTACGATGGCGACATTTCATGTTGACTGACTACTAGTTTTACTGTGTCACAAATTACGTCTAACCGATCCGCAACACGGACATCGTTGCAGGCGAAGTGCAATACGAGCGGCGATGAGAAAGCGAAGCGTGGCGATCGAGTCTGGCACATGGCGTTGCG
>JAJYXP010000036.1 GCA_021801705.1 Pseudomonadota bacterium
TGCCGTCGTCCCTGGAAGCGGCCTGCGGGGACATCTTGGGGTGCGGCAGCAAGAGCAGGAGCAGGGCGAGAAAATCGCTGGCGACGCCGGGAAATATCAGCAGCAGGCCGGCAAAAACGGTGCGGAAGCTGTCGAGCAGGGCGAGGTTCAGGTTATGCCCGGCATTGAGCGCGGCGAACAGCTTGACCGGGACCATCACGCCCGCCTCCCGGATCAGCCATCCGCCAACAACCGCGCTGGCGATAAGCCAGGGCAGCAGCCACCAGCCGATTATTTGCGCTACGCGGAAGGTGGCGAAAATTTCCAAAGCCGGGAAACCGAGTAGAATGGACAGGATAAAAAAACCACGCATGGGGAGCCTCGAAATGGATGCGGTACTGGTCATAACAAACTTGCCGGACCGGGAAGCCGCCCGGCGCTTGGCCGAAAAACTGGTGGAAGACCGGCTGGCGGCCTGCGTAAATATTCTCGCGCCGTGCGAGTCGATATACCGCTGGCAAGGTAGAATCGAAACAGCGCAGGAAGTTCCCTTGTTGATTAAAACACTGGGGGCGCATTACGGCAAGCTTGAAAAAACCATACGGCAATGCCACCCTTATGAACTTCCTGAGATAATCGCAGTCCCATTGGCTGCCGTTCTGCCCGCTTATCTCGAGTGGCTGGGCGCCGAAACAATAAAACCCGAAGAACAAGGTTGAAAATGCGTAATTTATTGCTGGCTTTTTTTCTGTTGTTTTCCTGGGCTGTACACGCCGGCGAGGGCGACCTGCTCGAACCGGAGCAGGCTTTCAAATTCTCCGCCCGGGTGGTGGACGAGCAGACCCTGGAGGTGCGCTACCAGATCGCCGAGGGTTATTACCTGTACAAGGAAAAGATCAGATTCAAGGCGGAGCCTGCCGACGTCACTCTCGGGGCAGCGCAGCTTCCCGCCGGGAAAATCAAGCAGGACGAGTATTTCGGCAAGGTGGAAACTTACCGCCATGACCTGCTGATCCGGCTGCCCTATACCCGCGGCGGAGCGAACCAGATTACCCTGAAGGCGACCTCGCAGGGGTGCGCGGATGCGGGCGTGTGCTATCCGCCGCAAACGCAGGTGGCCAAGCTCGATCTTCCGCGCACCCGGTCGGAAGGGGGCGAAAAGTCATCCCTTTTAAAACTCCTGGGGGGCGGCAAGGACGAGTTCCTGCCGCCAGACCAGGCATTCAGGCTGACGGTCAAGGCCACTGACGGGAAAACGCTGCTGGCCAGCTTCACAATTGCCGAAAACTATTATTTGTACCGCGACAAGATCAGGTTTTCGCTGAAAGACAGCGGCGGCACCGGCATTGCCGCAGTGACCCTGCCCCAGGGCGACACCAAGAGCGACCCCACTTTCGGCAAGACCGAGGTTTACCACAAATCGTTCCAGGCGGTCATCAAGCTGAAACGTGAAGACAACGCCAAGCAGCCGGTCAATCTGGTCGCCGCTTATCAGGGTTGCAGCGAAAAGGGCGTGTGCTATCCGCCGGCGCAGAAGACCATGGCACTGACACTGCCTGAATTGCCCGCAGTTGGAGCCGCGCCGGCTGAGATGCAGCCGGCCTCTGCACCGCTTGCGGCGTCTTCTGCGCCCCCGTCCGCCGGCATGGCCGCAACCCGGAAATCCGAGGAAGCGCAGGGCAGCGAGTCCTCGCGCATCGGCGCCTTGTTCAAGGGTGGCAACTTCTGGCTGATCATGGTGAGCTTCTTCGGCTTCGGCCTGCTGCTGGCGCTCACGCCTTGCGTGTTTCCCATGATCCCCATCCTTTCCGGCATCATAGTCGGACAGGGACATGCGCTGACAAAATCCCGCGCTTTGGGCCTGTCGCTTGCCTATGTGCTCGGCATGGCGCTCACCTATGCCGCCGCCGGCGTGGCGGCGGGCATGTCCGGCACCCTGCTCTCGTCCGCCCTGCAGAACCCCTGGGTGCTGGGCGGGTTTGCCCTGGTTTTCGTGGCGCTTGCGTTCTCGATGTTCGGTTTCTACGAATTGCAGATGCCCAGTTTCATCCAGAGCCGCTTTACCGAGGCCAGCAACCGCGTCAAGGGCGGCAGCGCGGCCGGGGTGTTCGCCATGGGCGCGCTCTCGGCGGTGATCGTCGGTCCCTGCGTGGCGGCGCCGCTGGCTGGCGCCTTGCTCTACATCAGCCAGACTCACGACATGATGCTGGGCGGCTCGGCGCTGTTCTCCCTGGCGCTGGGCATGGGTGCGCCGCTCCTGCTGGTGGGCGTTTCGGCCGGGGCCTTGCTGCCAAGGGCAGGCGCCTGGATGGAGGCAGTGAAGAGCTTTTTCGGCGTGCTGTTGCTGGGCATGGCGATCTGGCTGGTTTCGCCGGTGATTTCGCCGGCAGTGCACATGCTGCTGTGGGCGGCGCTGCTGATCGTTTCCGCCATGTATCTGCGCGCGATCGACCCCCTGCCTCACCCGGCCAGCGGTTTCGTCAAATTCTGGAAAGGGGTGGGGGTGATTGCGCTGATTGCCGGCGTATCGCTGTTGATCGGCGTGCTTGGCGGCAACCGCGATATCCTGCAGCCGCTGTCTGGGCTGCATTCCCTGCCTGCCGAAGCCAGGGCGGCGGGGGCGGCGCCATTGAAATTCGAGCGGGTGAAAAGCGTGGCGGAACTGGAGAGCCGTGTAAAACAGGCCCAGGGCAAGATCGTGATGCTGGATTTTTACGCTGACTGGTGCGTTTCCTGCAAGGAGTTCGAGCGTTTTACCTTCGATGACGCCAGGGTGAAGGCGAAGCTGGGCGGTGCGGTATTGCTCCAGGCCGATGTCACGGCCAACAGCGAGGACGACAAGGCGCTGCTCAAGAAATTCAGCCTGTTCGGGCCGCCCGGCATCATTTTCTTCGACAAGAGCGGCAAGGAGTTGAGCCAAGCACGCGTGGTGGGCTACCAGCCGCCGGAAACATTCCTCGCTTCGCTCGATGCTATAATCCACTAAAAAGTCCATTTCGGGATTCATTTTTCATGTCAAAAACCAAGCTATATGCAGCGGCCGCCGGCATCGCCCTGGTTCTGGGCGCGGCCTATTTCGCAGTTTCGAAACTGCCGCAAAATGCCGGCGGCGGCGATACGTCCGCGGCGCAGGATGTTTCTTCGGAGCCGATCTTTGCCGCCAGCTTCAAGGATTTCGACGACAAGCTGCAGCCCCTCAAGCAATGGCGCGGCAAGGTGCTGGTGTTGAATTTCTGGGCACCATGGTGTCCACCGTGCCGCGCGGAGATCCCGGGTTTCATCGAATTGCAGAACCGGTATCGCGAACGCGGTCTGGTATTCGTCGGCCTGGCGCTGGACGAGAAGATCAATGTGCAGGCCTTTGCCGACGAGTTGGGCATCAATTACCCGGTATTGCTGGGAGAGATGGAGGGCGTGGACCTGGCGCGTAAAGCCGGCAATCGCCTGGGCGGACTGCCGTTCACCGTGGTGATCGACCGCAATGGAAAAATTGTCGACAGCGAATTGGGCGGGGTAAGCTCGGAGCGGCTGGAAAAAATCGTGGCGCCACTTCTCTAGCCGATGAAACAGGCGGGATGTCAATCGGGCAACTTCGCCGAAAAACTGGACAAGTTCCCCCATTTTGCGGCAAACTTGCCGCCATGAAAACGAAAAATCCGGGAACGGGCGGACGCCGGACAAATGCCGCCAATACCAGAAAAATTCTCGTTATCCACGGCCCCAATCTGAATTTGCTGGGCATGCGCGAACCGGATAAATACGGCCATGCCACCCTGGAACAAATCAATGAACGCCTGCTTCGGATGGCGCGAGATGCCGGCGCGGCGCTCGAGACCTTCCAGAGCAACAGCGAATCCGGCTTGATCGACCGGGTGCAACGGGCCAGGCCGGAAGCCGTGGATTTCATCGTGATCAACCCCGCGGCCTACACCCACACCAGCGTTGCGCTGCGCGACGCGCTCGCGGCCGTGGCTGTTCCCTTTATAGAAGTTCATCTTTCCAATGTGTTTGCACGTGAGCCGTTCCGCCATCATTCCTGTTTTTCCGATCTGGCCGTAGGCGTCATCAGCGGCCTGGGAGCGAAAGGGTATGAACTGGCTCTGGAATTCTCCCTGCAATATCAAGCCAAGGACTAAACATGGATTTGCGAAAAGTTAAAAAACTGATCGATCTGGTCAGTGAATCAGGGATTGCCGAGCTGGAAATCACCGAAGGCGAGGAAACGGTGCGCATCAGCCGCCACGGCCAGATGCAGCCGCAGCAGATGATGTATTCCCAGCAACCGATGCAGGCCTTCATGCCTGCCCCCGCCCCGCTGGCGGCCGTGACGGCGCCTGCCGCCGAAGCGGCGCAGCCAGAAGGACACATCGTGAAATCTCCCATGGTGGGCACGTTTTACCGCGCCTCCGCGCCGGGGGCGAAGAACTTTGTCGAGGTCGGCCAATCGGTGAATGCGGGCGACACGATATGTATTATCGAGGCAATGAAACTGCTGAATGAAATCGAGGCGGACCAGAGCGGCGTGATCAAGGCGATCATGGTGGAAAACGGCCAGCCGGTCGAATACGGCGAACCTTTGTTTATTATCGGTTAAATTTGAGTCCTGAGTTCTGAGTGGAAAGTCCTGAGTAAATTCTTGGGGCCCGGCTCTCAGGACTCAGGACTCAGGACTCAGGACTCAGGACTCAGCACTCAGCACTCAGGACTCAGCACTCGGGACTAGCGTATTTATGTTTGAAAAAATTCTAATTGCCAACCGGGGCGAAATCGCCCTGCGCATCCAGCGCGCCTGCCGCGAGATGGGCATCAAGACCGTGGCGGTGCATTCCGAGGCCGATGCCGAGGCCAAATACGTCAAGCTCGCCGATGAATCGGTGTGCATCGGCCCGCCCCAGTCGACCTTAAGCTATCTGAACATACCCGCCATCATCAGCGCGGCGGAAGTAACCGACTCCGAGGCGATCCATCCCGGCTACGGCTTTCTCTCCGAAAATGCCGATTTTGCCGAAAGAGTGGAGCAAAGCGGCTTCGTCTTCATCGGCCCGCGTGCGGAAACGATCCGCCTGATGGGCGACAAGGTCAGCGCCAAGGATGCGATGAAAGCCTCCGGCGTGCCTTGCGTGCCCGGCTCCGACGGCGCCCTGCCGGATGACCAGGACGAGATCATCCGCATTGCCAAGTCGGTCGGCTATCCGGTGATCATCAAGGCGGCGGGCGGCGGCGGCGGGCGCGGCATGCGCGTGGTGCACACCGAGGCGGCACTGCTGAACGCGGTGAGCATGACCAGGACCGAGGCCCAGACGGCATTCGGCAACCCCATGGTGTATATGGAGAAGTTCCTGGAAAATCCGCGCCACATCGAAATCCAGGTGCTGGCCGACGAGCACGGCAACGCGGCGTTCCTCGGCGAGCGCGACTGCTCGATGCAACGCCGCCACCAGAAGATCATCGAGGAGGCGCCCGCACCGGGGCTGGACCCCAAGCTGCGCGACAAAATCGGCGAAAGATGCGCCGAAGCCTGCCGCAAGATCGGCTATCGCGGCGCCGGCACGTTCGAATTCCTGTACGAGAACGGCGAGTTTTTCTTTATCGAGATGAACACCCGCGTTCAGGTCGAGCACCCGGTGACCGAATTGATCACCGGCATCGACATCGTGCAGGAACAGGTGCGCATCGCCGCCGGCGAGAAGCTGAGCTTCCGGCAGAAGGATATCCGGCTCAAGGGCCATGCCATCGAGTGCCGCCTCAACGCCGAGGACCCCTATACCTTCGTGCCCTCTCCGGGACGCATCACGGTGTATCACGTGCCCGGCGGCCCCGGCATCCGGGTCGACTCCCACGTCTACCAGAATTACGTGGTGCCGCAGTACTACGATTCCATGATCGGCAAGCTGATCGCTTATGGCGCCACCCGCGAGCAGGCTATCGCCCGGATGAAGACCGCCCTCTCCGAGATGGTGGTGGAGGGCATCAAAACCAACGTGCCGCTGCACCAGGATCTGATGCGCGACGCCGCGTTCGTGCAGGGCGGCACCAGCATTCATTACCTGGAACACAAGCTGGCCGCAGCGAAAAAAGCACAATAGCGAGGCTCCGGATGACATGGCTGTCGCTGAAAATCGATGCGGACGAGCAAACCGCCGGCGTGCTGAGCGACGCCCTGCTCGATCTGGGCGCACTGTCGGCAGGCATCGAGGATGCCGACGCCGAAACCGATCAGGAGAGGCCTATCTTCGGCGAGCCGGGCGAACCGGTTGACAACCTGTGGCAGCACAGCATCGTCAGCGGCCTGTTCGCGGAAGACGCCGACGTTCCGTCCATCGTCGCCGCAGCCGCCGAGGCGGCCCACCTGGCCGTAGCCCCCCGCTACCGCGTTGACAAGGTGGAGGAGCAGGACTGGGTCAGACTGACGCAGTCCCAGTTCGACCCGATCCAAATCTCGCCGCGCCTGTGGATCATCCCGACCTGGCATACCCCGCCCGACCCCACTGCGATCAACCTGATCCTCGACCCCGGACTGGCTTTCGGCACCGGCAGCCATCCCACCACTCACCTTTGCCTGCAATGGCTGGAGCGTAACATCCGCGGCGGCGAGTGCGTGCTGGATTACGGCTGCGGCTCCGGCATATTGGCGATTGCGGCGCTGAAGCTGGGTGCGGGAAGGGCGCTGGGCGTCGACATCGACCCCCAGGCAGTGGTTGCCGGCAAGCAAAATGCCGCACAGAATCAGGCCGCGGCGGAGTTCTATCTGCCCGATGCCGCGCCGAAAATCCAGGCGGACATCGTGGTCGCCAACATCCTCGCCAACCCCCTCAAGGTGCTGGCACCCATGCTGGCCCAGGCTGTCCGGCCTGGGGGGTGGATAGTGCTGTCCGGTATCCTGGCCCCGCAGAAGGAAGAAACCCTGAGCATTTACCGCCAGTGGTTCGACATCGAAGCGGCCGGCGAGATGGACGGCTGGGTGTGCCTGGCGGGCGTGAGGAAGTAAGGCCATGCCCATGACCACTACCTGCCCGGCTTGTCATACCCGTTTCAGGGTAAGTCCCGGGCAGTTGAGCGCGCACCGGGGGGACGTGCGTTGCGGCCGCTGCGCCAAGGTGTTCAACGCCCATGCCTATTTGGAGCATGAGCCCGAGCCGTTTGAATCCGAAGGCGCGGCGAACGTTGCGGAAGAAGAATCGCCACGGATTGAGTCGATGGAGACTGCGGCTGCCGAGGAACTTCCCGCACCGCTCCAAACAGAAGCCCCGATAGCGGAAGAAGGGGGGACGTCCGCTGAAATGCCTGGGCCGGCACCCTCCGCTTTTCCTCAACAAAACCTTGAAACGCCCACGGAACTACCCCAGTCCCCAATACTCCTGTTGACCAAATTCCCCGAACCGGCGGAGCCTGTACCGGCCGAAGACGCTGCGCCTGTCGCGGAAATTTCGTCATTCGAGGAATTTTCAGCTTCGCCTGCCATTTCCTTGCCGGAAGAGGTGGAACCCGCCGATGAATTTCCGGAAGAGGATTCCGGACTGCCACTTGAAGCTGAGCCCGAGACCCCGGCGGAGGCGCCTGCCGAGGATCTCATCGCACCTGTCGCCGGGACGTCACATCCAAAATGGCGCCATGAGCGGCCTGCCGCCGTCGGGGAGAAAAAAACGCCTGCGAAACGCAGTTTTTTCTGGCTGTGGCTGGCGGGCTCATTGCTGCTTCTAATGAGCCTGGGAATGCAGGGAGTGTATTTTTTCCGCTCCGAACTGGCCGCGCGCCAGCCCGGACTAAAGCCCCTCCTGCAACAGTTTTGCGGCGCTCTGCAATGTAAAATCCGGCTGCCGGCCAACCCCGATTTTCTCAGCATCGAGACATCCAATCTCGAGGCCGACCCGGTCCAGGCCAATCTGGTTACGCTCAATGCCATCCTGCGCAACCGCGCCAGGCTTGCCCAGGAGTACCCGCTGCTTGAACTGACGCTGACGGATACCCAGGACAAGATGATCGCGCGGCGGATTTTCCAGCCCAGGGAGTATGCGAAAAACGCCGACCTCGATCGCGGCATGCTGCCGAACGAGGAGGTAACGGTAAAACTGGCGCTCGACCTGGGCGATCTGAAGGCCTCGGGTTACCGGGTTTTCCTCTTTTATCCGCAATAAACCCGTAAAAAATAGTTGCGCCTTTTCATCTTTTAAACGATAATAATTCTCACTTGTGTTTAATTGCAGATGATAGGGTAAGAAAATGAAATATGTTACATACCTATGCGGCCTGATTATGATCGCCGCTTTCGGTTTTACCGCTTCTGGCGCACTCGCCGCACCGGATGAAATCCAGGTTTACACCGAGGAAATGAACGACCCGGGCGAGTTTGGTCTGGAGCTGCACGTCAACTACGCCATCGAGGGCGCGAAGGAGCCCGCTTACGTGGGCGAGATGAAATCGCATCACCGGCTGCAGGCCACCCCTGAATTCTCCTATGGCATCACCAAGGCCCTGGAGGCCGGGCTTTACCTGCCCGTGGCGATGGGCTCGGATGGCAATGTCTACGGCAACGGCCTGCGTTTCCGCCTGAAATTCATTGCGCCGCGCGAGGACGGCGAGCGGTTTTTCTGGGGCCTCAACACCGAGATTGGCTATTCCCCGCGGCGGGTGTCGGAGAGCTACTGGGGCATGGAGCTGCGGCCCATCGCCGGTTACCGCGGCGAGGATTGGCTGGTCAGCTTCAACCCGATCCTGGACATGGCGCTTTCCAGCAACGTCAGCCGGGAGCCGAACTTTGAACCGGGCCTGAAAGTTACGCACAAGGTGACGCAAGGCGTGCAGGCGGGATTCGAGTATTACGGCGAGTTCGGGCCGATGCACCATGCGCTGCCGGCCAGCGAACGCAGCCACTATCTCTACGGCGTGATGGATATCGAGAAAAAGGATTTCGATGTCAATTTCGGCATCGGGCGCGGCTTCGAAAATGCCGGCGACAAGTGGGTGGCAAAGGCGATCATCGCCTTCCCGTTCAAGTAGCGCTTAAACCTGGTAGTTCAGTCATGTTGAATTTGCGTGATTTTCTTGTAGGGCCGAATTCATTCGGCCAAATGTGCGAATGAATTCGCACCTACAAAGAACGTACAGCCTTTCAAGTTGACTGACAACTAGGTTAAACCGCTTCTTCCAGCGCCATTTCCAGTTCCAGCCAGGCTTCTTCCAGCTCGGCCTGTTTCGCCTCCAGCCTTTCCCGCCGCGCATTCAAGCCGCTGATTTCGTCGCCGGCGGAGTCCGCGTAGGTGGCCGGGTCGGCCAGTTGGCTGTTGACTTCGGCCAGCTCTGCCTGGGCCTTGGCAAGTTCCGTTTCGAGCTTGGCTTGCCTGGAAAGCAGAGCCTTTTTCTTCGGCTTGGGCGCAGTATCCTGACGCGGCTTTTCCACTGCCGGCCGGGTAGCTTCGCGCGGCCGGCGCGCCTCGATCCAGCTTTTGTAGTCTTCCAGGTCGCCATCAAAAAGCCTGGCCTCGCCGTCCGCCACCAGCCACAGTTCGTCGGCCACGGCGCGGATCAGGCTGCGGTCGTGGGACACCAGCACCATGGCGCCGCCATATTCCTCCAGCGCCAGGGCAAGGGCGTCGCGCATGTCCAGATCGAGGTGGTTGGTGGGCTCGTCGAGCAGCAGCAGGTGCGGTTTCTGCCAGGCCAGCAGGGCCAGTGCAAGGCGGCTCTTTTCGCCGCCGGAAAAGCTTTCCACCGGGCGGTCTTCGCTATCGCCGGCCAGGCCGAAGCGGCCGAGAAAGGTGCGTAGCGCCAGCGTCGTCACCTTGGGCGCCAGCCGTTCCAGGTGCTGCAGCGGCGTGGCGCCGCTGTCGAGATGTTCCAGTTGATGCTGCGCAAAGTAGCCGATGCGGATGTCAGGGGTAATCTCCAGGCCGCCCGATGTAGGCGTCAGCTCACCGACCAGCAGTTTGACCAGCGTCGACTTTCCCGCGCCGTTCGGCCCGAGCAGGGCGATGCGCGCTCCCGCGCGCAGGACGAGGTTGACGTTCTGGAACAGCGCCTTGCCGCCGTAGGCGAAACCCATTTTCTCTGCGCGCAGCAGGAGGTCAGGGCCGCGCTCCGGGGCCTCGATTTCCAGTTCGAAATGGCCGCCGGCGACATGGGCCGGGGCGATGCGAGTCAGGCGTTCCAGCGCCTTGACGCGGCTTTGCGCCTGCTTCGCCTTGGTCGCCTTGGCGCGGAAGCGACGCACAAAATCCTCCAGGTGCGCAATCTTCGCCTGCTGCTGCTGAAAGGCCTGATTCTGCTGCGCGATGCGCTCGGCGCGGGCGCGCTCGAAATCGTCGTAATCGCCGGCGTAGCTGTCGATGACGCAGTCGTGGACGTGGGCAATGCGGTTGACGGTGGCATTGAGAAATTCGCGGTCGTGCGAGACCAGAAGAATACTGCCGGGATAGCGCGCCAGATACTGCTCCAGCCAGATGATCGCCTCCAGGTCGAGGTGGTTGGTGGGCTCGTCCAGCAGCAGCAGGTCAGCCCTGTGCATCAGCGCGCGGGCAAGATTCAGGCGCATGCGCCAGCCGCCGGAAAAACTCGAAACCGCCCGTTCCAGCGCATCGTTGGCGAAACCCAGCCCATTCAGGAGCTGCGCCGCCCGTGCTTTCGCCGCATAGCCGTCGATGGCTTCGAAGCGGTGCTGAGCGTCGAACCAGGCGGCATCATGTTGTTCCCGTGCCAGCGTTTTCTCCAACTGGCGCAACTCGCTGTCGCCGTCGAGCACGAACTCCAGCGCGGGCTGCGAGGAGTTGGCGATTTCCTGCTCGACGAAGGCGATGGTCTTGCCCGCCTGCATGGCGATTTCGCCGCCGTCTGGCTTGATTGCCCCGCGGATCAGCCGGAACAGTGTGGATTTCCCGCAGCCGTTCTTGCCTACCAGGCCGATGCGCTGGTTTGCAAAAACCTGCAAGCTGGCCTGCTGGAAAAGCGGAATGCCGCCCTGCAGGTAGATCAGGTTCTGGATATTGAGCATGGCGCTATGATAGCAGAGGGCTTAGGCCCAAACCCCCACCGACTCTCAAAAATCCCCCCACAAGGTCTGCATCGCAGCCAACGCCGCCAGCGCCGCCGTTTCGGTGCGCAGAATGCGCGCGCCCAGCCGCACCGGCGTAAAACCGAAACGCTGAGCCGCTTCCGCTTCGAGCGGGGAAAGACCGCCTTCGGGTCCTATCAGCAGCGTGACTCGACCGGTCGGCTGGTCCAAATTGTGCAGCCGGATCTCGGCTTGCGGCATCAGCATTAGGCGCAAATCATTTCCATCCTGCTCCGGCAACCAATCGAGCAGAGAGCGAATAGGGGCGACTTCTGGCACCCGGTTGCGGCCGGACTGCTCACAGGCCGCGACCACCACGCCCTGCCAATGTGCAACGCGCTTGTCGGCACGCTCTCCCGAGAGCCTCACCACGCTGCGTTCGCTTGCCAGCGGCTGGATCGCGGCTACACCCATCTCAACAGCTTTCTGCAAGGTGAAATCCATTTTTTCCCCGGCGGAAATCGCCTGCGCCAGCATGACCCGCAGCGGGGATTCGCGCTCGACCGCATGCCAGGCCATGATCTCCACGCTGACACCGCGCTTGCCGATGGCGGCGACACGCGCCTCGCCTTCCCCGCCATGCCCGTTGAAGACGGCTACCCGGTCCCCTTCCTTGAGGCGCAACACGCGCGCCGCATGGTGCGCGGCCTGCTCGGGCAATTCCGCCAGGCCTGCGCATTGCGGCAACTGCGGGCAATAAAAGCGGGGAACACTCATTTGGTTTTTTCGCACTTCATAGTGGGTGTGGTCATGATAAACTAATTTCAATTGGTCTTAGCAAGCAGGGAGGATTGAACATGGTGAGCCTTCAAACGCCGGTCTGTGATTTCGGCTGGAAAGCGGTGGAGTTCGATTTGCCCGGGGTGGACGGCAAGCGCTACCGCCTGTCCGATGCGTGCGGCCCCAAAGGGCTGCTGGTGATGTTCATCTGCAACCACTGCCCTTATGTCCAGGCGATTCGCGACCGCCTGGTGCGCGACTGCCGCGAACTGGAAAAGCTCGGCATCGGCACCATCGCCATCATGTCGAATGACCCGGCAGATTACCCGGAAGACTCCTTCGACAACATGAAAAAGGTGGCGCAGGAGTTCGGCTTCCCCTTCCCCTACGTGTGGGATGAAACCCAGGCCGTGGCCAAAGCCTACGGTGCCGTATGCACACCGGACTTCTTCGGCTTCAATGCCAATCTGGAACTGCAGTACCGCGGCCGGCTCGATGCTTCGCGCAAGGAAGCTGCGCCCGCCGACGCCCGGCGCGACCTGTTCGAGGCGATGAAGGAAGTGGCCCTGACCGGCAAGGGGCCGGCCGGGCAGATTCCGAGCATGGGCTGCTCGATCAAGTGGAAAATGTAGGCCGGGTTTCACCCCGGCAAGGCTGTCGGAATGAATTCCGGCCTACAACTCATGAAAGCCAACACATGATCCAGGCCGTCATCGATGCGGTAAGGAAGGTCGCGCAGCAGGAAATCATGCCGCGCTACCTGAAGGTCGCGCACCAGCGCAAGACCGATGGCAGCATTTTCACCGAAGCCGACCTCGCCGCGCAAACCGCGCTGGTTTCGGCGCTCAGGCACATCCGCGATTACCCGGTGCTGGGCGAGGAAATGGCACCGGAGCAGCAGGAAGCGCTGTGGCACACCGGAGAAGATGGGCTATGGTGCATCGATCCGATCGACGGCACTTCCAACTTCTTCAACGGCCTGCCTTATTTCGCGGTTTCCGTTGCCCTGATGCGTGGCGGGCGGAGCGTGCTGGGCGTGGTCTACGACCCGGTAGCGGATGAAATGTTCTGGGCGGAACAGGGCAAGGGCGCCTATCTCAATGGCGTGCCCCTGCCGATCAAGGAACAGGCGCCGGATTTTCACCATGCCATGGCGGCGATCGATTACAAGCGCCTCGAGCCCGATCTGGCGCAAAAGCTGGTGGCCCTGAGACCGTTCTCCTCGCAGCGCAATTTCGGCGCCAGCACCCTGGAATGGTGTTACGTGGCGGCGGGCCGTTTTAACCTTTATCTGCACGGCGGCCAAAAATTGTGGGATTATGCTGCAGGCTCGCTGATCCTGGCGGAGGCGGGCGGCTCCATGTGCACCCTGAGCGAAGACGACTTCTGGGCCGGCAATCTTTGGCAGCGCTCGGTCATCGCGGCCTTGAACCCGGGTTTGTTCGATTCCTGGAAAGCATGGATCAGGGCGCACCAGTAATGCCATAATTCAGGATCGGCATCATCAATATACAAATATCAATCAACTCTTGTATCTTTTATCTATAAGCAAAATTCTTTGATTGATAAAAATCTGTTATTGCCCTTAGCCTTTGTACTGGGTGATAATTATCGGTTTGAATAGCCCTTGCGAAAAAAGGAAACAGAGAATGGCAACTCGTAAAGACCTCGCGAACGCGATCCGCGCCCTCTCCATGGACGCCGTACAGAAAGCCAATTCCGGCCATCCGGGCGCGCCCATGGGCATGGCGGAAATTGCCGAAGTGGTGTGGAACCATCACCTGCGCCACAACCCGGCCAACCCCAAGTGGTTCGACCGCGACCGCTTCGTGCAGTCCAACGGCCACGCTTCGATGCTGATTTATTCGCTGCTGCATCTGACCGGTTACGACCTGCCGATCGAGGAAATCAAGAAATTCCGCCAGCTCCACTCCAAGACTCCGGGCCACCCCGAATACGGCTACACCCCCGGCGTTGAAACCACCACCGGCCCACTCGGCCAGGGCATCGCCAACGCCGT
>JAJYXP010000008.1 GCA_021801705.1 Pseudomonadota bacterium
CTGTCGCGCGAGGATTACATCCGCATCGCCGCCGACCTGATCGAGCGCACGCCGGAAGAAATTATCTTTCACCGCGTCACCGGCACGGCATCCAGGGACATCTTGCTGGCGCCCGACTGGTGTTCGCAGAAATGGAATGTTTTGAACGGGATCGAACGCACGCTGCGCCAGCGCGGCCACCGCCAGGGGCAGTTTGCCGGAAGACCGTTCGTTGACAAGGAACTGAGAAATGTCGCCTGAAACCTCTCTCGAGCTGGTCTGCCCCGCGGGCAACCTGCCCGCCCTGAAAATCGCGGTGGACAACGGCGCCGACTGCGTCTACATGGGCTTCAAGGACAACACCAATGCGCGCGCCTTTCCCGGACTCAATTTCGACCAGGCCAGTGCCCGCGAAGGCGTGCGCTACGCCCATGCCAGGGGCGCCAAGGTGTTGCTTGCGCTCAACACCTTCCCCCAGTCCGACAAATGGGAACGCTGGCAGGCCGCGGTGGACAACGCGGTGGAGCTGGGCATCGACGCCGTCATCCTGGCCGATCCCGGCCTGATGCGCTACGCGGCGAAGAATTACCCGAATTTGCGCCTGCATCTTTCGGTGCAGGGTTCCGCCACCAACTACGAGGCGATCAACTTCTACCACGAGCATTTCGGCATCCAGCGCGCGGTCATACCCCGCGTGCTGTCGCTGGCGCAGGTGGAACAGGTGGTAAAGAACACCCCGGTGGAAATCGAACTGTTCGGCTTCGGCGGCCTGTGCGTCATGGTCGAGGGACGCTGCGCGCTGTCTTCCTATGCCACCGGCGAATCGCCCAATACCTGCGGCGTCTGTTCTCCGGCCAAGTCGGTGCGCTGGGAGCAGACGCCAAAAGGCCTGGAATCGCGGCTCAACGGCATTCTGCTCGACCGCTACGGCAAGGAAGAGAACGCCGGCTATCCCACCCTGTGCAAGGGCCGTTTCGAGGTCAACAACGAAACCTACTACGCCATCGAGGAGCCGACCAGTCTCAACACCCTGGAGATGCTGCCGGAAATGATGGAAATGGGCATCGCCGCAATCAAGATCGAAGGCCGCCAGCGCAGCCCGGCCTACGTCGAGCAGGTCACCAAGGTGTGGCGTTCCGCCATCGACGCTGCCAAGCGCGCGCCGCAAAGCTATGCCGTCAACCCGGCATGGATGGCGCAGCTCAACAAGGTCGCCGAGGGGCAGCAGAACACCCTGGGCGCGTATCACCGGCCGTGGAAGTAACATCTTTAACCGCAAGGGACGCAAGGTAACGCAAGGGAAAGCCTTTTATGAAGTTGAATTCCTTCGCGTACCTTTGCGACCTTTGCGGTGAAAATAGTTTTAACGAGAATTCGATATGAAATTAGCCCTAGGCCCCATCCTCTACTACTGGGAACGCGACACCACATTCAAATTCTACGACGAAATCGCCGCTTCGCCGGTGGATATCGTCTACATCGGCGAAACCGTCTGCTCGCGCCGCCACACCCTGCGCGCCGAGGACTGGTTCGAGGTCGCGGAAAAACTGGGCCAGGCCGGCAAGGAAGTGGTTCTCGCCACCCAGGCGCTGATCGAATCCGAGTCCGACCTGAAAGCCCTGCGCCGCATTAGCGGCAATGGCAAATTCATGGTGGAAGCCAACGACATGGGCGCGGTACACCTGCTTTCCGCCGCGAAAATTCCCTTTGTCGCCGGCCCCCACATCAACACCTACAACCCGCAGACACTGGAACTGCTGGCCGAGCTCGGCGCCAGGCGCTGGGTCATGCCGGTGGAAATGTCGCGCGCAGCGCTCAGCCACATGCAAGCGGCACGCCCGGCGGGAGTGGAAACGGAAGTCTTCGCCTACGGCCGTTTGCCGCTGGCGTTCTCGGCGCGCTGCTTCACCGCCCGCCACCACAACCTGCCCAAAGACGACTGCCAGTTCCGTTGCATGGACTACCCTAACGGCCTCACCCTGAAAACCCGCGAAGGCCAGCCCTTCCTTGCCCTGAATGGCATCCAGACCCAGTCCGCCAGCGTCTACAATCTGATCGGCGAACTCGATGCAATGCGCGAGACCGGGGTGGAGGTGGCGCGCGTCAGCCCGCAGGCGTTTTTCACAACCAGGATCCTCAAGCTGTTCCGCGAAGTGATGGACAACTGCCTTCCCGCCCAGACCGCCATGCAGCAGATGGCCAAGCTGATGCCCGACCAGGCCTGCGACGGCTACTGGCACAGCCGCCCCGGCATCGAACAGAACTATCGCGCCTCCGCCGAGGATGTCGCCTAGCAACGCGTAGCCCGGATGTAACAATGCGGAATCCGGGCCATCGGGGATTTCCGGAATCCGCTGCACTTCTTCGGATTGCTACGCAGAATGGAACAAGGCATTGCTGATACGACGACATCAAGACAAGGTACAGAAGAGTAAATCCGATGAATGAAGTGATAACGAAGACCGATTCAACGACCAATCCTGGTTCGATGGCTTCGTCGCGCGTGGGCGACTATACCGGAATCCTTCCGAGTCAGAAGATTCAGGAGATGCTGAGTAACGGCGAGATCAAGACGGTGCTAGCAAAGATTGATGATGACCAAGTCCAGCCCGCCAGCATAGACCTGCGCCTTGGCGATTATGCTTATCCTGTAGATACGAGTTTTCTTCCCGGCAAGGGTATGAGAGTACTCGATAAAATGAAGCAGCTTGATGACCGGTTTGCTGACTTCAAAATCGACCTTAGCAATGGCGCCGTTCTTGAAAAGGGGCGCGTATATGTTATTCCTCTTTTAAAAGCCATTAATTTGAGAAGTGAAGTGGCTGCCTTTGCTAACCCGAAGAGTTCAACGGGCAGGCTGGATATTTTGACGCGCTTAATTGCCGATGGAGCTACTACTTTTGACCAAGTAGGAGAGGGTTATAAAGGCGAGCTCTTTATAGAGGTTGCGCCCCGGAGTTTCAGTGTAGTGGTAAAAACTGGCACCCGCTTGAACCAGCTAAGATTTCGCCGCACACGAGGAGAGGAAGCGAAACCCATCACGGCCCCAGAATGGAAAAAGCTTCTCGATGACGGCCAGATTGTTGATTCCAGTGACCACGAGACAAATGCGAGATCAATTAAAACAGGGGTATTACCTTTCACTGTGGATTTAAAAGGCTCCGGTAGAGACGGCGAGATAATCGGGTATCGTTCGAAGAAACATGTCAAACGTATTGACCTGGAAAGGCGGGATTATGATCCGTTGGATTTCTGGGAGCCAATCCACGTTAACAAAACGTCTTCACTGACATTGGATCCTGATGAATTCTATATCCTCATGACGAAAGAGGCGATCGCAGTGCCCCCTGAATATGCGGCTGAGATGCTGCCGTACGACACCCGTGCTGGTGAATTCCGGGTGCACTATGCCGGTTTTTTTGATCCTGGGTTCGGTTGGAATGCCAAGTTAAA
This sequence comes from Pseudomonadota bacterium, assembly GCA_021801705.1. Taxonomy (GTDB): domain Bacteria; phylum Pseudomonadota; class Gammaproteobacteria; order Burkholderiales; family Sulfuricellaceae; genus Sulfuricella. Next base: position 3,433 of record JAJYXP010000008.1, read on the forward strand.
TAGAGCGGGAAGTAGCAGGGGGGTTCTGGAAGTGCGTTCACACGAGGTTCCCTTCTTGCTCGAGCATGGGCAGACGGTCGGCTGGCTTCGCTATGAGCGGATGGCAGCTCGGCCAGAGATTCTGTACGGGCAAGACATCAACTCGAACTATCAAGGACAGAGCCTTAAATTAGCCAAGCAGTTTATGTAACTGCGAGGTTAGCGACTACGTTCCACACATTCTGCGCTAGTAGTCAGTCATATTGAAACCGGTGGACAATCTCGTCATTCCGGCGAAAGCCGGAATCCAGAAAAATCAACAACCTGGACACCGGCTTTCGCCGGTGTGACGGTTCAACTCATCCATGCTTTTCACCGTGACTGACTACTAGTTTTCCTCAAATTTTCGCACTGCTCATAGATAACGCTTAACCCTCGTGGGAAACTGAAAAAAGCAATCCCCAAACTTTGTCCGATTTACGATGGTTTTCGTTACAAACGTAACGATCCGCCTGATGCCGCTGAGAAGTGGGATAATCAGCAGCAACCAAAGGGGTGCGATGGTCCCAAGAACCTCTTTTAGCTACGGATTAACACAGATAAAACAATGTGTTGCGGAAGGTTTGTCGTTCACCCGAAAGGTGCGCAAGATGATAGATGTAACTCATTGATAATCTGTGTTAATCCGTGTTAATCCGTGGCTGAGCTGCTTTTTTTAGGATGATGATTGGGGCCCATCCCCATCGACGTTTGGCCACCGAGCCGAGATGGACTCTATATCGGCGCCAAGCATGCCCTTCTTGATGTATAACCAATTGATCATCAGTGGGTTTTTGAGGGGAAACCTCGGGGGTCTTAACACGTTGCGTTACGGGCCGAAATTCCACGTCCAGATTTCGGGATAAAAAAGGGGCGCCCTGGGCGCCCCAATTTGCTTATGGGAAAGTTGTTGTTATTCCACGCGCTCGCCGTGCAAGCTGACATCCAGTCCCTCGCGTTCTTCCTCTTCGGAAACGCGCAGGCCGATGGCGAGGTCGATTACCTTGAGGATGATAAAGGTCATCACCAGGCCGTAGACCACCGTGACGCCGACGCCGAGCAACTGGGTGACAACCTGGCCGCCGTTGCCTTCCAGCATGCCGGCGGTGCCGCCGATATCCTTGACGGCGAACACGCCGGTAAGAATCGCGCCGACAATGCCGCCGACACCGTGCACGCCGAAGGCATCGAGCGAGTCGTCATAGCCGAGTATTTTCTTAAGGCTGGTGGCGCCCCAGAAGCACACCACGCCGGCGGCCAGGCCGATGACCAGTGCGCCCATCGGGCCGACGAAACCGGACGCCGGGGTGATGGCGACCAGGCCAGCGACTGCGCCGGAGGCGATGCCCAGCACGCTCGGCTTGCCCTTGCCCATCCATTCCGCGAACATCCAGGACAGCGCGGCGGCGGCAGTGGCGATCTGGGTCACAGCCATTGCCATGCCGGCACGTCCATCGGCAGCCACGGCGGAGCCCGCGTTGAAGCCGAACCAGCCTACCCACAGCATGGCAGCACCGACGATGGTGAGAACCAGGTTGTGCGGCGCCATCGGCTCGCGGCCGTAGCCGAGACGCTTGCCCAGCACGATTGCCGCCACCAGGCCTGCGATACCGGCATTGATGTGCACCACTGTGCCGCCGGCATAGTCGAGCACGCCCTTGTCGAGCAGCCAGCCGCCCGGACCCCATACCCAGTGGGCAACCGGCGCATAGACCGCCAGCGACCAGATTGCCATGAACCACAGCATGGCGGAAAACTTCATGCGGTCGGCAAAGGCGCCGGCGATCAATGCCGGGGTGATGATGGCGAAAGTCATCTGGAACATCATGAAGACCGATTCAGGGATGTTCGCGCCATCGGTGCCGGCCATTTCATTCACGCCCATGCCTTTTAAAAACAGGCGATCAAGCCCGCCTAGCCATGCACTTCCCGGCTGGAAGGCCAGGCTGTACCCCACAACGATCCAGATCAAGGTGATCAGCGCAGTGATGGCAAAGCTCTGCATCAGCGTGGCGAGCACGTTCTTCTTGCGCACCATGCCGCCGTAGAACAGCGCCAGGCCGGGAATGGTCATGAACAGCACCAGCGCGGTGGAGGTCAGCATCCAGGCGGTGTTGCCGGTGTCCAGTTTTTTTGCGACAGGCGCTGGTGCTGCAGGGTCCGCCGCGGCGGGCTGAACTGCAGCAGCTTGCTCTGCGGCCGGCATTGCTTCCGCAGTTGCTGCCGCAGCCGGTTTGGCATCGGCCGGTGCGGCTGCTTCATCAGCCAGCGTCATGCAGGAGAATCCCAGCATTCCGAGCAAGGCGAGCATACTCAACAATCTTTTCATTATGGCTGGCTCCTTTTAAAGCGCATCCGGACCGGATTCACCGGTGCGGATACGAACCACTTGTTCAAGGTTGAAGACGAAGACCTTGCCATCGCCGATTTTTCCGGTTTTGGCGGATTTCTCGATGGCTTCGATTACCTGGTCGACCATGTCTTCCTTGATCGCGGCCTCGACTTTGACCTTAGGCAGGAAATCCACGACATATTCCGCGCCGCGGTACAGCTCGGTATGTCCTTTCTGCCGGCCGAAGCCCTTGACCTCGGTGACGGTGATGCCCTGCACGCCGATGGCGGAGAGCGCTTCGCGCACTTCGTCGAGCTTGAATGGCTTGATGATTGCGGTTACCAGTTTCATGTTGGCTCCTTTTTTCTGATTTAGAATGTCCGCCCAGCTTGCAGTACCAGGACGGCCTTGTTCAGGTCGCGCGTATCGGTGGCGGTGGTGGAGAGCGACTGAACGTTCTTGTACACATTGTCGTTGCTCGCCTTGACATAGGCGGCCGAAACGTTCCAGCCGTTCTTGAAGGTTTTGGCCAGGGATAACTTGTAGTCGGAGTAGTCCGGATTGACGCCGCTGGCGAGCATGCCCTTGACATCGGTGCGGCCGGCGTGGAAGCCCAGCGTCAGGTCATCCATGATCGGGTAGTTGAGCGACAGGTCGTGGTACAGGGTGCCCTTGGTGCCGCTGGTGTAGCCGGTATTGGTGTTGGCGCCGAAGTAGTCGGTGGTGGAGTAGGATAGTTTGTAGCTGATCCATTTCCAGGACAGGCCGGCGTTCAGCTCGAAGTTGTCGAGTTTCTGATCCGCGCCGGGCGTGGCCGCCTTGTTGGTGTTGGCGCCAGGGTAGTAATAGCCGTAGCCGCCCACAGTCCAGCCCAGGTCTTCGCTGATCTTGCCGTTGTATCCGGCGTAATAGTCCAGCTCAAGACTGCCGCCTGGATAAACGCCGCCGCTTACATTGGAGCCCCATGCCCCGGCGTACCAGCCGGCCGTGTGAGAGTAGTCAACGCCGCCCTGCAATGCCGGCTTGCCCCAGGTCTGGTCGATGCCGCGGAAGCGGTATTCGGTAACCAGATTGATGTTGGTGGTGATGCTGTACGGAGAAGCGGCTGCAGTTTCTGCCGCACCGGCGGACGGAGCGGCCAGGAGGGCGGGCAGCGAGACGACGCCTGCCAGGACCAGGGCTTGGGACATTTTGCGCATGATATTTCCTTTCAAGTGTGAATAAAAAACAAATGAGATTGCCTCGTCTTGGCAATAAGCATTTGTTGTGCCAGAAGATATAAATATATTAAATACAATATCTTATATTTAACTAATAGAGGGCTCAGGTTTGTCCGGCACTGCTTTGGTTCAGTACATGAAAGATTGCGCACCAAAATAGGGCGTATGTTATGGGCTGTTCATTTTGGTACACTGGGAAAATTATAAATATAGGAGGTGCTTCATGATGTTGGGTCAGAAAGTTTTCGAGGAAATCAGCGGCAAGCTCGGGGCGGTGCTGGCGGAAAGCCCGGCAAAGGACGTGGAGAAGAACCTGCGCGCCGTGTTGCAGGGCGTGTTCGCCAAACTGGACTTGGTCACGCGCGAAGAATTCGATGTGCAGCAGGCGGTATTGCAGCGCACACGGGAAAAGCTGGAGGCCCTGGAGGTCAGGGTTGCCGGGCTGGAGGCCGGCCAGCTCAAGGAGCGGGGCGAAACCGGACAGGACGAAGGGAATCTGGCTTTGTAAGCCGGATACGCTCTATTTTGTTCTTTCGTTCCTGAGCGCTGATGTCCCTGGCCGTTCTTTACAGCCGGGCGCTGGCCGGCATGGAAGCGCCGCTGGTGACGGTCGAGGTGCATTTGTCCAATGGCCTGCCGAGCTTCAACCTGGTCGGGTTGCCGGAAACCGAGGTGAAGGAAAGCAAGGATAGGGTGCGCTCGGCGCTGCTCAACGCCCAGTTCGAATTTCCCTCCCGGCGCATCACGGTCAATCTTGCACCCGCCGATCTGCCCAAGGAGAGCGGGCGCTTCGATCTGCCGATCGCGCTCGGTATCCTGGCGGCATCCGGCCAGATTCCCTCCAAGGGGCTGGAACAATACGAATTTGCCGGCGAGTTGGCGCTTACAGGGGCGCTACGCCCCATCCGCGGCGCCCTGGCAATGACCTTCAAGGCCAGTGGCGACGGCCGAGCCTTCATTCTTCCCGCGGAGAATGCCGCCGAGGCGGCGCTGGTGGAGGCGGCAACAGTCTATCCCGCCGTCTCGCTGCTGGAAGTGTGCGCCCACCTGACCGGGCGGCAGCCGTTGGCTGCGTGGCGTGAAGGGACGGCCGCGAGCCTTCAAGGCTATCCCGATTTCAGCGACGTGAAGGGTCAGGCCCATGCCAAGCGTGCCCTCGAGGTGGCCGCGGCAGGCGCCCACAGCATCCTGATGGCGGGACCGCCTGGCACCGGAAAAAGCATGCTGGCGGCGCGCCTGTCCGGCATCCTGCCCGCCATGACGGAGGCGCAGGCGCTGGAGTCGGCCGCGATCCAGTCGCTAAACGGCGGGTTCCGGCTCGAGCATTGGAAACAGCGGCCATTCCGCGCGCCTCATCATTCCGCTTCCGGCCCCGCGCTGGTCGGGGGCGGCGGCAATCCGCGCCCAGGCGAGATATCCCTGGCGCATCATGGCGTGCTGTTCCTCGACGAGTTGCCGGAATTTGACCGTAAAGTGCTGGAAGCCTTGCGCGAGCCGCTCGAATCGGGCCGCATCACCATCTCGCGCGCCGCGCGCCAGGCCGATTTCCCGGCGAGCTTTCAACTGGTGGCGGCGATGAATCCCTGCCCCTGCGGTTATCTCGGCCACGCCAGCGGCAAGTGCCGCTGCACCCCGGATCAGGTGGCGCGCTACCGCGGCAAAATTTCCGGGCCACTGCTCGACCGCATCGACCTGCAAATAGAAGTGCCTGCACTGCCCGAGGCCGAGCTTACCCGCCAGGCGGCGGGCGAAGCCAGCGCGGAAATTTACGTCCGGGTGGAGGCTGCCTACACGCGCCAGATGGCGCGCCAGGGCAAGCCCAATGCCGAGCTGACGACCAGGGAAATCGAGCTTTTCTGCCTGCCGGATGCGGCGGGGGAGGGATTGTTGAAGCAGGCCATCGGGCGCCTGAATCTCTCCGCCCGGGCCTATCACCGCATCCTCAAAGTGGCGCGCACCATCGCCGATCTGGCCGGCAGCGAAGGCATCGGTTCGGCCCACATCGCAGAGGCAATCCAGTACCGGCGTTTTGCTGCGGGGTAAGCGTTGCTAGAAAAAGCTATTGAACCGCAGAGGAATTCAGATGGTTAGAGGAAGGTAACGTACTCACTGGGCTCATCCGGCGGGGTGACTTATCATGATTCGCCAACCCCTTGTTTCCCTCTGCGTCCTTTGCGGTGAAATCCGATTTTAGGGCTATTCCTTGTCGGCGTTGAGCTTGAAGTCGCCGAAATTGGACACCGTATTCGCGTCCAGCGGACTGCCGGTGGTAAGGGTGTCATCCTCGTGCTTGGCGTTGTTGATCAGCCAGGAAAGATTGGTGGGCGAGTCGGAGTTGGCCAGCGCTTCGCCCAGGCTGATCCTGCCTTCCTGATAGAGGCCGAACAGTGCGTGCTCGAAGGTCTGCGAGCCGGGCGTCAGGCTTTGCTCCATCGCTTCCTTGATTTTCTCGGTTTCGCCGCTCTTGATCAGCTCCGCGACATAGGGCGAATTCACCAGCACTTCCACCGCCGGTATGCGCTTTCCATTCTTGCCGCGCACCAGCCGCTGCGAAATCACCGCCTTGAGGCCGATGGACAGGTCATGCAGCAGGTTGTTGCGCGCCTCGTGCGGGAACAGGTTGATGACGCGGTTCAGGGTATGGTAGCTGTTGTTGGCGTGCAGGGTGGCCAGCAGCAGATGGCCGGTCTCGGCGTAGATCATTGCCTGCAGCATGGTTTCCCGGTCGCGGATCTCGCCTATCATCATAACGTCCGGCGCTTCGCGCACGGCGTTGAGCAGGGCGGCCGAATAGGTCAGGGTGTCGATGCCGACTTCGCGCTGGTTGACGATGCACTTCTTGTGAGGGTGCTGGAATTCAATCGGATCCTCGATCATGAGGATGTGCCCGCTCTTGGTGCTGTTGCGGTGGTCGAGCATCGCCGCCAGCGTGGAGGACTTGCCCGAACCGGTTTGGCCGACCACCAGGATCAGGCCGCGTTTTTCCAGCACCAGGTCTTTCAGCGACGGCGGCAGTCCGAGCGCTGCTATCGATGGCACGGAACTGCTGATATATCGCGCCACCAGGGCAACGGAGCCGCGCTGGCGGAAGACATTGATGCGGAATTTGCCGATGTTCGGCACGCCAAAACCGAAATTCAGTTCGAGCGTGTCTTCGAAGGTTTTGATATTCGCTTCCGACATCAGCGAATAGGCGATTTTCTTCACCGTCTCGCCATCCAGCGCCTGATTGTTGAGCGGCATGGTTTCGCCCTCGATTTTCATCAGCACCGGCGAGCCGGCCGAGATGTACATGTCGGAGGCCTGTCTGTCGGCCATGAATTTGAAAAGCTGCGTCAGATCCATGATTATTGCCCTGATTTTTTCCAGCCTGATATGTCCAGGGCGGTTTCGAATGCCGGTATTTCGTGCATGAATCTCGCCAGGGCGAAGGCAGCGGTGGGCTGCATGTGGATGCAGATCATCTTGACGTTGATGGCCCGGACGGTGCGGGCCAGTGTGTCGAGCCAGGCGTAGTAAACCGGGTCGATCAGCGCCTGCTGGGCAAGATCGTAATACAGACGCGATACCCTGAAGGACTCCGACCCGAGACGGGCAAAAGCCCGTGTGGAATCGTATGCCCGCGCCTGCTGCAGGTGCGAAGTGATGCTCTCGAGGAGCAGGTCCTGGTCACGGATATTCAGGTTGCGCAGCGGTTCCAGCAGAAAATCGCTGCTGCCTATCTGGGTCAGGTGCAGACCAGGGATGGCCATGCCGGGTCTCAGGCGGCTTTGCCGCTGACATGGATGCCCATGCGGCGGAACGCTTCCTTCAGCCCGTCGGACAGGCTTGCGCGGGTGGTGACGTTGGAGAGATCGATGTTCAGGCTGATCAGCGCACGCGCAATTTCCGGGCGGATGCCGGTGATGATCGCGTCCGAACCCATCAATTGCACTGCCCGCACCATCTGGATCAGGTGATGGGAGACCTGCGAGTCTATGTTCTTTACACCGGTCAGGTCTATGACTACAGCGCTGGCGTGATCCTTGGCGATGCGGTTGAGCAGCGCTTCCATCACCAGCATGGTGCGGCTGGAATCGAGGGTGCCGATGATCGGCAGGGTCAGCACGCCGTCCCAGATTTCGGTGATGGGGGTGGCGGTTTCGCGCAGTTCCGCTTCCTGGGCGTTGACGGTGCGCTCCTTTTCGTCGAGATAGGCCTGGAACACCGCCAGGATCAGTTCGTTGAAGAGGCCGGAGAGGAACAGCAGCATGGCGCGGGCATCCTCGACCGTGACCTGCTTGTCGTTGCTCAGTGCCTCGATCAGGGTGCGCTGCATGAACTGGATGTAGCGCACCAGATCCTCAACCCGGCCGCCGCGCACCAGGATCTGCTTCGACAGATTGTTGAAGTACATTTCCAGGGCATGGAACTGGGGGGAGGCATCGTCGTGCGGATCCTTGGATTCGAGCAGGGCAGCCAGGAGCTGAAGAAACTCGATGCAGAAATCGGTGATCTCGTCGCTGCCGAGCAGATTGTTGTTGCCGCCGAACAGGGTCTGCCCTTCTTTCTCGATGGTTTCCGAAATGCTGCCGATCTGAAGCTTGAGCAGTTTCGCCAATTTCGAACCGGTGGTATTCGATTGTTGTGCCATGATTCTCCCTCTCTATTTTTAATCGATGCTGGCGACGCAGAGCGACTGGTCGTCCGAGATTCTGCCCATGATGTTTCCCAGCGTATAGGCGATCAACTGGGGGTGCTGCTGAAACAGGCCGGGGAAGTTGGAAACATCCCAGTTTCTGCGGATGCCGTCGCTGGCCGAGATCATCAGGCAGCGCTTGCTGAAGTCGAAACGAAACTGGGCCGGATTTTGGTGTTCCTTGCCCAGCACGCCGGGCGCGAAGGACAGGTTGTGCATTTCCCGGTTATCCAGGATGTGGGCGTGCATGTCGCCGATACCGAGAATGTTCAGTACCTTGCCGGCCAGTCCGACTTCGCCGATAATTGCGACCGCGCCGCGCGTGCCTTTGAGCTGGCGGTCCACCGCGGCCAGAACCGAGTCTGGCGTGTCGCAATGGGACAAGTGAGAGGCGAGATTGGCGGTAGCCGCCTGCGCCTGTTCGCCATGCCCCAGGCCGTCGAGATGCAGCCAGCGCAGCTTGTCGCCGGTTTTTTGTACATAGATGCGGTCGCCATTATAGCGATCGTCCGACAGCGAGCGCGAAAACAGGCCGACCCTCAGTCCCGGAGAGCCGTTTACGGGCGCGCTTCCGCTCTCGGGATAGAATCGCGACAGAAAGACGGACCCGCTCCATTTTTTATCCTGGCCGGTGCTCTCCTGCTGGGTATAGGCGAACGATTCGTCGCTGAGGCGGCTGATGCTGCCCAAGCCCTTGCCCAGCGTATTCACGGATGAATAGCCGTCCTTTTGAGCCTGGTGAAGGTTGGAAATGCCCGGTCCGTAATCAAGCGCGAGAATATCCAGCACCGGCCCCGGTTGCTGCCAGACCTGAATCAGCCCGCGCCCGGCGGTGTGCTTGACCTGGTTGCTGACCATTTCCGATGCGACCAGCAGCATGTTCTCCCGTTTGCGGTCGGAAAACCGGAGGCGCTGGGCAATTGCCGACAGCCGCGAGCGCAGCATGATGAGCACGCTTTCATTCTGCACCGGGCTGTTGTAGAGCAGCTTGCAGTCTGTGGCACTGTCGAAAATTTTAGCCATTGTCGGGGTCGGCCATGTTGGGGCAGGGTGATCGGCAACTGCTGCTGTCCGGCAGTGGGCAGTAATCGACCGCGATCCGGCCGCGGCCGTTGCGTTTTGCTTCATATAATTCATTGTCGGCGCGGCGGATAAACTCTTCCAGCGTGAGGCCGTTGGGTGTATCCGGGTTAATGGTGGTGATGCCGATGCTGACTTTGTCTTCCATCATGTACAGCACTTGCATCGCCTTGTGGCAAGCCAGGGGATAGTCGGCGAATATCACCATGGCGAATTCATCCCCGCCGAAGCGGAAGGCGAAGTCCACGTCCTCGCGGATGACGCTGCGTAACGCATGGGCCATCTTGATGAGGTAGGCATCGCCAAACTGGTGGCCGAACTCGTCGTTGATTTCCTTGAAATGATCCAGGTCGAACAGCGCCAGAGAGAGGGGGGCTGTCTTCTGCCGCATGGTGTGCCGGAATGCCTGGCCGAGTTTTTCATCGAAGGCGCGGCGGTTGAGGAGTCCGGTGAGCGCGTCGGTTTCGGCCTGGCGCAGGGATTCGTGCAGTTCGGTCTGGCGTTTTTCCAGGGTCTGCTGGAGTGCTTCCAGTTCCTTCTCGGTGCGGGCGCGAACCTCATTGAGGTGGCGTTTCATTTCCACATTGCGCTGGAACAGAATGGCCGGGTCGGCATGCTCGGTCGAGTGCAGCAAGTGCTGGCGCAATTGTGCAATGGCTTCTGGCTTCGGGGCCTGGGCGAGGTTGGCGATTTTGGCCTGATCCGTCCCTTCCCCCCACTGGACCAGAAGCTGATATCCCTGCAGCAGCAGACGGACAGGCAAGGGATGGCCCGTGCCCGCGCCAGCGGCGCGCAGCCTCTGCGACAAATCGAGAGAGG
>JAJYXP010000062.1 GCA_021801705.1 Pseudomonadota bacterium
TGCGAATGCCCGGTATTTTCCTCAGTTCCGCCAGCAGGCGTTCCCACTCTTCATCACTTAGCTTCAGTCTGTTCATCGCGGTAAAATACGGCAAATTTTACCGGCGGCAATACGTCAACAGAACCTAATAGTCAGTCCTGTTGAATTTGCGTGATTTTCTTGTAGGACCGAATTCATTCGGCCAAATGTGCGAATGAATTCGCACCTACAAAGAAGGTACAGCCGTTTTAAGTTGACCGGCTGCTAGTAGTCAGTCACGGTGAAAAGCATGGATGAGTTGAACCGTCACACCGGCGAAAGCCGGTGTCCAGGTTGTTGATTTTTCTGGATTCCGGCTTTCGCCGGAATGACGAGATTGTCCACCGGTTTCAATATGACTGACTACTAGAAGCGCTTCATGACGTCCAGGTGCAGTTGCTCTTCGGGCAGGCCAGCCTGTTGCAACAGGCTGGCAATTTCTTGCGCGGATGAATCCGGTGCCGTGAGGTAGACATCGTAGCCTGAAAGGTCGGGGTAACCGGTGGTGATCGCCGTCCCGGCGGTCTCCATGTCGCGCAGGCCCAGCGCCGGGTCGGCGGATGCTTCCCAACTGGATTCGCCGGCTGTAGATCCCCCGTCCAGCGCTGTGAACTTGAAGTTGTCCAGGGCGTCGAGCCAGGAGCGGCACAGATTTTTGAGGTAATGGTCGCCGGGCTTGTGCGCCATCCAGTAGAGGTGGAGGGGCTGTTCAAGCTCCAGCGCGATGGCGTGCTCGATGATGCTTTTGATCGGGGCGAAGCCGGTTTCGTAGGCAAGCAGGATGATAGGCCGGTGGGAGGATTCGTCCAGGGTAAAACTGCCCTGAGGCCCTGCTATCATGATGGTTTGGGATGGTTTGAGCTGCCTGAAAACGTATTCCGAGAACGGCTCGCCGGGCACGTGACGAATGTGAAATTGCAAGTGCATGGCATTGCACGGGCAACTGGCGAGGGATTTGCTGCGTTGCGGCACGCCATCAATGGCGAGGCTGAGATGCTGTCCGGCGAAAAAGCGTAGCGTCTGCGAGCGTGGTGTGCGCAGATGCAGGATGATAGTGTCTTCCTGTACCCGCTCCAGACGTTCCACTTTGGTTGCAATCTGCTGCTGGGGGATTCCCTCCGCCCGGCCAATCTCGTTGACTTCGATTTCAAGATCGGTTTCCGCGCTGGTGCAGCATAACAGAACGTGCCCCTGGGCTTTTTGCGTGTCGGACAGGACGAAATCGTGATGAAAGGTGTCATGCGTCTTCCCCGCCACGAGCCTTCCACCGCAGCCGCCGCAGGTGCCGTTGTTGCAATTGTATTTGAGCGCGATCCCGGAGCGTAGCGCCGCCTCGAGCAGGGTTTCGGTCTTTTCGGCAGAAAACTCCTTGCCGCTGGGCAGCATTCGAATGCGGAACGTCATGGATGGCTGAATACCAATGTAATTTAGTCAAATATCCATTATGTGGCATAGTGGGCCGGGTATCAATGGCGACAGGCCCTTAGTATTTCCCCGGACGTTGCAGCCCCGCCTCGACTTCATTCCGCCGGGCCGTTCCCGCCAGCGCCTCGATCAGTTCCAGGGCAAAATCCATGGCCGTGCCGGGGCCGCGCGAGGTGATGGTCTTGCCGTCCCGTACCACCGGATCGTGGCGATAGGTGGTTCCAGGCAGATTCATTTTGTCCACGAAGCCGGGGTAGCTGGTCGCCGCTTTGCCGTCCAGCAGGCCGGCGGCTGCCAGCACGATGGGTGCGGCGCAGATGGCGCAGAGGTACTTGTCCTCCCGCGCCATTTTTTGCAGCAGGGCAATGATGCGCAGGTCGTCTTTCAGGTTAGCGGCGCCCGGCATGCCGCCGGGCAGCACTAGCATGTCAAACTCCTGTTTGAGCGCATCGTCCAGCGTGGTGTCGGGGATCAGCCGCACGCCGCGGCTGGCCGTGACCGGCTGCGCGTCGAGTCCGGCGGAAACCACCTCGATGCCGGCGCGGCGCAGCAAGTCGATGATGGTGACGGCTTCCACTTCTTCGCAGCCCTGGGCGAGGGGGACAAGGACTTTGGGCATATTCAAATCCTTTTTAACCACAGAGACACAGAGGCACAGAGAAGGGCGAGAACATTGGGTTCCTCCGTGTCTCTGTGCCTCTGTGGTAAAAGTTTTTAATCCCGGAAGTTCTGGAACTGCAGCGGGAAGTCGGTGATGGACTTCTTGATCAGGGTGATGGTTTCCTGCAGCACATCCCGCTTCGCGCCGGAAACGCGCACCGCCTCGCCCTGGATACTGGCCTGGACCTTGAGCTTGGAGTCCTTGATCAGTTTGACGATTTTCTTGGCCAGTTCGGTTTCCACCCCGGTCTTGACGGTCACGGTCTGCTTGACCTTGTTGCCGCTGATTTTCTCGACTTTCCCCTTGTCCAGGCAGCTCACGTCGATATTGCGCTTGCCGAAGGTCTGGTTCAGGATGTCGTGCACCTGTTCCAGTTTGAAGTTGTCATCGGCGTATACCGTCAGCACGTATTCAGCCTGCTCGACGCGGGAATCCGAGCCTTTGAAATCGAAACGGCCGCCGATTACCTTGTTGGCCTGGTCAACCGCGTTTTTCAGTTCCTGTTTGTCCACTTCGGAAACGATGTCGAATGTCGGCATGATGTGACTCCTCTGGCGCTGGCGATTAGGCGCAGCAGGTGGATTCGGTGATGAAATGGCAGACGTAATCCAGCATCTCCACGGTTTCGATATCGAAGCTGGTATTGCCCGGCACGCTGAAGCTATCGCCCGCCCGGTAGGTTTTCCAGTCGTTTTTCCCCGCCAGGCGCACCTTGCACACCCCGGCATTGATCTCCATCAGTTCCGGCAGACCGGTGTTGAAGGTCAGCGTGCCGGGGAAGATTACGCCGACGGTTTTTTTTGTGCCATCGGGGAACAGCACGGTGTGGGAGATGCATTTGCCGTCGAAGTAGACATTGGCTTTCTTGACGACAGATACATTGTCGAACTGGGTCATGGTTTTTCCTTTTTTATTTACCGCAAAGGACGCGAAGGATCGCAAGGGAGATCGTCTTTGATCGGTTTCCTTTGCGTAACCTTCGCGTCCTTTGCGGTGAAGATTAACGATTCTGCAACTTCGCCGCAATCCGCAGCCGCAGCGCGTTGAGCTTGATGAAGCCGCCCGCGTCCGCCTGGTTGTAGGCGCCGGCGTCATCCTCGAAGGTGGCGATGGTGGGGTCGAACAGCGAATCGGTCCTGGAGTCGCGGCCGACCACGATGACGTTGCCCTTGTACAGCTTGACGCGCACCCAGCCGTTGACGTGGCGCTGGGTGTCGTCGATCAGCACCTGCAGGGCGCGGCGCTCCGGCGCCCACCAGTAGCCGTTGTAGATCATGCTGGCGTAGCGCGGCATCAGGTCGTCTTTCAGGTGCGCCACTTCGCGGTCCAGGGTGATGGATTCGATCGCGCGGTGGGCCTTGAGCATGATGGTGCCGCCCGGGGTTTCGTAGCAGCCGCGCGATTTCATGCCGACATAGCGGTTTTCCACCAGATCGAGCCGGCCGATGCCGTGCTTGCCGCCGAGGCGGTTGAGTTCGGCCAGCATGTCGGCGGCGGACATGCGCCTGCCGTTGAGCGCCACCGGGTCGCCGTTGACGTATTCGATATCGAGGTATTCCGCTTGGTCGGGCGCTTTTTCCGGCGACACCGTCCAGCGCCACATATCTTCCTCGGCTTCAGCCGCCGGGTTTTCCAGGTGACGGCCTTCGTAGCTGATGTGGAGCAGGTTGGCGTCCATCGAATACGGGCTGCCGCCGGCCTTGTGCTTCATCTCCACCGGGATGCCGTGCTTTTCCGCGTAGGCCAGCAATTTTTCGCGCGAGAGCAGATCCCATTCGCGCCACGGCGCGATGATCTTGATCTCCGGGTTGAGGGCGTAAGCGCCGAGCTCGAAGCGCACCTGGTCGTTGCCCTTGCCGGTAGCGCCGTGCGAAATGGCGACGGCGCCGGTTTCGCGGGCTATTTCGATCAGGCGCTTGGCGATCAGCGGACGGGCAATCGAGGTGCCGAGCAGGTATTCGCCCTCGTAAACCGTGTTGGCGCGGAACATCGGGAAGACGAAGTCGCGCACGAATTCCTCGCGCAGGTCGTCGATGTAGATTTGTTCCGGCTTGATGCCGAATTGCAGCGCTTTCTTGCGCGCCGGCTCGAGCTCCTCGCCCTGGCCGATGTCGGCGGTGAAGGTGACCACTTCGCACTGGTAGGTGTCCTGCAACCACTTCAGGATCACCGAAGTGTCCAGTCCGCCGGAATAGGCGAGGACGACTTTGTTGACGTTGCTCATAACTTTGAATTCCCAATTAAAATCTGATTAACCGCAAAGGACGCAAAGGTTCGCAAGGGAAAAAAACAGGGTTTCCTTCGCGTACCTTTGCGTCCTTTGCGGTGAAAATCAACTGTTGCTGACTTTGCCTAGCAGCAGGTATTCCATCAGCGCCTTCTGGACGTGCAGCCGGTTCTCGGCCTCGTCCCACACCACGCTGTGCGGGCCGTCGATCACTTCCGCAGCAACTTCCTCGCCGCGGTGTGCCGGCAGGCAGTGCATGAACAGGGCGTCCGGTTTGGCCAGCCGCATCATGTCGGCGTCCACCTGCCAGTCCTCGAAATCGCGCTTGCGCTCTTCGTTCTCGGCCTCGAAACCCATGCTGGTCCACACGTCGGTGGTGACGAGGTCGGCGCCGCGCGCGGCTTCCATCGGATCGGGGAATTCCTCGTAATGGTCGGTGCCGTACAGCCCGGCGCGCTCCGGTTCGACTTCATAGCCGGGCGGGGTCGAAACATGGACGTTGAAATCCAGTACTTCCGCTGCCTGCAGCCAGGTGTTGCAAACGTTGTTGGAGTCGCCGATCCATGCCACCGTCTTGCCCTTGATGCTGCCCCTGTGCTCGATGAATGTGTAGATGTCTGCCATGATCTGGCAGGGGTGGTATTCGTTGGTCAGGCCGTTGATCACGGGCACGCGCGAATGGGCGGCGAAGCGCTCGACGATCTCCTGCTCGAAGGTGCGGATCATGACGAGATCGCTCATGCGCGAAATCACCTGGGCGGCATCCTCCACCGGTTCGCCGCGCCCCAGTTGCGAGTCGCGCGTGTTGAGGTAGATCGCCGCGCCCCCAAGCTGCTGCATGCCGGCTTCGAAAGAGAGTCGCGTGCGCGTGCTCGCCTTTTCGAAGATCATCACCAGCGTGCGGTCGTGCAGCGGGTGGTAGGTCTGGTAGGCCTTGAACTGTTCCTTGATCCAGCGCGTGCGCTGGAACAGGTATTCGAATTCGTCGCGGGATAAATCCTTGAATTGCAGAAAATGTTTGATTTGCATAGATGCCACCTGGCGCGGGTTTATTTCCGCGCGAGAAAATCCTTGATCAGAGGTGCAAGCATGTCCACCACCTGCTGCGCCTCGTCGTGCGTCATGATCAGGGGCGGCAGCAAGCGCACCACGCTGTCCGCCGTTACGTTGATGATCAGGCCCTTTTCCAGCGCCAGTTTAACCAGGTCGGCGCAGGGCCGGTCGAGTTCGACGCCAATCATCAGCCCGATGCCGCGCACCTCGACGAAGCCGGATGTGCCGGCAAGCTGTTTGCCCAAAGCTTCGCGGATGAAGGCGCCGGTTTCGGCAGCCTGCTTGCACAGGTCTTGCTCTTCCACTGCGGACAGCGTCGCCAGGGCGGCGGCGCAGGCGAGCGGGTTGCCGCCGAACGTCGTGCCGTGGTTGCCCGGCTTGAACACCTCCGCCGCCGCGCCGTTCGCCAGGCAGGCGCCAATCGGCACGCCCGAGCCGAGGCCCTTGGCCAGGGTCATCACATCGGGCACGATGCCGGTCTGCTGGAAAGCGAACAGGGTGCCGGTGCGGCCGATGCCGGTTTGCACCTCGTCCAGCATCAGCAGCCAGCCGCGGCTGTCGCAGATGCGGCGCAGCTCTTGCAGGTAGGCGGGTTGCGGCACCTGGATGCCGCCCTCGCCCTGCACCGGCTCGACCAGGATGGCTACGATGTCCTGGTTGTGTTCGGCGATCTGGTTGACGGAGTCGATGTCGTTGTAGGGCACGCGCACGAAGCCGCGCACCAGCGGTTCGAAACCCGCCTGCACCTTGCGGTTGCCGGTCGCCGTCAGCGTCGCCATGGTGCGGCCGTGGAAGCTTTGTTCCATCACGATGACGGTGGGAATCTCGACGCCCTTGTTGTGGCCATGGAGGCGGGCGAGCTTGATGGCGGCCTCGTTCGCCTCGGCGCCGGAATTGCAGAAGAACACCTTGTCCATGCCGGACAACTGGGCCAGCTTCGCGCCCAGTTGCTCCTGCTTCAGCACCTGGTACAGGTTGGAGGTGTGAATCAGCGTCTTGGCCTGCTCGCAGATCGCCTGGGTCAATTTCGGGTGGCCGTGTCCCAGGCCGTTGACAGCGACGCCGGCGACTGCGTCGAGGTAGCGCTTGCCCTGTTCATCCCAGAGCCAGACGCCTTCCCCTCTGGTAAAGGCGACTGGCAATCTGGTATAGGTATTCATTAAATGTGACATATCGAGTGATATCGCTTCAGCTTTATAAAGTTGGACGTAGGTCTACGCGAAAGTATAAATGCACACGGCGGCATTCGCCGCCGTGTAGCCGGTCCGAAATTGTTCAAGCACCCCGTTTTTTCCCGGCCGACCCTTCCGTGTGCTTGGGTTGACGCTCCAAAAACGCTATATTTAGCCGAAACGGCCGATTCTTGCAAGTGAAATTTGTCTTCGAATCAGGCGCAGGGAGCAGGAAGGCGAGGAAAAAGCAAATGCCCGGCAAGCGTAAGCCTGCCGGGCAAGCAAGAGCGAAGCGGGTACGCGACAGCGCGCGCTGCCGCAAATTTTTTTAGGCCATTGCCTTGATGGCGGCGCTCAAACGGCTCTTATGGCGCGATGCCTTGTTCTTGTGCACGATGTTCTTGTCGGCGATGCTGTCGATCACGCTGGTTGACTGCTGAAATGCCAGTTTGGCGGCTTCCTTGTCGCCTGCGGTTACGGCCTTGATCACTTTCTTGACCGCGGTGCGGAATTCTGAACGCTGGCTCGTGTTGTGCTCGCGTTGTGTTTCGGACTGTCTTGCACGCTTTCTGGCTTGTGCGGTATTTGCCATTGAGAAACTCCTTGGATATTACTTAACTGCCGGGCAGCAGATGAAACGCGTAATGGTACTTTCCTTTGGGCCGGTTTGCAAGAGCAACATCACAGCGCCAAGCCTATCCTTCCGGCAAGGCGAGTTCGGCCGGCACGCCTCAATAGCCTCTGCAATCGCGCGAATCGGCTTGTCCGGCTTGAATAATGCCCGCCACTGAACTAAGTTGACATAAGGGGTTCTGCCCGGCAATTCATAAACACTCCGCCAGGAGTGACGGGCTTGCATTGCTCCATGTGGTTGGCACCGGGGAGAACTTGCTTGGATATTGATGCCATTCGCATAGCCTATCGACGCTATGCACGCTTGTACGATTTTTACTTCGGGGCGCTGTTCCAGCCGGGCCGGAAGGCTGTTGTCGAGCGCATGAACTGCCGGCCCGGGGAACAGGTGCTGGAAGTGGGCGTTGGTACCGGGTTGTCCCTGCCGCTGTACCCAGAGGAGGCGCTCGTCACCGGGGTCGACATTTCGCCTGACATGCTCCGGCGTGCGCAAGCACGTAAAATTCGCGGCGGACTCGGGCAGGTGATCGACTTGCGCTTGATGGACGCCGAAAACATGGATTTTGACGACAACAGCTTTGACAAGGTGGTGGCCATGTACGTGGCATCGGTGGTGCCCCGCCCGGCGCGCCTGGTGGACGAAATGCGCCGGGTGTGCCGGCCGGACGGAGAACTGTTCATTGTGAATCACTTCCACAGTTCGAATCCCGTAGCCGGCGGCATCGAGAATTTGCTCGCGCCTTTGTCGCAAGTGATGGGTTTCCGTCCCGACTTCGGGCTGGGCACATTTATTCATGAAACCGGACTGGAAGTGCTGGATACCCGGCCGGTCAATCTTTTCGGTTATTGGACGCTGCTGCGGGTCGGCAACAACAAAAGCGAGCGCGCCGACCTTGGCAACGCTTTGGGTCAGCGCCCGAAAGCGGCCGCGAGCGGGAAGCACCCGGCGCATGCCTTATATAGGAAGGCGTAGACACTCTAACGGATTGCGGAACCTGCGACCATGAACCGACCTCAAGTCAAACCCGATGGAGCGAGCGCGGCTACCCACCGCCATCACGGGCCGTTGCAATACGGGCCGAAGCGGGCTGACGGCAATACCGGTATCCTGGAAAAATGGCTGCTGAAAAAGTTGTTGGAGCTGATGGGTTCGCCGCCGCTGCGTTTCGTGCTGTGGGACGGGCAGGAAATCGGTCTTTCGGCAGAACCGCCGGCAGCGCGTATCGTGATCCGCGACCGGGGCGCGCTGCTCAAGCTTGTCGCCAATCCCGACATGCAATTCGGCGAGATGTACAGTACCGGCCGCATCGAGGTGGAACCTAGCCTGGTGGCGTTGCTGAATGCGCTCTACCGCTCCCGCATGCGCCTTGCGCCCGGCAGCTTGCGGGAAACGCTGCTCAACTGGCTCAATCGCCCGCGTTCCAACTGCCTGCTGCGGGCGCGAGAGAACATTCATCACCACTACAACATCGGCAACGATTTTTACCGGCTCTGGCTCGACCGGCAGATGGTCTATACCTGCGCCTATTTCCCGACCCCGGCGGCGACTCTGGAGCAAGCCCAGGTCGCCAAGCTGGAGCATGTCTGCCGCAAGCTGCAACTGGTGCCGGGCGATCATGTCGTGGAAGCAGGCTGCGGCTGGGGCGCCCTGGCCCTGCACATGGCCAGGCACTATGGCGTGCGGGTGCGCGCCTACAACATCGCCACGGAGCAGATCGCCTACGCACGGGAGCGGGCGCGGCAGGAAGGGCTGGAAGAACGGGTGGAGTTCGTCGAAGGGGATTACCGGGAAATCACCGGGACGTGCGATGCCTTCGTTTCGGTCGGCATGCTCGAGCACGTTGGCGTGGCGCACTACCAGACGCTGGGCGGCGTCATCGACCGCTGCCTCAAGCCGAACGGCCGCGGCCTGATCCACTCGATCGGGGTGAACCGGCCATCCCTGCTCAATCCCTGGATCGAGCGGCGTATCTTTCCCGGTGCCAATCCCCCCAGCCTGGGGGAGATGATGGCCATTTTCGAGCCGGCGAATTTTTCCGTTCTGGACGTGGAAAATCTGCGTCTGCACTACGCCAAGACCCTGGACCATTGGCTGCAGCGCTTTGAAGTGGCGGTGCCGCGCGTGACGGAAATGTTCGGCGAATCTTTCGTGCTGGCCTGGCGGCTGTATCTGGCCGGGTCACTGGCCGCTTTCACCGCCGGCGAGTTGCAACTGTTCCAGGTGGTGTTCGCCCGGGCCGGTGACAACGACATCCCCTGGACCCGCGAATTCCTCTACAAGCCAGGCCAAGGCGATGGAAACCTGTGATGTCCTGATCGTGGGCGGCGGCCCGGCCGGTTCCACCTGCGCCCGGGAACTGCGGCGGCACGGTCTGGATGTGCTGGTGCTGGACCGCCAGGCCTTTCCGCGGGACAAGGTGTGCGCAGGCTGGATCACCCCCGCCGTGCTCGACGCCCTGCAAATCGACTGTGCAGATTATGCCGCGGGCCGGGTGCTGCAGCCGGTCACCGGTTTTCGCACCGGCATGATCGATGTCGATGGCAGCGAAGTGGAAACCCGCTACCGGCACGATGTGAGCTACGGCATCCGGCGCAGCGAATTCGACCACTATCTGCTGCAGCGCTCGGGCGCCCGTTTGCGCCTGGGCGAGCTGCTGCACTCCCTGGAGCGCCGCGGCGACGGCTGGATCGTCAATGGAGAAATCGAGGCCCCGATGCTGGTTGGCGCCGGGGGTCATTTCTGTCCGGTGGCGCGCTTTCTGGGGGCGAAGTCGGGCGGGCGGGAGCCGGTAGTGGCGGCCAGGGAGGTCGAGTTCGCCATGGATGAGAAACAGGCGGACACATGCGGTGTGCAGCCCGAAACACCGGAGCTGTTTTTCTGCCGGGACCTGAAGGGCTACGGCTGGTGTTTCCGCAAGGGGAGGTATCTCAACATCGGCCTGGGCCGGGAAGGCAGCCATCACCTGGCGGAACACCTGACGGCATTTTGCGATTTTCTCAGGCGGCGCGGCAAGGTCCCTGCCACTATCCCGGACAGGTTTCACGGCCACGCCTATCTGCTTCATGGCCACGGCGTGCGCAAGCAGGAGGATGACGCGGTGCTGCTGGTGGGCGACGCTGCGGGGCTGGCTTATCCCCGCAGCGGCGAAGGCATCCGCCCGGCAGTGGAATCCGGACTGCTGGCGGCAGCAACCATCGCCCAAGCCGGCCGTGACTATCGCCGGGAACGCCTCGCGCCCTACCAACAGCGCCTGGCTGCGCGCTTCGGTACGGACGGGCGCGCTGCCGGCACGCTGCCGCAGGAGGCGCTGCGCTTCATCGGCGGCAAGCTGCTGGCCAGCCCCTGGTTCGCCCGGCATGTAGTGCTCGACCGCTGGTTCCTGCATGCCCGGCAAGGCGCGCTGCGCCATTCCTAACGGTCATGGCGAATCGTTGCCCCGGAAAATGAAACTTGCTCGTGCCATGACCGTTTCCCTCACCCCTAGCCCTCTCCCTGCACCCGCAAGGAGTGTCCCCGCCGGGATTGGCAGCAAAGCTGCTCAATCCGGCGAGACGGGCGAGGGGGACGAGGTATACGCTACGCGTGTTTCACGTTAAAGCGGCGCAGCGCAGACAAGAAAAAGGAGAGAGAAATGGCGATGATGCTGACGTCCACGGTGTTTTTCCAGGGCGGCTCGATCCCGCAACGCTACACCTGCGAGGGCCAGGATATCTCGCCGCCGCTCACCTGGATCGGCGTGCCGGCAGGAACCCGTAGTCTGGTCCTGATCGTGGATGATCCGGATGCGCCAGACCCGTCCGCGCCCAAAATGACCTGGGTGCACTGGCTGTTGTACAACATACCGCCCGGTGCAGACGGATTGCCCGAAGGCGTGCCGGCCAAGGGACTGCCGCAGGGAACGCGGCAAGGGCTGAACGGCTGGCAGCGTAGCGGCTACGGCGGACCCTGCCCGCCGATTGGCCGCCACCGCTATTTTCACAAGCTGTATGCCCTGGACACCGTTCTGCCGGATCTGGGCAGTCCCACCAAGGCCGTGCTGGAAAAGGCGATGCGGGGCCATATCATCGGTCAGGCAGAGTTGATGGGGCTTTATCAGCGCGGCCGCTAAATAGTCAGATCGATTTGTTGCATGGTGCCGGCGCCGCCGTCTTCCTTGAGATAAACGCCGCTTGATTTGATCTGGCCGTCAAGCTGGTTTTGACTGTTCTTGATGTCGAAGGGCGTGCCGATGTTGCCCAGGTAGAGCGCGCCGACGTTCTTTTGCGCCAGGGCGCCGAGGGTATCGTTGCCCTTGGCGTCCTTGATCCAAACCTGGAGTTTTTGATAAACCGCATCGTTTTCGTCGATCCAGCCGTTTTTGTCCTGGTCATAGGCCGCCAGTTCCTGGAAGCCGTCGCCGCTGGCGGGGCCGAACAGCTCGCTGCCGTTGCCGATCTTGCCATCTCCGTTCTTGTCCAGCGCCAGGAAACCGCTGCCTGCACCGACAAAGGATATCTGCTCCGCCTTGCCGTCCGCATTGAGATCGAAGCTGAATTTCGCATCGGTGAGCTGCGCCGCGGTGCCGCCAAAATTGATCGCCAGCGGATCCTTTTTCACGGCATCCCCCAGGCGCAAGCTGGTGTTGGTTTCCTCGTAGTGTTCCCGGCTCATGGCCAGTTCCAGCTTGAAACTGATTTCCTTGCCATCGGCGGTCTTGATCACGCCTTGCGCGGAGAAACTGGTCTGCTCCGCCTCGTAACGGGTTTCGTGGTAGTCGTATTCGACACCGAACACTGGGCGCTGAGGCTGTGCCTGCGCAGCCTGTTTCGGGTCGGGGATGTCCTGCGCGGGCGCTGCCCGGACGTTGGCGTCTTCTATCCTGGCCAGCTTGATCTTTTCGCCGGTCAGCGCTTCCACCATCAGTTTTATCAAAAGGAAGCGGGGGTCTTTCTCCAACTCCTTTTCGGGATCAATCGCAGCGGCCTGTTGTGCTGGATCGGCCGCAGCGGCAGCCTTAGCCTGCGCAGAGAGGCTGACTGCATCGGCGGCCGTCCGGGCACCCCGGCCCCCGTTTCCCCCAAAATCAGGCCGTTGCTCGCCGATCCACATTCGGAGCGACTCCCGGACAGATTGCTTTTCCACAGCGCTGTGCTGGCTGGCCAACCGGACGTTTGAACTTTCGATTTTCATGGTTCTCTGTGCATCGGAATGGATGTTGATGCCTTTGTATCGGCAAATCCGGCGCTTAACTTGATGGTGCGGAAGACAATTATTATTATTTTTATCATAAAGTTATGAATAATATATGGATAGGCTTCGGGCTTTTAAAACGACTTGAAGTGATGGTGTTTTCATTTTAAAAGAAGACGGTTTTTTGCTCCTGCCTACGGGATATAAATCCGGTCGATCCGCCTTGTTAAGAATGCTGCAATGGCGAATGCCGCGACCGGGAAGGGATAGGCCCACCAGGACAGGAAGAAGCGGATTCGCATGAACTTGCGGTAGAGAGAAAAAAGCAGGATATTTCGGGAAAGCCATGGTCGATGCCCCCTATCGGCACCAGGATATGCCCACCATGGGGATGAATCAGGAGGGATTGCTGTGCTGGATATCGAAGGTGGTGTAGTTGGTCCAGAGCGACAGCACGAAAAGTGTGAAACCCAGGTGGAAGATCGTGCCGATAGCCCACAAGGGGAAGGACGCCTGCATGCCGAATGGCAACAGGGCGAGAGAAAGAAGGATCAGGCTGATGGAAAAAGTGGGGGAAAACCTCAAGTTTCGATTGCTCGCCCACGCCACCCTCCTGACACCACTCGTTTAAGCTGCAAACGAAAATTTCATGAAGTATGGCAGAACATTCTAAACATGATTCAAAATTCCGGCCGGACCGCGGATGCGACAGCTACTTGGGCAGCGCTTCAATCCAGTGCCCGTAGAGCCAATCCGCTACCGCATGAAGACGAGCCACCCGCTGTTCCAGATTGGCTGAGGCGGCTTCCGCGTCCTGCACCGCCGGGCTGCTGCCTAGTGCGGCAGCCACTTCATCGGCACCGAGGGTATACCATTCCTTCACCATTTCTTCCGTCATTTCAACGTGGCACTGCAAAGCCAGATTCTTGCCCAGAACGAAAGCCTGATTCCGGCAATGGGGGCTGCTCAGGATGCAGGTCGCGCCCGGCGGCAGGGTGAAGGTTTCTCCATGCCAGTGGAAGACCGTGAATTGCGTTGCGTCACCGAACCATGCATGGGCAACCGCATCGGCCGCCACCATCACTTCCCCCCATCCGATTTCCTTGACCGGGTTGCGGATCACCGTGCCGCCCAGCGCCCTGGCCATCAACTGCCCGCCGAGACAGTGGCCGAGCAGCG
>JAJYXP010000001.1 GCA_021801705.1 Pseudomonadota bacterium
TTGCCTTCGGCTTCCTCCAGATTTCCAGTCACCCAGAACACCCTTGCCGTTCGGCTAACTCTTCCCCTTGCCGGGCGAGTAGAGGACTTTCACCTCCAAGTAAGTGCGCCCTGCCGGGCGCACCAAAAGAAAAGACCCCGTCCGCAAGGCCGGGGTCCAGGGTCCAGAGGACAGCCCGTCTATTTCTTGCTGCCGCCGCCGAGCACGTCGTGCACGTAAGTCGTCAGCAGCTTGATCTGGTCGGCTTTCAGACGTCCGCTCCAGGCAGGCATCACACCCTTGTTCAGACCTGCGGCAATCACCGCCTTGACCGCTTCCACCTGCTTGTCAGCCGAACCGGCGCCGGGCACATCGGCCCACAGCCAGATCTTGTCAGTCAGGTTGGCCGCACCGATGTCCTTGTTGCCCTTGCCGTCCGCACCGTGGCAACTGAAGCAGGCGGCCTTGCCGTGGAACAGTTCGTCGCCGGCCTTCACCTTGGCGGCATCCATGCTCTCGCCGGACAGGCTGAGAACGTAATTGGCAAGATTGTCGATCTCCACATCGTTCAGGTTCGCGCCCCCTTTGACCGGCATGATGCCGTGGCGTCCATTGGTGATGGTTTCCTGTATCTTGTCGTAGGTACCGCCGTAGATCCAGTCGTCGTCGACCAGGCTGGGGGCGAAGCCCCTCTTGCCCTGACCGCCGCTCATGTGACAAGCGGCGCAGTTGTCGGCGAACAGCACCTTGCCGGCAGAAGCGACGAAGTTGAGCATCTCGGGATCCTTGGCGATCTGATCATAAGGCATGGCCGCGACCCTGTCGAAATACTTCTTCTGGAATTCGCGCGCGTCCTGCAAATCTTTCATCAACAAAGCGCGGGTATTCCAGTGCGTGGTTTTTTCGACACCCTTGTCGTTCTTGTAGGTGATTGTAGCCATGCCGGTAGTGAAGCCCTTGCCCACCGGCCAGGCAGGGTAGGCCAGCCAGTACGCCACCGAGAAGAATATGGTGAGGTAGAACCCCCACAACCACCAGTTCGGCAATGGATTGTTATACTCTTGCAAGTCGCCGTCCCAGACGTGGCCGGTGGTTTGAACCTTGCTCGGTTGAGTGTTTCCCTGACTCATGATAGCTTCCTTTGCGTCCATATTTTAATCGTCTTGAAAGGGCATGTGCTTGTAGGATTCCAGGCGCTCGCCGCGCTTCCTGCTGCCGTATACGTAAAACAAAATGGCGCAGAAGGCGAAGAAAAATATCAGCAGTGCCAAAGGCTTGGAGTTCTCGAACCGGGTAAACCACATTAGCCATTCCATCGCGCGTCCCCTTAACGGAATTTCACGAAGCTGTCGTTGTCGAGCTTGCCGAAGTCCACCATCGTGCCCAGCACCTGCAGATAGGCCACCAGCGCGTCCATTTCGGTCACGTTGCTGGCATCGCCGTCGTAATTGCCGCTTTGCGCCTGCTCGATCAGGTCCTTCTTGGCATCGGGAATATGCAGCTGCTTCGCCACATCCGCGCCGAACTCCTTGACGTTATTGTCGTATTCGGCCTTGCTGATGGAGTAAGGCACGCCAGTCATGCGCAGCGCGGCCATCCGGTCAGCCACATCGGAAGTATCCAGGGGGGTGGTCAGCAGCCAGGGGTAATTCGGCATCACCGACTCGGGCACCATCGAACGCGGCGCGATCAGATGCTGCACCTGCCACTCATTGGAGTATTTCTTGCCTACGCGCGCCAGGTCGGGACCGGTACGTTTGGAACCCCACTGGAACGGATGGTCGTATTGCGATTCCGCCGCCAGTGAATAGTGTCCATAGCGCAGCGCCTCGTCGCGGAACGGGCGGATCATCTGCGAATGGCACAGGTAGCAGCCCTCGCGGATATAGATATCGCGGCCACGCTGTTCCAGCGGGCTGTAGGGGCGAACCATCCCGATCCCTTCGGGTGTCTTCACATCCTCGACCGTGCCCTTGATGAAGAACAAGGGCACGATTTCAACCAGTCCGCCGATACTGATGGTAAACATCGTCAAAACCAGCATCAACCCGAGATTTCTTTCTATTTTTCCATGATCGAACATGATCTTTCCTTATGTTAAGGTGAAACTCGCGAAGCGAGACTTCGTCCCTCTCTCCCTCTGGGAGAGAGTTAGGAGAGAGGGTCTCAACCCGAGTCCCGTTACGCCGCGCTCGCCGCCAGGCCGCCGGCGGGCACCCTCTTGGCCTGGCGGATGGTCATGTAGCAGTTGAAAAGCATCAGCACCATGCCGGCCAGGAACACCAGTCCCCCCAGCGCGCGCATCGCGTAGTAGGGGTGCATGGCGGCGACTGATTCGGCGAAGGAATACTGCAGGTTGCCAAAATCGTCGTAGGCACGCCACATCAGGCCCTGCATGATGCCGGAGATCCACATCGCGGTGATGTACAGCAGGGTGCCGATGGTCGCCAGCCAGAAGTGGGCGTTGATCAGCTTGACGCTGTACATCTTGGTATCCCACAACTTGGGTAGCAAGTGGTACAGAGAGCCAAAGGTAATCATCGCCACCCAGCCCAGTGCACCGGAATGCACGTGGCCGATGGTCCAGTCAGTGTAGTGGGACAGCGCGTTGACATCCTTCAGCGACATCATAGGCCCTTCGAATGTGGACATGCCGTAGAAAGACAGCGCCACGATCATGAAACGCAGAATCGGGTCGGTGCGCAGCTTGTCCCAGGCGCCAGACATGGTCATGATGCCGTTGATCATGCCGCCCCAGGAAGGCATCAGCAGCATGATGGAGAAGGTCGCCGCCAGGGTCGAAGTCCAGTCGGGAATCGCGGTCCAGTGCAGATGGTGGCTACCGGCCCACATGTACATGAAGATCAGCGCCCAGAAGTGGACGATGGACAGCCGGTAGGAGTAGATCGGCCGGCCTGCCTGCTTGGGCACGAAGTAGTACATCATGCCGAGGAAAGCGGCGGTGAGAAAGAAGCCCACCGCGTTGTGGCCATACCACCACTGGGTCATCGCGTCCTGGGCACCGGCGAACAGCGGATAGGACTGGGTCAAGCTGACCGGAATCGCCAGGTTGTTGAAGATGTGCAGCAAAGCGGTGGCCAGAATGAAGCCGAGATAGAACCAGTTGGCCACGTAGATGTGGGGTTCCTTGCGCTTCATGACGGTGCCGATGTAGACGATGGCATACGCTACCCACACCACCGCAATCAGCAGGTCGATCGGCCATTCCATTTCCGCATATTCGCGGCCCTGGGTGTAGCCCATCACGTCGCCCAGCGCGGCCAGTACGATGATCGCCTGCCAGCCCCAGAAGGTGAAGCTGGCCATGCCATCCGACAGCAGGCGGGTTTGGCAGGTACGCTGCACCACATAATAGGAAGTGGCGAACAGCGCGCTGCCGCCGAAGCCAAAAATCACGGCACCCGTGTGGACAGGGCGCAGGCGGCCGAAGGTAATGTAGGGGATATCAAAATTTAAAAACGGCCAAGCCAGTTCCGAGGCGATAAACACCCCGACCAGCATACCCACCGCCCCCCAAATCAGGGCCATGATGGTGAATTTGCGGACAACATCGTAATTGTATTGCTCGCCGCTCCCTATCGCAACCGATGCCATAACTTTCTCCTTGCTGTAAACATAAACCCGCGTCTCGAAATGAAATATACGCATCTCCAAACGCGGGCCACTCTTATTTTTTCCAGGCCGGTCCGCCATGTATCACTATAGCAACTGTGCCAAAAAACACACTCTTTCAGCCCTTGGCACAATGGTGTGTAATATAATCGCAAATGCGCAAGCATTCACTGACGTACATCAACGAAACTGTTTTTTATCAATACCCATGAGTCCGATTAAAACAATCGGAGGCCGCAAACCGGAAAGAGGAAAGTCAGCCCAGGGCGATGGATTTGAGCCGGTCCAGGTCGTGCAACTGCACCTGCCGCCGCTCGGTAGTCAGCAGGCTCTCGTCCTGAAAACGGGTGAATATCCGGCACACGGTTTCCTCGGCCATGCCAAGGTAGTTGCCGATATCGCTGCGCGACATGCTCAAATTGAATTTGGTGGGGGAATAACTGCGCTTCTCAAAGCGCCGGGAAAGGCTTAACAGGAAAGTAGCCAGGCGCTCCTCGGCATTTTTCTTGCCGAGCAGCAGCATCAGCTCCTGATTGTCGAGGATTTCCCGGCTCAGGATTTTAAGCATCTGCTGGCGGATGGAAGGAATCTCTTCACTGTAGGCCTCCAGCACCTCGATGGGCACTTCGCACACCATGGTGCTTTCCAGCGCCCGCGCTTCGCTGGCGTAATGACTGGCAGCGATGGCGCCCAGACCCAGCAGCTCGCCGGTGACATGGAAGCCGGTGATCTGCATCCGTCCGTCATTGGTCAGGACGTAAGTCTTGACGGAACCGCAGCGGATCGCATGAATGGCGCGCAAAGGATCGCCGGCCCGGTACAGCAGATCGCCGCGCTTGAACATCTTGCGGTTTCTGACAATAGTTTCAAGCAGGCGCAGGTCGCTACCGGGGCCGTTCACCTCGCGGCACAAGCCGTAAATACCACAATCCCTGCAAGCCACCGGGGAGCAAACCTCGTTTTTATCCGCGACGCGCGGAGTCGTAAGTCGGTTCGGCATCATTCGCACAACATCTGTCATGGTTTCTCACCCAAAAGCAATTTCACGTCATGAACAATCGCGGCAAGGTAGGAAAATTTAGCCACGAAGCCGGCCAGTTTTTCTGGCTGCCCCTTTGCCGGATCAAGCGTGACGAACAATACTTCCACCTGTGCAGAATCGCTGTCCAGCTCTTTCTTCATCATGACAGTTCGGGCTGCAGGACCAATATATCAGCACCGGCAAACAGGCAGCCAACCATGCGCCAAGCCGTTTTGCAACAGTAATGAATTATACCACTGCCCAGCAGCCTGTCAGACTTAATTTGTCCCCAAGGATGGCTCTGGCCGCCGCACGGAAGAAGGCAGCCGCAATTCCGGCGTCGATCTCCGCTTGGCTTTTCTATTCTGCGTAGAGGGGAATCCGCCCGAAAAGCGGCCAATAGATCATAGCTTCGGAGGAGTTGCGTATTTGAGGGCGAGTGGCTTAAAATTCGACGGGTGTTTTTCGCCCACTGCGATGATAACGCATCAAAACCATGAGGCGCCTTTTAACCGATAACTTGCAGGTATATAAATGCAATTAAGCCACATTTTCTCCCGTCCCCAGCTAGTGGTACTGCCCTTGGCGCTTGTTTTGTTTGCTGGCGGCTGCGGCAAGGAGGAAGCGAAGCAGGCAAAGACAGCGCCTGCCGCCCAAACCGCCGAGAATAGCGGCTCGCCTGCCGCTCCGCCCGCAAACAAGGTTTTGCCTGCACCGGTAAAGGGCGACGAGCCGCTACCGCCCAATCATCCGCCCCTGGGCGCGGTTACCGGCAATTCTTCTCAGACGCTCGATAACGGCGCGGCCGCTGCCCATCCGAAGCTGGATGGCAAGAAAGCCTTGGCCGTTGTAGTTCCCGACAGCATCAAGGGGCACTGGAAGGCGGTCAATCTCGTTATTACAGGGCCGGATGGCAAGGAAAAGGCGGTACGCGCCGCCGTCGGCGACAAGATAGACATCGGCACTGAAGGGGCGCAGATGCACGTGATGAATTTCCTGCCCGCCTACACCAGCGACTTCAACACCGCCACCAGCTCAAGCAATGAGCCGACCAACCCTGCCGTCCAGGTGCAACTGATCAAGCAGGGGAAAGTGCTGGCGGAAGGCTGGGTATTTCAGAAACTGCCGGACTTTAATTCTTTTTCCAGCGGCCTCGTAAAAGTCAAGCTGGTGTCGGCGGAACCCGCCAAATAGAAATAGCGCGAGGGTCAATCCAGCGGGTAGCGGTGAGTGAACCAGGTTTCTGTGAGGACGTAGAAATTCACAAACTTGTCATCATCCCAGATTATCCATTAGGGCGCGAGATGATGGCGAGGCGGGTTGCGAGACAGTTTCGTTGCTTGCGAGGAGTCCATGGTCGTTCCATGGACGACGAACAAGCGGCGAAAATGGCCGCAAACCGGCCGCCAGCACTCGCGTAGGCGCAAAGCGCCGCCTAATGGATAATCTGGGATCATTGAACAGTAGTCCTCATGAGTCGCATTCTACGTTGAGTCTTCGCGGCCAAAATTAAGCGTTATCACGCCATCTGCAATCAGACCAGGCTCGGCCAGAAATCACCGGTACAGGCGATAATTGAGGCGCGACGCTTCGTCATGAAAATACTTGTAGCGGAACAAGGAATCCATGCCGTGGCAGTTCGCGCACAATGCGAATTCGCTGTGGTTTCTAAGGAAGCTGCTGCGCGAATCTCCCTCGGTATTTTTCCCTGGGCCCTCTTCTTCCTTCCCGACACTCCACTGGTGGGGGTTATGGCATGTAGGACAAGTGATGATACCCGCATTGCTTTTCCGGCCATCCTTGGTAAACACCTGAAAATAGCCGCTTTCCTCCTGTCCGCCGCGCCGCCATGCCGGATTCGATGTAACCGTGACCTTGGCCGGGTGGTTGGGTTTGAATGGCATTTTGCCCTCGGCCACCTTGCCTGCCGCGTGGCAAGAGCGGCACAAACTCTCCATCGCGTCATTGGCCTTTCCGGGCGTCCTCGCCCACAAACGCAGCTTGGCCTCCGCATTGTGCGGGACATGACATTGGCCGCACACGCCGGATTGCTTCACGTTCTGGCCCAGGGAATTGGTTGCGGCAGGAGCAGTCACCGCAAGGTCGTGCTCTGTTTTCCTTACCCAGCGCTGGCCCCGATGACAGTTGGCGCACAATTCGGACGACGGCGTTGCGGGCAGACGCAAGAAGCTGTCCTTGCCGTCACCCTCCGCTTTGGCGCCGGCCCCGGCGGTGCTGCCAGCATCCAGAGGGTTCCACTGGTGCAAATTATGGCAAGTGGCGCAGGCAATCTTGCCATTAATGTTATCCTGCTTGCCCTCCGCGGTAAATAAAGGCAGCTCAGTCTGACCGCCGACTTTTTTCAGATCCACGCGTAGCGGATGGCTGTTGGCGCCGGTCAGTTTTTTGCCCGCTACTTCGCCCTTGCGGTGGCAACTGGCACAGCGTTTCTCAATGTCATCCTGCCCCTCGCCGGTGTTTCTGGCCCACATTTTCGGGCCGTTGCCATTGTGGGTCAGGTGGCAGGCGCCACACACGCCGGTTTCGGCGGTCGTTTTGCCCTTGAGGTTCTTTTCCGCCGGCGCGGAAATCGCCAGGTTATGCTTGGATAGGGCGACAGGCCCTTTATCCACGTGGCAATTGGCGCAAAGCGTTGCTTTATTGTCGTTGGGCAGGCGCAGGAAACTGGTTTCGCTGCTTCCCTTGATCTCGCGTGGATCCTTGCCTTCATCGGCATGGGGGACGGATGACCAGTTATGGGGGTTATGGCAGGCGCCGCAGGTGACGTTGCCGCCTTCCGGCGCAGGCTCTCCCTTGCTGTCATAAAGCGGCAGAGATTTGATCGCCTTTTCCTGCCCTGCAGGCTGACGGCTGCTCGTCCACTCCCCGCCTTTCGCCGTTATGCCGATATTGGCAATCGGTGCATTCACAGGATGGCTGTAGTTCCCGACGAGTTTGTCTTTCGCTATTCCTTTTAGGTTATGGCAACTCTGGCAGAGGGAAGAAACCGGGTCCACCCCAGGAAAAGGCGCCCGCGCCCACATGCGCGGGCCGTTGCCGTTATGGGGCAAATGGCAATTGCCGCAAACTCCCGCCTCAGCCGCGGTCTGCCCCTTGATATTACGTTCTTTGGGAAACATGACTGCAAGGTCGTGCTTGGTGTTCAGAATAGTCCCCTGGTCTTTGTGGCAGGTGCGGCACAAGCTCGACTCGAGGTCATCCGATTTGCGCAGAAACTTATTGCCGGCATCGCTGGGATCGCCGGGCTTGGAGGTTTTTTCCGGATTGACGGGATCCCACTGATGGGTGTCGTGACAGCTGGCGCAAGTCACCCTTCCTTGTTCTGTCCCCGTGCTTTTCACTCCTTCCCGGCTAAAACCGGGCAATTTGACCGGCCCCTTCAGGCGCGACATATCGCGCCCCACCGGGTGGGTATAAGCACCCACCTGTTTCTTCTTGGCCAACCCCCCGTCCCGATGACAACTCAGGCACAGATTGGCCATCGGGTCGCCCTCGGCCGGTATCGGGCGCGCCCACATTTTAGGCCCCTGGCCGCCATGCGGAAGATGGCAGGCGCTGCACACCCCCGCCTGGCCCACTTCCTGCCCGCGCACATTCTTGTCCGATTCGTCGAGCAGCACCATGTTGTGCTTGCTGTTCGCCACCTTACGCTGATCCGCGTGACAGGCCTGGCACAGTTGCGACTGTGGATTGCGCAGCACCAGGATTTTCGCATCTTCCTTGGCGAAATGGGGCTTGTGGCAGGTCTCGCAAATGACGGTGCCGCCGTCTCCCAGCTTGGCGCCCTCGTCGAGCAACTGCTGCGGAATCTTCACCTTGTCCGGCTTGCTGTTGACCGGATGGGTTCCCTTGCGCCCCGCTTCCGCCGGGCTGTGGGCATCGCGGTCGGCGTGGCAGGTAGCGCACAACTCCGAGTTGCCGTTTTTCACCACCAATAGTTTATCCTCGGGCGCGCCGTGCACGCGGTGACAGGACTGGCAGATCACATTCCCGTCATTGCCGAACCTGGCGCCCGCCTCGATCAAGGCGGAAGGAATTTCCTTCAATTTCTTGAGCACCGGGTGGTTGCCCTTCTTTGGGCCGGATCCGCGCTCCCCGTGGCAATTCAAGCACATGCGCGATTCCACGTTTTTTACGCGCAGGAAAATCGGGGAATCTTTTTGATTCCACGAAACACCGTGGGCACTGTGGCAGGTGCCGCAGTAAACCTTGCCATCGTCGTTGAGAGGATAAGCCTCTTTGCCATCCACGACCGGAATTTCCACTTTCTTCGACGGCTTCACGCCTATGGGGTGGAAATTCTGCCGGTTCTTCCACGCGAAGCGGGAATCCAGCACAAAGCCGTCATGACAAGAAAAACACATGCGGTCCGTACTCACCACATCCTGCTTTCCCGTATCCACCACCGGCTTCGGATTGTAGGCAATCAGCGGTGTAACGTCCTTGCGCTTGAATTCGTCCATCCACATCACGTGGCAGTTGGCACATTCCCGTTGCGGCTTGATTTCCCGCGCCGCCTCCGCCCTGGGCAACAGGGCGGCCAAAAGGACGAGCGCCAGCACTGGTTGCAACATCGGCCCGCCACCACGACATCCACGCAGGCGAAAAAAAAAGAGTACCCGCCGCAATCTGAACATGAAAACCGTCGTCAGCATTTCGGCCACAAGCAACCGGCTCGCCGCATCAATGGCAATGACACCGGGAGCGGTGAATTTCGGGTTTTGTCCTTCGTCCACTGGATATGCCGGAACTGGTGGCTGCTGTTAAATATGACCCCACCTTCAAGAGAGACATATTAATATATTGATATTTATGCATATATTTTTACTTTCTGCGGAACACCTTCCGGCCAGAGGCCGGTTACTTCGCCAATATCCTTTTATCAACAAAAATCCCAACGTCAGTTTACTTGTTGTGGCAGCTCGGGCACATTTTATCGCTCGGCCGGCGCAGCCGGAATTTTGCATCCGCGCCGCGGCCGGCGCTGCCCTGCAGCATCCCCCGTTCGTGGGGATTATGGCAGGTGGCGCAAAAAACCTGGCCGTTGGTCGGATCCAGCGGCAACTCCACACCATATTTTTTTTCCGTCTCTTTCATGAATGCGGCGATTTCCGGTGTCGGTTTGGTCAAATGATTCGGGCCCGTCGAACTAATTCCCGGAGGATGCGGAATCCAGGGGTGGCAACCGGTACATAGCTGGGTCAGATCGTCGGTAACGTTGAAGCTGGCGTCGGCGATGCTTTTTACCTGGAACCGGTTCGGGCTGTCGCGGTGGCACGGCAGACAGGCCTTCTTGTTCAGCGTGCCTTCGTCGGTGATCTGGTCATGCGGATTGAGCCGCTCGTACTGGCTCGGATCATGGCAGTTAAAGCAGAGATCGGTGCGGTACTGAAAG
Source organism: Pseudomonadota bacterium (assembly GCA_021801705.1). Classification (GTDB taxonomy): domain Bacteria; phylum Pseudomonadota; class Gammaproteobacteria; order Burkholderiales; family Sulfuricellaceae; genus Sulfuricella. The sequence goes on from JAJYXP010000001.1 coordinate 10,050, forward strand.
GGTCCGCCGCGAAAGAACATCGGGTTGAGCTTCCGTTCGGCAAAGCGCTCCTTCTGGCATTGCATGGGCAGGTCATGGCAGGCGATGCAGGTGATAACCCCGCCGCCGCGTTTTAACGCTTGGGCGAACGCTTCCGGCATACGGTTTTTCTTTTCCGCAGACGGTTTCATGTCCACCGCATGGATATGGTTCTTAGCCGAATCGGGAACATGGCAGTTGAAGCAAAGCCGGTTGATATTCTTGCCGCGCAACGCCGTATTTTGTGCAGTAGGCCTGCCCTTGTGACAAGCTTGGCAAGCATCCTCTCTCCAGTGGGGATCGGGGATGCGCTCCGGGGTGGTTTTACCGGTGGCGAGCAGATTGGGTATTTCCTCGATCTGCTCGAACAGCCGCTCGTCCCTCGCGACGGCTTTCTTTGTTGGCGGCTCCGCTGCCCACAGCATGGTAAAAGACAGCAGCATGGCTACGCCAACCCACAGCCATTTTAACGCCATGCGCTAACCCCGCCTTCCTGTGTTGCCACAAACAGGGTGTTATCCGCAAGCATGGGGGCGCCGAATACGGCCGAGCCGATATTTTTTTCCCATACTATTTTGCGTGTATCCAGATCCATGGCGTACAGTCGTCCGCTCATAGTCCCGATCACTCCTATGCGGTTGGCGCCAACCGTGAAACCGTGACGCAACTCGCTGCCTAGCGATGTTTGCCAGACTACAGCGCCGTCTGCCGCCTTTAGCCCATACAGCGTTCCATTGTGGCTGCCTATATACAGTATTCCGTCCATCAACAACGGCGTCCCTTGCGGCCAATCCTCCAGTTCCGTCCGCCAGACGATGGCCCCGGTGCTTGCGTCGAGCGCATATACGCGGCGGTCATAGGCGCCGAGATAGATCGTGTCTCCAGCCACCAATGGCGCATCATATATGGCAGACCCGAGTTCCGTTCGCCAGGCGGGTTTTCCGCTGTGCCGCCAAATTGCGTGGAACACACCATTCTTTGCGCCGATATAGACCCGTTCCTTGTCCAAGCCTGGCGAGGCATATAATCCGCCGTAGCGGTAATCTTCCGCGTAATAGCGCCAGAGTATCTTGCCGTTGGCAAAATCCAGCGCATACAAAAACAGGTCGTTGCTGCCCAAATACAGCGTGTCGTCGTCCACCACCGGGGAAGAAAGTATTTTTCCGCCCGTTCTGATCTGCCATTTCTGCTTGCCGGTTTTGGTGTTTAACGCAGTGACTGTTCCATCTTTGGACGCTACCGCAATGGTCTCCCCTGCTATCACCGGGGTGGCTGAGATGGCGCTGCCAGCGGCATAATTCCATAACACCCGCCCCCTTTCCTTGTCCAACGCCCACAAGCGCTGATCGTGCCCGGCCACATAGACCGCTTTGCCGCTGGCAACAGGAGAGCCATAGACTCCCCCGCCCAGCTTGATTTCCCATAGCTTGACGGGGTTTGCCGGGACGGAATGGGTGCTGTGAAAAGTATGGCCGGCATCTCCTCCTATCATCGGCCAATCGGCTGCTCTGGCTGAGATGATGGTCAAAATCAGTGCGCCGAGGAAAAGTATTTTTAGTTTGCCATCGAAAATCGTCCAATCCACCGAACCGTCCACCTTCATCAGAAAGCGCCTGCCCGAAACATGCAGTTCCTGTGTTTCGTCTCCGGACGATTTCTGAGGTTGGATACGCCCCGGCATCTTTTTCACTCTCGATAATTCAATGATATACAAATTATATCAAGGGAATACGATATTGCCATTTGTTATGCCGGGCTTTCATGTGCCCCGTGAAGAACGATACCGATCGCGGTTAAGAAGCCGCAATATTTCGGCTAGCGCCTGCGGGGGAACAAAGGGGGAAACGGTGCGCCCCCTTTGTTCGTGCTACCTCGGCACCGGAGTCTGGGTCTGCTCCCCGTGCAGTTCGAAAAACCTGGGCAGGTAGAATTCGCGGTACTTGTTGATCATGCCCACGACCGCGGTATTCTCCAGCCGATCGATCCGGCGCGGAGGATAACCCAGCTCGGCAAATGGCAGGTAGGATTTCTCCATGTTATGGCAGTCCTCGCACAGCAACGGCTTTTCGCTTACCTTGTTGTGCATCACCCTCTTCATCCTTGCCTGCTCGGTAGAATCCATAGCATCTTTTGTTTTCAAGTATTTCGCCAAAAACAACCTTTCCTCGTCACCGTTGATAAAGCGGAAAGTACCGTTATCAGCCTGGGTTCCCGGGGCGATCTTGGTTCCGTAGTTACCGTATTTCTCCAGATCAGGGGAAACAAGCGCCGGCGGGTTGGCCACCACCTGGCCGGTTTTCTTGTCGTACCAACGGAAAGTCCAGGGCGCCTGATCCGGCTTTGCCATGGTATTGATGTGGCAGGTCTCGCAGGCGATATAAAACGCATGCATGTTTAAAAATGCGCGTATGGTTTTGGCCTTGTTATGGGGCACCGCTCCATGGCACTTTATGCACACATTCGTTTCGTCCGTCTCCACCGTCATGCCGATGTGGTGAAAATGGCCTTTCACGTATTGCTCCTTTAAGACGACGTAACCCAGGTCGGTGGTTTCCGTCGCTTTCTGTTCCGCCCTGATCTTATGCAACGCTTTTTCTTCTGCGGTTAAAGCTCCGGGCATTCTCAGGTCGGCGCCGGCGGACGGTTGCGCCGCTTCTTCATGCCCGCCATGGCTAAATATGAGGGGATAGATGAAATAACCGAACCAAATGGCATAGGCCATCAGCGCGATTACGTAGAGTTTGCCTATCAGTTGCTTCAAACGACCCAACATGTCTATTCTCCGGCCTTTATTAGTGCTGAGGTTTGATTTCATCCTGGAGGCCCTGTTCCGTCATGACCTTCACATATTCGGCGTAATGCTCGTGAATCATGTCATCTTCCGAGAGATACCCGGTGATGAATACCGTGCCCAGGGGGAATTTCTCGGGCGCGTAGTGCACGTTGTACCAATGGACGAAGAAGATGAACAGGGCCGCCAGCAAGGCCTCGTCGGTATGCATGATGTAGAGGGCGTTCAACACGATGCCGGGGAGGAAGTGGGTGAACTCATCCCGCCACCAAAGAATAAAGCCGGCCGGACCCAGAACGGGAATACCCCAGTAGGGCGCATAGTAGTCGAACTTCTCCTTCCAGGACATGCGGTCATAGCGCGGCGGCCGGTTGGTGAAGTAAAGAAGATACCTGAACATGTCGATCAGGTCGTAGAAATCCTTCTTGTTCGGAATCATCGGCTGGTTTAGAAATTCTCTGCCGACATTGCCCAAAGTAAGATCCCCTGCCCTTTTCAGGGGCAACACCCGTCTGGTGTAGAACAGGTAAATCCAGTAAATGGTATGGTAGACGAACAAGCCCAGCAGGATGGAGCCGGCGATGTGGTGAAGCACCGGTGCAACGTTAATCCCTCCCATAAAGTTGATGAGAGGCTCCGCCCACGCCTTATCGTGGTATTTCAAGGGGAATCCGGTTAGAGACAGCGTGATCACGGTGGTGAACACCACGACGTGCTGCAGCCGCTGATGCAATGAGAACCGGAAGAAGTACCTCTTCCCGTTCCTTTCGCATATCTTTTTATATTTCGGCATAGACATACAGTTACCCTCAATCAGTGCGCGTTTTCAACTTGTTATCTGGAGGAATGATGATCATCGCCCGTCGGTTTCACGAAGGAGTAATGGGGAAAGAGCCTCCTTAACAACTCCAGGAAGATAAGCGTCAGGAAGAAATACAACACGCCTGCCGTCAGCCAGGTAAAAAATACCAACATGTAATGCTGCAAGGGATACTTGTCTTTGTCATAGGTAACGTGAACCTGATAACCGGCCAGCTTTTCACCCGCTTTTTCATGGCATTCGGAGGTGCGGCAGGTGGTCGGAACATTCTTCTTGTTGCTGGCCGATGTCGGGGATTTCTTGCTTTCGATGAAGTGCACGCCCTCTCCCTTGACAACGTGGCAATCGGTGCAATCCGGCGTTTCCTGCGAGCCAAACAGCAGCGCCTTGTAATGGTAGGTTTCCTTATAGGAGGTAACCACGTCGTCCAGCTTGTGCCGCTGCTGGAACTCTTTATCGCCGTGGCACTTGGCGCAGATTCCCACGATTTCCTTCGGATCGCGCATCTTGCGCAGCCGCGAGGTCACGTGCTTGTAAAAGGATTCGGCGAAATCGCCCGTGCGGTGGCAGGTCTGGCAGCGGGCCAACCCACGCTCCGACACGCCACTGCTTTTGCCCTTGAAAAAAGACAGGGGGCGGTACAGCGGTTCTTCGTGACAGTCCTTGCAACCGGGGTAGTCTTGCTGGTCTTTTTTGGGCTTTCCGTCCGCGTCCAGCTTGCCGTGAACGCTCTTGGCCAGCAGATCAGATACTGGTTTGTGTGAAAAATTTTTCTGGCCTGAGGGCTCGATTAAATGGCACTCGGTGGTGCACTCGACCTTCTTGGCGGGATCATGGGGGATTTTCTTGATATCCTGATGGCAGTCCGCACACTTTATCCTGACGTGAGGGCCTTCCTTGAAAATAGCCTCGTTGATGTAAAACAGCCGGAATTTACCGTTTTCATCTATGCGGCTCAGGCCTCGATACTTGTGGCAGAGAAGGCAGTCCAATTCATCCTCGGCATTAACGGCTCCTGCTATGCCGCAGAGCAACAAAGCTGCAAGGAGCGTAACGACGCGCGTTTTGAAGAATGACTTACCCATTGGCCAGCCCTTTTCTTATTTTGTCAAACTCTTGCCAAGCCACTTCCGCATAGCAGCGCAGTGCTTAAAGTTAATCCCGGCAAACCAAGCAGCTTTGTACCCACCTCCAGGGGGGGAATTCGGGTTTATTCGACGCCGCCCCGCCCTTTATCAGAACATAGTAAGATAAGAATATCTTCATATCCTAAACATTGCAATACGTTCACACCGGTTTTTTATGCGTCTATAAATATATTTTTGGCCGCCTTATTGGTGGCTGCGTGCGTCATGGAGCGTGGGCAGATAAAATTCCTTATACTGTTTTATTATGGTTGCCCCATCGCCGAATTCCAGGCGCTGCGCCCTTTCCGGCGAATACAAGAGCCGGGTGAAATCAAGCATTCCGTTTTCCTTGTGACATTGGCCACAAAAAACGGGTTTCGCTGACAAATCCTTATGAATCTCCGTGTTAAGGCGGTCCTTCAGTTTCCGTAAATCTCCATTGCCCTCGTTTTTTCCGGTATCGTCGGGAAGCAGGTTGGCGGCCACGGCTTCGTCGAGAAGCGGGCCTGCGGATGCGTTTTCGTCAAGTCGTTTGGCAACCCCTTTTTCGGCCCTGAATGGAACGATAGTGCCGCCATAATCCCCCGGTTTGCCCTTCAGCTCCGTCAATGTAAGATTTGAGCCGCGCTGCAGCCATTTGTACTCGAACCGTTCACCTTCTTTAGGCACGATGTGGCAAACCTCGCAAGCCATGAAGAACGAATGGGCATTGAGAATTCCCCGCACCTCTTTGGACTTTGAGTGCGAATAATCCTTATGGCACTTCAGGCACCACGACTGTGACTTGCCCCCCTCGAGTACGGATTCGCCGGCGCCGTGAAAGGGCTCATAAACCATCTCCCGACGAGGGACGGCGCGTTTCGCCAGCGCCTCTTCACTTTGGGATGCGTCCCTGAAGTATGTAAGCCACAGCAACCAGGCGGAAAAAGCTGCCAGCAGGATAAAAATGATCGCCATCGTAAGATGGACGAAAAATTTCTTCGGAGCGCCGGCAATGCCACCCTTATGCATTGCCACGCCCTCCCACTGCGCCGTTCGCGGGTTTTGACGCTTCTTCCGCAATGATTCTTTCATACCAGAGCGAATGTTCTTCCTTCATCAGCGTCTCGGAGATCTTGCCGTCGATAAAAGCCCTGTTCATCGGATAAACGTGCGGATTGTAATGAACTGCGAAAATATGCCCCACAATAATTGCAAGCGCGGCGAGAGTCGCCTCTCCCAAATGGAGCGCATCTGCCACATCGAGATAGAATTTGGGCCAGTATGATTGCGTCCACATCATGGCGCCGGTACTGATCACGATGAACATGCCGAAGTAGACGGAGAAGTATTCCAGCTTCTCAAGATAGGTGAAACGGTCCAGCCTGGGCCGTTCCTTCCGCAGACCCAACATATACATGACATTCTGATAGGCATCCACAAGGTCCCTCGGTTTCGGCAGCATGTCGCGGAACCAGCTTTTGCCATCAGCCTTGAACATGACATAGTAGAGGTGATAAAAGCACACGGCGGTGACGGCCGCTGCAGCAATGCGGTGAACGATTCCGCGCCAGTAGAAGATGGTCTTTCCGGCCGCGCCAAGCAAATCTACAGCCGACCTTTCACCCATCAACATAAAGCCGGTGATGATCAGCAAAGTAGTTGAAACGAACATGATGGCATGCTGGACTCTTTCGCTCCTCGTAAGCCTGACGAAGGCTTTTTCGCTCTTTCCGTGACGGCTCATCTCAGTGCCCCCTCCTTCTTGCTATCCCGGTGCGTTGCATAAAGATCCAGCAGCCTGTGACCACCGAGCCCGCCGATCACGGCAGCGATGAGAATCTGATAAAAAAGTTTTATCCAATGCAACACCTTGGCCTGGAATATTTCCCTGTTCCGCGCGGCATCCGCGCTTTCTTCAGACTCCTCCATCAGATGCGCCACCTTGACCGGGGATATGTGCACCTTGCTGCCCGTGGCAAACTCCTTCGTCGCATTGACGTGGCAGCCGGACTGCGAACACGTTGCACGCTTGTTGTCCGCATTGGTCGGCGATTTTTTGTTCCGCTTGGAAGTGATTCGGTGAGGTGAAAAGCCCAGCGCATACGGTGCATGGCAATTCAGGCAGTTAGCCACTTCCACGTCCCCGTATTGAATCGCTTTGGCATGGTAAGTATCCTGAAATCCGGCTATCACATCCAGTTTATGCCTCGCCATGATCCCCGGGTTCGCGTGGCATTTGCTGCAAAGCTTGACCACGTCCGCCGAGGGCCTCCGAATCGAAGCGCGGTAAGTGACATGGCGGAAAAAACGCTCTGCCCATGCCTGCTCTTCATGGCACTGATGGCAAACCTGCAGGAATGCCATCGATTTGGCCTGTCCTTGAAAACCGAGTTGGTAAGGCTTATTGGCATGGCAGTCCCTGCAGGCGGGCAAATCGTCTTTGTTTTTTGACAGCGAGCCCTCAACGCCGTGTGTGCTTTTTTTCAGGTCTTCCACAATCGCCTTGTGGGAGAAAACCTTGCCGGTGGAGGGCTCAATCACGTGACAGGATTTACCGCAATCTACTTTTTTCGCACCCGTGTGAGGAATCTTGTCCACCCCTTCATGGCAGTCCGAGCAATTCAACTTTCCATGATACGAGGCTTGGTGCAAATCCTCATTGACATAAAAGACCCTCTTCACGACCCGTTTTTTGGCGTCTATTTCATAACGCCCCAAGCCGGGGTACTTGTGACACATGAGGCACGTGTCTTGACCTTCGGATGCAAAGACTGGAGAGGGGGGCAAGGCTATCGCCGCGGCAAGGGCAACGCCCGAAAGACAAGTCCAGAAACTCCCTTGCATGCGCGTGATAGCGGCAGGCTTGCATCCTGGTAATTGAAGCCTCATCCGTTTTCCTCGCCCTTTGCAGGTAATTTGACGGGCTTGGCAAGCCAAGCCGGGGCAGGCTCATATCCGCACCCCGCATTCACGCGGGTTGGTTTGATGGTGATTTATCGCAAGCCGCAGCATCGCGCTTGCTTCACCGACAAAACCGCTGCGCCTAGCAACATTCTAGCAAATTATTTACGGAAATAAAGATCCTGATATCTGCTTAATGGCCTGAATGCTGCTGTTTTTTTCCTCCCTTTCGCTGCGGGCAACGCCGCCCCGTCAATCGTTCAATTTATAGACGGAAATTTTGTTGCGCAACATCTCTGCCGCATAAAGCCGGTTGTCCCGGCCCACGGCGATACCTCCCACCGACACGAAGCGCTGCGGCGCGCCGTCTTGCCCCAGAACGCGCAAAAACTTCCCGTCAGCGTCAAAAACCTGGATCACGTCCATATAGCTGTCGCTGATATAGACTTGATTTTTTTCGTCGACGGCCACGCCTTTCGGACGGTAGAGCTCCCCTGGAAGCACCCCCCAAGATCCGATCTGGACGAGCAGCGCACCTTCTTCATCGAATGCCTGAGCACGGGAATTAAGAACGTCCACGACATACACCGTCCCGTTGGACGCCATCGCTACGGTTGCCGGATAGCGGAACCGCCCATTGCCCTCGCCGTATCCGCCCCACTGGCGCACCATCTTGCCGGAGCCTGAAAATCTCATGACCTTGTTGTTGGCGGAGACGTAGATTTTTGCACCGGAAGCATCCGCCGCCACATCGATGGGGCGCACCGCCACCCCTTTGTCGATAACCGGGAATGCGTATTGGAAATGACCCTCGGCGCTGAATACCTGGATGCGGTGGTTACCGGTATCGGCTACGTACACGCGGCCCCTGCCGTCGGTCCCGATGCCGACCGGGTCTTTGAATTGCCCTTCAGCCGATCCCTTCCGGCCAAAGCTGAGAAGATACCTGCCATTGCGGTCAAAAACGACCACGCGCTGGTTTCCGCCGTCAACCACATAAATGCGGTCATCGCTGCCGAGCGCCACATCGGAAGGCAAGGACAGCCCACCGGCTCCCTGGCCGGTAACTTCAAACAGGAGGCGAACGCTTGCAGTGGGGATGCCGGCGGCGAATGATGCGCTAAGCCAGCCTGCGAGCATGGCTGAAAGGACCGCTCGCAATGCTTGCCGGAGCGTGGCGTTGCGCCCCCATGGGCTGGGCAGACCTGTTTCCAGCGCCCGTGCTCCCCATCGTGGCATTTTTTTAGTCTCCGGCGGATTCAAGTTCGAAGCGCAACAGCGAATCGTGAACAAGTATAGCGCACCTCCCTGCTATTCGTTCAAGGCCAACAGAATCAGCCCTGCAAGGATGGCAAAGAGAACGATCCAGCCGACAATCCTGATAGCGGTTCCGACAGTATCGCCCGGGCCGTCCTTCCCTGCCGCGGGCATTCCAACAAAAAAACCGATCTCGCTGCCATACCATATGCAGCCAAGCGGAAGAACCAGAACGGCAATCGCAAGGTGGAGAATCTCGTGTTTTACCAGGAAGTGGGCTACTGCCATACACACGATTGCCACTAAAATCGATGCAACACGTCCGGCATCCAATCCCTCGGCTTCCACTTCACGATGCCCCTCGTTCAAGTGCTGCACTGGGCATGACCTTCCGCTCCCGGTCTATGCGCAAGGAAATTGGCTGCACTTGTCCCCGGAGGGCGTGACTGGGATAAAGCATCTGGGCGGCTCAAATTATTATTTTGCCACTTTCTCGCTTTGATTCATCAAACCCAACGGGCTGCTAGCCCAGTTCCGCATCCAGAATTGTCGCCGGCAGATCGCGAATGCGGTATTTCCCGCTTTGCACCGCCACGGCCAGCCGCTCGAGGGTATGCTCGTGCATCATGGCGACAATTTTTTCCTTGATCGGCTTCCATTTCGAATGCACCGGGCAGGCGGTTTCCTCGCTGCATATTTTCAGACCCAGCACACAGTTTTCACTAAAGCCGACGCCTTCAATCAGCGTCACAATCTGCATCAAGTCGGTCTTTTCGCCCCCCTCTCGCAGGCAGAACCCCCCTTGGCGGCCACGGTAGGAATAGAGCAGGTTTCCCCTGCACAAGCTTTGCATGATTTTGGCGAGATAGGCCGTGGGGACACCAAGATATTCCGCAACCTTGCGGTTAAGAATAGGCTCGCCGCGCGGTTGCGTAGCAATGTAAATCAGCGCCTGGATTGCGTACTGGCTGGTTCGGGATAAAATCATCGGGGCTCCAAATCGGTATATACTGATCCAATTATCTTCTTTTGCCAATTCGAATAATAGTGACATTGCCATAAAAAATCCATGGCTAGAGAAAATCAGTCCAACAACGCCATCCGAAGCAAGCCGGCCACCTCATCGGCGGACAGGCCTTCCTGATATGGCACCTCACCAAGCAGGGGTGCTTGCAGTCCATGTTCCAGTGCCGCCACATTTTCCCTTAAAAACGGCATGCCGGGTTCGATCTGATTCGCCACCCACCCGGCAAGCCTGAGGCCGCGCTGCTTCATAACCTGGGCGGAAAGCAAGGCGTGATTCAGGCAACCCAGCCGCATGCCGACCACCAAAATTACGGGAACCCCAAGCCGCTGGGCCATATCAGCGGTATCCTCGCGCCGATTGAGCGGCACCATGAAACCGCCGACACCTTCGACCACCACCACATCGGACATTGCCTGCAATCGCCGGAAAGCGTCCAGCACAGTCCCGATGCCAATTTCCACGCCGGCCCGCTCGGCGGCGATATGGGGGGCAACGGGCAGAACCAGTGCGTACGGATTGACCAGCTCAGGCGGCGCCGCAACATTGCCTGCGGCACGCAGACTTTCCACATCCGCGCAGCGCAGCCCGCCGGTTGTTTCCTCACAGCCGGCGGCGACCGGCTTCATGCCAACCGCCCGAAAACCGCGGCTGACGAAAGCACGAAGCAACGCACTGGCAATCAGGGTCTTGCCTACATTGGTATCGGTGCCGGTGATGAAATAAGCTTTTTTCATGAGGGATAAAACCGTTTAACCGCAGCGGAACGGCAAGATCAAAACCGCCGGCCAACCCAAATGGCGCAAACGAAGGAAATAAGCTTTTTCAAAGAGTTCAAGGTTTTCCTCTCTGCGCCCTCCGCGTCCGCTGCAGTGAAGATTATTTTTTAGCAAAACGCACCACCTGCGCCCCGTCCGGCAGCTTCGGCTGCCTTTTCTCGCCTTTCCAGGCATGACCGTACACTACCTCATAGGTCGCCGGCAGCTTGCCGTCGCGGCGCAGCGCCTCGTAACTCTGCTGCACACGCTGCCAGGCGGTCTTGCCCAGCAGGCCACGGCGGCGCCCCTGATTGGCGTTGTGCGCGCCCAGCGCCTTGAGGTCGCGCATCAAGCCTGCCAGGTCGGCATAGGTCAGGGTGATGGTTTCCATGTCCATCACCGGCGCGGCGAAACCCGCCCCCATCAGCGCATCGCCGACATCGTGCATGTCGGGAAAACGGTTGACATGGGCATAAGAATCCAGCGCGCCGAATGCCTGGCGCAATTCCTTCAGGGTGTCCGGGCCGAGGGTGCTGAACATGAGCAGCCCGCCGCTTTCCAGCGCTCGCCACATGCCGCCGAAGGTCGCATCGAGATCGTTGCTCCATTGCAACGCCAGGTTGGACCAGATCATGCCGACGCTCCCGGCGCGCAAAGGCAGGTTCTCGATGTCTCCGCACACCCGTTCTTCGCCGGCCAAGAACGGCAGCAGGCGCTTCCACGCGGGCTGGTGGCCACGCGACGCCAGCAGCATGGCCGGCGCAATGTCCAGTTCTATCACGCGCGCCTTGGCATAGCGTTCCCGCAACTGCCGCGAGCCGTAGCCGGTACCGGAGCCGGCATCGAGAATAAGATTAGGCTCGTATTTGATGTATTGCAGGCGCCCGGCCATGCGGTCGCAGATTTCCCGCTGCAGCACCGCCACCCGGTCGTAGGTGGCAGCGGCGCGGTCGAAAGAGCGGCGCACCCGGCGCTTGTCCAGCGTGAATTGGTCAGTCATGCAAAAATCCGGTCACAATCTCGGTAAATTTCCCAGGGTGGGACAAAAACGGCGCATGGGCGGCGCCCGGCAGCACATTCAGACGCGCGTCCGGCATCCGTTCGGCCAGCCATCTGGCCGCGCCCACCGGCGTGAGCATGTCGCGCTCGCCATGCAGCAGCAAAGCCGGCGTTTTCACGGCAGCGGCGCGGTCGCGCAAATCGGTTCCGAGCAAAATACCGAGCCCCGCCCGCAAAGCTTCAGCGCTCGGACGCCCCTTGGCAAACAAGTTGTCACGCAGGCGTTTCAGCACCGTTTTGACTGCGTCATCGCCGCGCGCCTGCAGCGCCAGAAAACGCTTCAACGTGCCATCGCAATCCGATTCCAGCGCGGCGGCGAATTCCAGCAGCACATCGCGTTCCACCGCCCACGGCCACTCGTCTTTTATCGTGAAGCATGGCGTGGTGGCCACCAAAACCAGGCGCGACACTTTTTCCGGGTAAAGCGATGCCATTTCCAGCGCCACCTGCCCGCCCAGCGACCAGCCGCAAACGGCCGCCCTCTCCGGCAGCGCTGCCGCCACGGCGTGGATGAGATTTTCCAGTTCGCAAGGATCGAGCGCAGGACTGGCGCCATGGCCGGGCAAATCCACCAGATGCAGGCGAAAACGCCGCGCCAGGTCGTCGCGCACCCCGTCCCACACCCCGCCATGCATGCCCCAACCGTGGAGCAGCGCTATATCTGCGCCCATCCCAACCGTTTCGACGAACACGCTCAAAGGGTGCGCTCCAGCGCGTTCAGCGCTTCCACCAGCCGGGCAATATCTGCATCACTATGCGCCGCTGACAGGGAAATGCGCAGGCGCGCCTCGCCCTTCGGCACGGTGGGCGGCCGAATCGCCGGCACGCAGATGTTGCGCTTGCGCAGCGCCTCGCTCACCGCCAGCGTTTCCTTGTTGCTGCCGATAATGACCGGCTGGATCGGCGTGATTGATTCCATCAGACGCCAGCGCTCCAGCTTGAGCCCCTGCTTCAGGGCAGCGATGAGTTGCCGCAGCCGCGCCTGCCGCCAGGCCTCGTTTTCGATCAGCTCCAGGCTGGTGGAAAGGGCCGCCGCCAGCGCTGGCGGCATGGCGGTTGTATAGATGTAGGTGCGGGCGCGTTGCACCAGAAAATCCACCAGTTCGGCCGGCCCGGCGGCAAAGGCGCCAAACACGCCGGCGGCTTTGCCCAGCGTTGCCATGTAAATGATCCGCTCCGACGGCGCGATGCCGAAATGTTCGAGCACGCCGCGCCCGGTTCTTCCCAACACGCCGAAGCCGTGCGCGTCATCCAGCAGCAGCAACGCATCATGGCGCTCGCACAGGGCGAGCAACTCAGGTACCGGAGCGATATCGCCGTCCATGCTGAATACGGCATCCGTCACCACCAGCTTGCGCCTCGCCCTGGAAGCGGCAAGGCGCTTCTCCAGTGCCGAAAGGTCGAGATGCGGATAGCGGCTATGCCTGGCGCGAGACAGCAGCGCTGCGTCGTTGAGCGAGGCGTGATTGAGCTTGTCGGCGAAAATCTCGTCATTGCGCCCGACCAGGGCGCTAACGATGCCGAGATTGGCCATGTAGCCGGTGGAAAACAACAATGCCGCCTGCCGGCCGGTAAAGCTGGCCAGCGTCTCTTCCAGCCGATGATGCGGCGCCATATGCCCGCCCGCCAGGTGCGACGACCCTGCTCCCAGACCATATTGCGCTGCCGCCGACTTGAGCGTGTCGACCAGGGCTGCATGATTGGCCAACCCCAGATAGTCGTTGCTGCTGAAGGACAGGCAATGCATGTCGCCCACCATGACGCGCGCGCCCTGGGGGCCCTTCAGCACGTGCCGCCGCCGGCGCAACCCTTGCTCTTCCAGCAGGTTCAGCGCTTCAGTCAAAGGAGAGAAGGACACGGGGTGAACCGGACGCAGCTTGAATGGCCGGGATCGCTGCTTACGCTTCGGCGCCCATGGCGCGAATGCCCAGCTTGTCGAACAAAGCCAGGTCCTGGTCCGCGGAGGGGTTGGGCGTGGTCAGCAATTTCTCGCCGTAGAAAATGGAGTTGGCGCCGGCCAGGAAACACAGCGCCTGGAGCGGTTCCGCCATCTGCTCACGCCCGGCGGAAAGACGTACCAGGCTTGTCGGCATGGTGATGCGTGCCACCGCGACAGTACGCACAAACTCGAACGGGTCGAGCGCCGCAACGTCTTGCAGTGGCGTGCCCGGCACCTGTACCAGCAAGTTGATCGGGACGGACTCCGGCGGCGGATTGAGGTTGGCGAGCTGGGCAATCAGCGCGGCACGGTGAGTACGCGTTTCGCCCATGCCCACGATGCCGCCGGAACACACCTTGATGCCCGCCTGGCGCACTTCGCCGAGCGTGTCCAGCCGATCCTGATAGGTGTGGGTGGTGACCACCTCACCATAATATTCCGGCGCGGTATCCAGGTTATGGTTGTAGTAGTCCAGCCCGGCTTCGCGCAACTGCTCCGCCTGGCCTTCCTTGAGCATGCCCAGGGTAACGCAGGTTTCCAGCCCGAGTGCGCGCACTGCGGTTATCATGTCGAGCACCGGCTTCAGGTCTTTCTGCTTCGGGCCGCGCCAGGCCGCGCCCATGCAGAAACGCGTGGCGCCCTTGTCCTTGGCCGCCTTGGCCTTCGCCACCACGGTTTCCAGTTCCAGCAGGTTTTCCTGTTCCACTTCGGTGTGGTGGCGTTTGGACTGCGAGCAGTAGCCGCAGTCCTCGGAGCAGCCGCCGGTCTTGATCGAAAGCAGGGTGCTCACCTGCACCTCGTTGGGATCGAAATGGCTGCGATGCACGCTTTGCGCCCGGAATATCAGGTCGCTGAATGGCAGGTCGAACAAAGCCTCGGCTTCCGCCACCGCCCAGGGGGCGCGCGCCCGCATCTCGCTGCCCGCCGCGACGAACTGGGCATTCAGCATCTCATTCATGAACCTCTACCTCCACCATCATGTCCTGCCAGTTTTCACGGCTTATTCTGATCAGATCCCGGATTCCCAGCGGCACCACTACCAACAGACTCACGGCCCAGACTGTCGCCACCATATTGAAAGTCCCGCCCAGTAGCGCCTTGAGCGGGCCGGCGAAATTCAAAATCACCACCAGCGAACCGGCGATACCGTAGAAACGATAGCCGGCCCAGCGCTGATATTCCCTGACACGATGGTCGGGATGATGGGCGACGGAGGCATAGACGAAAATCGAGAGGGCTATCCACACCATGATCAGCGGCGGAAGCAGCACGGAAATCATACTGCCGATAATGAATAGTTGCGCCGAACGCCGGGATTGCGCCGCGCTAATAAGTTTCTCAAACTTTTCCATTACTCGTCTTTACCTGAATTATTAAAGTAAAATGAGCGCAATTTTCAAGGATTAACCCACAGTTGTCAAATATTGCCGGACACATTTTAAACATCTGTATAAATATTGGGCGCCATATGCTGCCGCACACCTGTGCGCTCTGCGGCGCAAACGCGTCCATGCAGTCTTTGTGCACAAACTGCAGCGCAGACCTGCCGCTATCGCCCACCCCGGCCTGTCCCGTGTGCGCCATTTCCTTGCCTGACAGCAACATTTGTCCCACACCCGCAAGGAGTGTCCCCGCCGGGTTCCCGCCGCTTCGCAGCGACCACGGCGAGACAAGGGGACTCCGACCCGCATACGACCTTTCATGGGCTATAGCCCATAGAAAGTCGGAGTCCTTTAGGGCTACGAGCCATGAAACCGGCTCGTGCGGGATCGTATGCCCCACAAGGGGACTCCGACCCGCTACGAGCCATGAAACCGGCTCGTGCGGGATCGTATGTGGCGCCTGCCTGAAGGAACCGCCCGCATTCGACCACACGCTGGCAGCATTCAGCTACGGATTCCCGATCGACCGTCTGCTGCATGCTTTCAAATATGCAGGCGACCTCAGCCTGGCCGGAATTCTGGCGGAACCGCTTGCCCGGCTGGCCGTGGAACACCCCAAACCGGACCTGCTGCTGCCGATGCCGCTCCACCCCGTCCGGCTGCGGGAACGCGGCTTCAACCAGTCGCTTGAAATAGCCAAACCGGTTTCAAGATGGCTCGACATCCCGCTCGCCGCCGATGCCTGCCAGCGCAAGCGCGATACGCCGCCCCAGGCCGGACTGAAATGGCGGGAGCGCCGCCGCAACGTGCGCGGCGCCTTTGCCTGCGATCTTGATTTAAATGGAAAAAAAGTTGCGGTGCTGGACGATGTGATGACCACCGGCGCGACCCTGAACGAAATCAGCCGGATATTGAAAAGCCGCGGCGCATCTGAGGTCAGCGCCTGGGTGATAGCGCGCACCCCGGCGGAATCACCCAGGCGCTGACCGTTTCAACCAATTCGGCGAAGCTGGCATTTTGACCGCTATTGGAATTAAACTTAAAAAACCCATGTTTGACATCGTCCTTTACCAGCCGGAAATACCCCCCAACACCGGCAATATCATTCGTCTCTGCGCCAATACCGGTTGCGGACTGCACCTGGTCAAACCGCTTGGATTTTCTCTGGATGACAAACAGCTTCAGCGCGCCGGTCTCGATTACCACGAGTATGCCACGGTCGAAACCCACGAAAATTGGGATGCTTGCCTGCGCCATTTCAGCGGGCGGCGAATGTTCGCACTTACTACCAGGGGAAGCGCGCGTTACAGCGAAATTGTTTTCCAGGCCGGTGACGTATTCGTTTTTGGCCCCGAAACACGCGGGCTACCGAAAGAAATCCTGGCACGCTTCGAAGCCGGCAGGCGTGTCCGCCTGCCGATGCGGCCGACAAGCCGCAGCCTGAATCTTTCCAACACGGTTGCCGTGGCGGTGTACGAGGCGTGGCGCCAAACCGGATTTGAAGGCGGGGTGTAGGGTGGGCACGTCTTTGTGCCCACGCGGAGAATCTCGGCTGACCGCGTGGGCACAAAGACGTGCCCACCCTACATTTCACTCCGCCTTGGGTTCCCGGTTGAGCAGCTCCTCCACCGCCCGGCCCGGGGGCACGCCTTCGAACAGTACCTGGCATACCGCGCGGGTGATCGGCATATCCACGTTCATGCTTTCCGCGAGATGCAGCACTTCGCCTGCGGTATGCACACCTTCTGCGACATGGCCAAGTTCAGCCAGGATAGTCTCCAGCTTTTGTCCCCGGGCAAGACGCAGACCCACGGTGCGGTTGCGGGACAGATCACCGGTGCAAGTCAGTATCAGGTCACCCGCGCCAGCCAGGCCCATGAATGTTTCCGGCCGTCCGCCCATTGCGGTGCCCAGCCGGCTGATTTCCGCCAGGCCACGGGTGATCAGCGCGGCACGCGCATTGTAGCCGTATCCCATGCCATCAGAAATACCCGCCGCAATGGCCATGACGTTCTTCACGGCGGCGCCGATTTCGACCCCGACCACATCGGTACTTGAATAGACTCGCAGCCGCGGGCTATGCAGTTGCAACGCCGTGGCATGGGCGAAACTCTCGTCGTGGGAAGCCAAGGTGAGAGCCGTCGGCAGGCCCTTGGCCACCTCCTGTGCGAAACTCGGGCCGGACAGCACGCCGCACCGCAGCTTTCCGCCCAACTCTTCCGCCACTACCTGGTGAGGCAGCCGGGCTGTGCCCGCTTCAAAACCCTTGCACGCCCAAAGCAGCGGCACGTTCGCACCCAGCTCAGCCATTTGCCGCGCCACCTGACGCAAGCCCGCCGTAGGCACGACAATCAGGGCAAGATCGGCCTGGTCGAGCGCGTCTTCCAGCATCAACGCTATTCGCAGCGTTTCGGGAAAATCAAAACCGGGAAGATAGCGCAGGTTGCTGCGATCTTTCGACATTTCGGCCAACTGCGCCGGGTTGCGCGTCCACAGGCGCACGTCATGCTGTGCTGCGAGGCTGATGGCAAGCGCCGTTCCCCAGGCACCCGCACCCAATACGGCGATCTTCATGCGCCCCACACCTGGCTGGCCAACACATATCCAGCCTGGCCGCCGCGATGGCGCACTTTCAGCCAGCCGGAAGCGCCTTGTTCCACCAGTTCCAGCACGACGTCCCGCTCGGCCTGGAACACCAGCGGCGCAGTGCTATCCGCCGACTGGCGGACATCGGCACGAGCCGCCGTCACCACCACCATGCGCGCATCGCCCAAGTTTTTCTTTTCGATCCAAGCCAGGCCGCCGGCACTATCGCGAACCTTGGCCCACTGGTCGAGGTTGACGATGATTTCAAATGGATAGTATTTCCCCACCAGGAACAAACGCTTCGCCTGCACCGAGGGGGCGTCGTAGAGGACAGCGCGATCCGTCGCGACAGAACGGTAATCCAGCGCCGGGGCGCTGGACGAAAACCCGAAAAACAGAAACAGGCACAGCCCGGCAAAGAGGGAGAGCCTTACCATCACTGCGCCGGTTCTGCCCACCATGACATCAGTGTGTGATTGCCGCACCTGCGCCCTGTTCTGCCAGACGCTGCTGGTACAGCACGTCGAAATTAACCGGATTCAACAGAACCGGCGGGAATCCGGCGCGCGACACCATGTCCGAAATAACTTCGCGCACATAGGGGAACAGGATGTTGGGGCCGGTAATACCAAGAATCGGCTCCAGATCTTCCTGGGGGATGTTGCGGATCTGGAAAATCCCCGCCTGGGCGGCTTCCACCAGAAACAGGGTCTTGTCTTCAGGCAATTTTGCAGTCACCGTCACCGTCAGCACAACTTCATAGACACCTTCTTCCATGATCCCGCCTTGATGGCGCAGTTGCACCTCCACCTGCGGCGTTTCACGCACCAGGAAAACTTGCGGTGCATGGGGGATTTCCAGGGACAGATCCTTGACGTAAATTTTTTCGATGGAAAAAACCGCTTGTTGCTCCTGCTCGTTGCTCATGAAGTTCCCTAACTAGAAATAAAATAAATAAATTTGCCGGCCAGAATCAATGCCTCATCAGCCAGCTTTTGAGATTCGCAGCATCAAGTGCGCCGGCGATCCGGTCTACTTCCGATCCGTTTTTGAATAACGCCAACGTAGGAATGCTGCGGATTCCATACTGCTGCGCCAGAGACGGCTCTTCTTCGGTGTTGACCTTGGCGAAACGCACACGGGTCTTCATCTGGGCGGCAACCTGCACGAATACCGGCGCCATCATTTTGCACGGGCCGCACCACGGTGCCCAGAAGTCCACCAGCACCGGCAAATCGTTCCGGGCAATGAATGGACCGAAGCTGTCAGCAACCAGTTCCAGCGGCATACCATCAAGGACGGGAGCACCGCATTTTCCACATTTCGGATTCTGCCCCAGGCGCTCGTCAGGCACGCGGTTTGTGGCCAGGCATTCAGGACAAACAATGTTCATCGCCGACTTCCCGTGTTCACCCGGCCAACAGGAGATCCACCCTGCCGGCACGATCCAGCGCAGCCAGGTCGTCGTAGCCGCCGACATGGGTGCTGCCGATATAAATCTGCGGTACCGTGCGGCGGCCGGTTTTTGCTATCATTTCGTCGCGCCTGGAGGGGTCGAGATCCACCCGGATCTTCTCGATTTCCCACACGCCTTTACTTAACAGCAGCTTCTCCGCCATGGTGCAATAGGGGCATACTGCGGTGCAGTACATGATCACATTCGCCATCGTCATTTCTCCATCGGCATATTTGCCCGTTGCCAGGTGGTGATACCACCCGCCATATTATAAACCTGTTCAAAACCGCTCTTGCGCAACACGCGGCAGGCATGCCCGGATCTCATGCCGCTACGGCAAATGGCAATGATCGGTCGGCCCTTGTATTTTTCCAATTCCGGATGCTTGGCCAATTGGCCGAGCGGAACATGCACCGAATGAGGAACATGGCCGGCGTAATACTCGCTGTCCTCGCGCACGTCCAGCACCACGGCATTCTGATGGTTGATCAATTGCGTCGCTTCCAGCGTGCCGATATCCTTGATACCGGAAATGCGGCCACCGATGATCGGCCACAGCAGCATTGCACCGCTGACCAGAACCAGCAATACGATCCCGATATTATTCTGTATGAACTCCACTTGTGCGCTCCTTACCTTGTTTTCCTGCAAAAGACGCAAAAGTTTACCAGTAATTTATCGTCTATACTCAATTTGAGGGTTGTAATCATCACCCATTATTCAAACCGGCAATTAGCGAGAGGGTCTGTTATGGATACCGTTGACGTCCTGATTTACGTTCACCCCGAACTGCCCCCGGAAACCCGTGCCAAGACAGAGCAGGAGGTAATGGCCTGTGCCGGTGTGATTGCCGCGGACTTCGATCATCACAAGCATCCGCATGCCCTTACCGTCCTGTACAATCCAGACGAGGTTCAAGACAAGCAGATACTCGAAGTGGTGAGACGATACGATCCGGCTGCCACCATGGTAGGCATGTAACCGGCTGTCTGAGCAATCTGCAGCGAGGGGAAGCCGCTGCCCTTATGCGCAGCCGCCATTGCCTGCAGCGACGCCCAATTTTTTCAGGATAGTATCCAGCGGGCACAGGTTGGTGAAGCCGCTCTGGAACAGGTTGGCGCCAACGAAAGCGGTGAACCAGAGGAAATTGCTGCTGACGAAAAACGGGCTGCCCTGCACGCCCAGACCCAGTGACAGCAGCACGAAAAAGCCGGCGACGATACGAACGATACTGTTGATGGTCATAGTTTATCTCCTGAAATGTGCATCTGATTTTGGGACATACCCGGAAAACATCAAGTACGGGCCGCGCTCAAGCGGCGTTCCCATAAATAATACATCAACGGGATCACCATCAGGGTGAGCGCGGTGGAAGCGAAAGTGCCGAATATCAGCGAAACCGCCAGGCCTCCGAACACAGGATCTGTGACCATGATAGCCGACCCCAGGATGATAGCCAGCGCAGTCAGCATGATGGGGCGAAAACGCACCGCGCCGGCCTCGATCACCGCCTGCTCCAGGTCGTAGCCGCGCGCCCGGTAATCGACGATGAAGTCGATCAGCAGCAGCGAGTTGCGCACCACCACGCCGGCCAGTGCGATGACGCCAATCATGGAGGTGGCGGTAAATGCCTGCTGAGTGATCCAGTGGCCGGGGAATACGCCCACCAGTGTGAGCGGAATCGCGCCCATCACGATCAGCGGCATCATGAACGACTTGTAGTAGCCCACCAGCATCAGATAGATGAATACCAGCGCCACAATGAAGGCGGAACCGAGGTCGCGGAACACATCCAGGGTGAGCCGCATCTCGCCTCCCCACAGCAGATGATAACTCATCACGTCGTCAGGCTGTGCCTCGACGAAGCCAAGGTTGCCAGTCTTGAATGACACCCCCGAGGGCAGCACTTTGCCGTCGAGCATTTTGTCCAGCGCCAGAACCGCGTACACCGGGCTGGATTTCAGCAGCTCGCCACCCACCATGACTGCGGGGTGCTGGTCGCGGTCGTAGATCGGCTTGTCCTGAGTGACACCCCCCACAGTGGCGATGGCCGACAGCGGCACCTGCTGGCCGGTCATGTTGACAACGCGGATAGACAGGATTTGCTCAGGCGTCTGGCGCTCGCTCCTGGGCAGGCGCACAGTGATGTTCACCGGCTCACGCGCGTTGTCCATGTGCACGGTTCCGATGGAGAAGCCCGACACATAATCCCGCAACAGCTTGCCTATCTGACCCACGGCCACGCCCGAGAGCGCGGCTTTCTCGCGGTCTACCTCGACATGAAAAGCATCCACGGTAGCGGTCACAGAGTCGTCCACGTTGACGATGCCGTAGACCTGCCCGAAGGTGCGCTTCACGTCTGCCGCTGCGGCACGCAACTTGTTGTAGTCCGGGCCATACAGCTCGGCCAGAATCTGCGACTGCACCGGCGGGCCGGGCGGGGTTTCATACAGTTTCAGCTTGGCCTGCGGGAAGGCCTTGCGTACTGGCGCCAGTGCCACGTTGAAGTCGTTCACGATTTCATGCGACGACACGGAGCGATCATGTTTGCTGCTGAGGTTCACGCGCAACTGGGCGAGATTGTCGCCGCGCTTCAACACGTCACCACGCACCAGCGCGGCGAAGTCAGCCGGCGCGGTCATGCCGAGGAAGGTCTGGTAGTCGATGACGTATCTGGTTTGCGCCAGCACCTCGCCCACCGCACGCGCCACCCGGTCGGTTTCCGCCAGGGTGGTGCCGGCGGGGGTGTCCACCTGCACCAGAAAGGTGTTGGTGTTGTCGTTGGGTAACATCTTGAGCTCCACGCCTAGCGGCGACAACGGGCCATTCATGCCGGAAGGCCGAATGAATTGCCAGGCGGGCTGGACCATGGCCGCCAACAGCAGGCCCAGCACAACCAGGAACAGCAGATTGCGGCGGCCGGCGTGCTTGATAAACGGTGTAATCACCGCCACGTAGGCGCGGTGTAACGGGTCATTCGGGTCGGCATCCTTGTCCCCCAGCGAGGGCTTCGCCGCGAGAGACTTGGCGGCCTTGCCGGCGAGCCAGCGGTTGGCGGCCCAAGGCACCACCATGTAGGCGATCACCAGCGAGGCGATCATCGCCACCGGCACGTTGAACGGGATGGGACGCATGAACGGTCCCATCATCCCGGTGACGAAGGCCATCGGAATGAATGCCAGGATCACTGCCACGGTGGCGATGTTGGTGGGGTTGCCGATCTCGTTGGTGGCAGTGACCAGAGCTTCCTTGAAGTTCTTGCCTCCGCCGTGGTGCATGTGTCTGTGGATGTTCTCCACCACCACGATGGCCGCGTCCACCAGCAGACCCAGGGACAGGATCAGCGCGAACAGGGTAATGCGGTTAATGGTCTGGCCGGCGATTAAGCCTACTGTCAGTACCACGAACAGAATCAGCGGCACGGTCAGGGTGACGATGGCAGCTTCGCGCCAGCCCAGAAAGATCACCAGAATCACCACTACCGAGCCGATGGCGATGCCCAGATGTTCCACCAGGGTGTTCACCGCGTCGTTGGCCTTGGCACCGTCGTCGCGCGTAACGGCCACTTCCACGCCTTGGGGGATGGCCTGGCGTTTCAGGTTATCAAGCTTTTTGAGTACCGCGTCAGCGACTACCACCGCATTGGTGCCGGCCTTCTTGGCGATGGCGATGGTGACCGCCGGTGCCTCGCCACGATGGGCGGGACTGTCGGCGGCAGGGCCGTAGGCAAAGCGTGACAATTCGTTGGTTTCTGCCGCGCCGTCGACGATGGTGGCGACATCATTCAGGAATACAGGTTGCCCGTTGGGCGCGCCGACGATGATCTGGCCCACTTCACGTGCATCGCCGATGAAGCCCGACAGACGCAGCGGGTGGTTGCGGTTGGCATCCACCAGGGTGCCGATAGGCATGGAGACGTTGGCGCCTTGCAGCATCTTGTCCACCTGGTCCAGCGACAGGCCCGCCGCGGCAAGCTTGACGGGAGATATCCAGACGTTTACCGCACGCGGCGCGCCGCCCACCTGCTGGGTGAAGGAGACGCCGGGGACGTTGCGCAGTTGTTCAAGCACGCGGGCGGACACCTGGCGCAGATGATAGCCGTCCATTTGGGTGGAACTCAGCGTCAGCGTCATGATCGGCACATCGTCCACGTTGATGGGCTTGACCAGTGGCTGCATCGCGCCCGGGGGGATGCTATCGAGGTTCTGCATCAACTGGTTGTAAAGCTTGACCAGGCTTTTTTCCTGATCCTCCCCCACATCGAACTGCACAGTGACCACGCCGAAATCGGGGGCAGCATACCCGAAGGTATGCTTTACTCCGGACTGGGCGTTCATGATTGCTTCCAGCGGCTTCACCACCAGGTTCTGGATCTCGGTGGCGGAGGCGCCCGGCTTGGCGACGATGATGTTGGCGGCGGGCACCACAATCTGCGGATTGTACTCGCGGGGCGTCACCAATAGAGCCATGACGCCGGCCAGCGTCACCGCCAGCATCAGCATGGCGGTAATTTTCGATTCCAGGAAAAGGCGGGCGATCTTGCCTGCGCTGTTTAATGAGTTGTCGCGAAGCGACCCTCCGTCCCCCTTCTCGCCGGATTGAGCGGCTTCGCCGCCAATCCCGGCGGGGACACTCCTTGCGGGTACGCCCGCTTGTCTCGCCGGATTGAGCAGCTTTGCTGCCGATCCCGGCGGGGACACTCCTTGCGGGTGCGGGAGAGGGTTAGGGGTGAGGGAAGGCGGGGCGTCGTGCGGTTCAGCCATTGCCGTTTCCCCGGCTCACCACTTTGTCGCCGCTTTGCAGGCCGATCGTGGAGGAAGTCACCACCCGTTCGCCCGGATTGAGGCCGGCCTGGATTTCCACATTGCCGCCCGCAGCGGCACCGGTGCGCACCATGCGGTACTGCGCCACGCCTTGGGCGTCCACCACGAATACGCCGGTAATGCCGGCGCGCTCCAGTATCGCACTGCCGGGTACGCGAATGCCTTCACGCGCGCCGAGAGGAAACGCAACCTGTATGAAACCGCCACTCCTCAGTCCATGCCCCTGAGGCAGGTCGATTTTGACCAGATAACTATGGGTGACCGGATCGGCCGCGGGCACCAGGTTCGACACCTTGCCGGCGACATCCCCGCCCTGGCCATCGACCTGGATTACCACGTCAGAACCCACCTTGAGCCGGGAGAACACATCGCGCGCGACTCTGGTCTGCACCCGCAGCGTGGCCAGGTTTTCCAGAACCAGCACTGGCCGTCCGGGCGAGGCAAGGTCGCCGGCATGCGCCATTTTCTGGGTAACAACACCGGCGAACGGCGCCACTACCGTGGCATATTTCATCTGCGCGGACGCGGTGTCGAATGCCGCGTGCGCTGCGGCCGCCTGCTGCTGGCTCACCTGATACTGGAGGCGAATCTTGTCCCATTGCAGCTTGGGGATGGCCTCTTCCTTATAGAGCGTACCGAAGCGCTCGTAATCGTTTTTGGCATCGGCCAGCCCGGCTTCAGCCTGGGCCAGCCCGGCACGGGCCATGTTCACCTGCCCCTGGATATCCGTCGGATCCACCGTGAACAGGCGTTGTCCGGCAGCAACGGTTTGCCCTTCCTGTACGTACAGCTCCCGGATGAAGCCCATCAAGCGCGAAGCGATCTGCGCCTGCTGCTCGGCGACAACACTGCCGGGCGAGGTCGCGACGATGGGCAGCGCGGTGCTTTCAACCGTGATGACTGTGGCCTGCACCGTCGCGCCTGAAGCAGCCATCTGCTTATCCTTGGCTTTATCGCTACAGCCCGTGAGAACGCCGAACACGATAGACGCGGCAAGTACTGCGGGCAAAATATGGGTTTTCGAATTCATCACCATCCGCTCCACTACTTCAGATCTGGTTCAAGTTTGCCCACGGCGAGCCGGAGTCCTGCCCGCTGTACGGCAAGATCGTATTTCGCCGCCACCACGTCGGCACGAGCCTTGTCGAGTTGGGCGCGGGCCGCGAGCAACTCGGTGATGGTCGTCACGCCATTGTTGTAGCGTTTTTCCACCAGGCTTAACGCCTCTTCGGCGTGGGCAACGGCGAGTTCGCGTACCGCCAGGCGCCGCTCGGCTTCGCCGGACTTGCGGCTAGCCTCCTCGACCTGGAACTCCACATCACTTTCAGCCTGTCGAAGGCGCGCGGCCAATTCGGACTTGCCCGCCGCCGCGCGATCCACGGCACCGCGCGTCGTGCCGCCGTCGAACACATTCCACGACACCGTCCCGCCCAGAGTGTAGGAGCCAGCGTCAAAACCGGCATTTTTATCGTTCCAGTCCTGCCGCGCCATTAAACCCACTTGAGGATAGAGCCCGGCCTTGACCACCTTTACGTTGGCCTGGGCGGCTTCCAACTGGTGGCGCATGGCGTTGAGCCCCGGATTGTCGGCCAGAGCCTGCTTACGCAATTCGGACGGCTTGCCGGACAGGGGAACGGGCGACACCCGCGGACCGATGTCCAGCGGCAGCGCAAGCGGCAGGCCGAGCAGCATGTGCAACCGATCCTGCGCCGACGCTTCGGCATTTTGAGCCTGCGCAAGCCGAACCCGCACGTCCTCAAGATGAATTTGGGCAGAAAGCAGGTCGCTTTTCACCACCACGCCCTGCTTGAGCAGGCTGCTGATGGTCTTTACATAAGACCCTGCGGCGACCTCGCCCTGCTTCGCGACATCGACGTAAGCGCGCGCGGCATGTACGCCCTCATAGGCCTGCAGCACATGGAAGATGACCTGCTGGCGCGCCGCAAGGTCGCCCTGCTGCGCAGCCCGGATGTAGAACTGCGCCTGCTCGATGTAGCCTTCGATCATCCCTCCCGTATAGAGCGGCAATTGTGCCTCGATGCGGGTATTGAAGTTGTTGACGGCGGCGGGATGGTTGAGATTTTCCGGCGCGACCGAGAGATTAGCCGGGTCAAACTGGCCGGCGCCGAAGTCGTTGAAAGTGGCGTTGCGCTGGGAAAGCTTGAGGCCGAAAGCACTCAAGGCATCGTTGCTGCGCACGCCGTTGAGGGAAACCGTCACTTTGGGAAAGCGGCTGCCGCGCGCCTGCTCCAAGCCGGCCTCGGCTTGTTCTATCTGCGCCCGGCTGGCGAGCAGGTTCGGATTCTGCCTGAGCGCGGCATCCACGCACTGGGCGAAATTCAATGTTTCAGCGGCGACAGGATAGGCAATAAACAAGGCCAGCATACCCCACATCCCCTTGAGCCGGCCGCTATGTCTGCGCAACAGGCGAGATTTCATGCTATCAATCTCCCTCCGAAATCAATTGCAGGCTAACCCGGAAGGGCAACCCAGAATAGAATTGTTAAACGTCAGCCCTAAATATATTAGCAAATATTAATATATCAATACCCAGGCAGCCCCAGGACGTAAAAAAATCCCGGGTAGTCCCCGCTTGGCGGAAGACGCGCTTTGATGCGGGATCACATTCGCCGCGGCATCATGACGTAAATTCAAGGAAAAACAAGCACGAGAACTGCTGAAAGCGATCCCAGACTATTTGGTGAATCCGCAAAAAACGTCGCGCATCAGACTGATCAGCTTCAGGGTGCGGGGATCGCCGACCCGGTAATACACCCGATTGGCGTCCTTGCGTGTGCGCAATACCCCCTTGTCACGCAGGATCGCCAGATGCTGCGAGATATTACTCTGGGAAGTGCCGACGCTTTCGACGATCTCCTGCACGCTGATTTCCCTCTCGCCCAGCACGCACAATATCTTCAAGCGCAGCGGGTGGGACATGGCCTTCATGGCGCGAGAGGCCTGCTCGATATGTTCGTCTTTGTCGATCAATTCAACCTGTTCAAGTTCCATTTGCGCACCTTCAGTTTAGCCATAATTTAGGATATAGAGGTATGCAAACAAGTATAATGCGATTATTAGTAAAATATAATAAAATTATAGGAATTTTTATGACAAAATAACCCAAGATGACGGTCACGCCCACTTTACTTATCATTCTGGATGGCTTCGGCTGCCGGGAAAATTCAAGCGGCAATGCCATCGCAAGCGCCCAAAAACCAAACTGGGATAAACTTTGGCAGCACTACCCCCATACCACCATTCAGGCATCCGAAGCAGCAGTGGGGTTGCCGAGCGGCCAAATGGGGAACTCCGAAGTGGGCCATCTGAACATCGGCGCGGGCCGCGTCGTTTATCAGGAATTCACCCGCATCAACCGCGCCATCACGAGTGGAAACTTCTTCGCCAACCCGGCCCTGACCCAGGCTGTCGAAACCGCCAGAAACAGCGGCAAGGCGCTGCACATCATGGGATTATTGTCCGACGGCGGAGTGCACAGCCATGAAACGCACATCCACGCCATGCTCGAACTGGCCGCCCGGGCGGGCGTGGAAAAAATTTACCTGCATGCCTTTCTCGACGGCCGCGACACGCCGCCGAGAAGCGCGGTTGCCTATCTGCGCGGGCTTGAGGAAAAGTGCGCACTGCTAAAAGCCGGACAAATCGCTTCCATCATCGGCCGCTATTACGTCATGGATCGCGACAAGCGCTGGAGCCGCGTCAAGCCCGGCTACGACCTCCTCACCCAAGGCAAGGCCGAATTCCAGGCAGCAAGCGCGGAACAGGCGCTGGCAGCAGCCTATGCCCGCGACGAAAGCGACGAATTCGTCAAGGCTACCGCCATTGTCCCGCCTGGCGCGCAGGCCGTACGCATGGAAGACGGCGATGTGGTGGTCTTCATGAACTTCCGTTCCGACCGTGCGCGTGAAATCACCCGCGCCTTCATCGAACCCGGCTTCAACCTGTTCGAGCGTGAGTACGTACCCCAACTTGCATGCTACTGCACCCTCACCGAATACAACAAGGATTTCAAAGTCCCGGTCGCTTACCCGCCGGAGCAAATCCGCAACGGTTTCGGCGAGTACATCGCGAACCTTGGCCTGAAACAGCTCAGAATTGCGGAAACCGAGAAATACGCTCATGTCACATTCTTTTTCAACGGTGGAGAGGAGCGCCTATATCCAGGCGAAGACCGCATCCTGATTCAGTCCCCGGATGTCCCCACCTATGACCTGAAGCCTGAAATGAGCGCATTCGAGGTCACCGACAGGCTGGTAGAAGCGATAGAAAGCCGCCAATACGACGCCATCGTTTGCAACTACGCCAACGCCGACATGGTTGGCCATACCGGCGTAATGTCGGCGGCGACCAAGGCCATCGAAGCGCTGGATCAATGCCTGGGCAAGGTCGTCCCGGCAATGCTGGGAATTGGCGGGGAAGTGCTGATTACCGCCGACCATGGCAACGCGGAAATGATGGCGGACGAAAGCACGGACCAAGCCCATACCGCTCACACATTGAGTCTGGTGCCCTTCCTCTACATCGGCCGCAAGGCGCGCATGGCCGAGACCGGTGCGCTCGAGGATATCGCCCCGACCATGCTGAAAATCATGGGGCTGCCACAGCCCTCGGAAATGACCGGCCACCCCCTGATCGAATTCGAATAATGATATATGAACGGCCTGCCCGAGCGCTCTTCATTGCCGCCGGGCTAGTCTGCACATTCATCGTTTACGCAGCACCCAATGACGACCTCTCCAGCCTGCGCGGCCGAATCAAGGAATTGCAGAAGGCGGTGGACAGCACAGAAGACAAAAAAGCCGACGCGACGGACGCCCTGAAACAGTCCGAGCAAGCCATCAGCAACGCCAACCGCAGGCTGCGGGAATTGGCGCGACAGAAAGAGAACGTCGGCGTTGCGCTGGAACGTCTGCAACACGAAAGCAACGATACACGGGGAAGAATCGGAAAACAGCAAGCACTACTAGGCCGCTTGCTTCAGCACTATTACCTGCATGGGCAACACGATCCCCTGAAAATCCTGCTCAACCAGCAGGATCCCGGCCAGATTGCCCGCCAGTTGCATTATTACAGCTATTTCTCGCGCGAGCGCGCAACCCTGATCAGCAGTCTGCGCCAGAACCTGCAACGCTCGCAGGAGCAAGCCCGGATCTACCAGGAAAAAGATGCCGAACTAAAGCAGATCGAATCAGAGCAAACCCGGCAAAAAGCTCAGTTGGAGCAGGAGAAAGCCGCGCGCAAGACACTGCTGAATCGCATCAACCAGAAAATAGCCGCCCAACGCCATGAAATCGGGCGGCTGCAGCGCGACGAAAAACGTCTGACCAACCTGATCAAACGCTTGAGCAGGCAGGCCCGGCCAAAGGCCAGGAAGGGCACTCCCCTGCGCAACAACAGCCTGCCATCGCCCCAGGCTTCGGATGGCGCCTTCCATCAACTCAAAGGCAAGCTCCATCTGCCAGTGCGGGGGGAACTTTCCAACCGTTTCGGCAGTCCACGTGAAGACAGCGGGGCTACCTGGAAAGGACTGTTCATCAAATCTCCGGCCGGGCAGGAAGTCAAATGCATCGCCAATGGAACGGTGGTATTTTCTGACTGGCTGCGCGGCTTCGGCAACATCGCCATCGTCGACCATGGCGATGGCTATATGAGCCTTTACGGCAACAACGAAACCCTTTACAAACAAGCGGGTGAAACGGTTAAAGCGGGCGACTCCATCGCTGCTGTCGGAAACAGCGGCGGAATAGCCGAAACCGGTTTATACTTCGAAATCCGCTATCAAAGCCGGCCGTTTGACCCGCTTGGATGGGTCAAGCTGAATTAATGAGAATATTTTAAAATTGGAACGAGGATTAACGTAATGCGCGGCAAAATTCAAAAAGCGGGTCTGGTCTTTCTAGGCGCCCTCTTCGGGGTCATGATCAGCCTCAATTTTCCCGCGGTAGCCAACAAGGAAGCCGCGAGTCCGCTGCCGGTTGACGATTTGCGGGCATTTACCGAGGTTTTCGGCAAAATCAAGAGCGACTATGTCGAACCGGTGGCGGACAAGAAACTGATCACCGAAGCGATCAACGGCATGCTTGCCGGTCTGGATCCGCATTCCGCCTACCTCGATGCCGATGCCTTCAAGGATCTTCAAGTGGGCACGCAAGGCGAATTCGGCGGTCTCGGCATCGAGGTCAGCATGGAGGATGGCTTCGTCAAAGTCGTCTCCCCGATCGAAGATACGCCGGCCTGGAAGGCCGGCATGAAAAGCGGCGACCTGATCGTCAAACTGGATGAAACTCCGGTCAAGGGCATGACCCTTAGTGAGGCGGTCAAGCGCATGCGCGGAAAGCCCGGCACCAAGATCACCCTCACCGTGATCCGCAAAGGTGAAGCCAAGCCCATCGTCGTTACTATTGCCCGCGCCATCATCAAGATTCAGAGCGTGAAATCGAAGCTGGTCGAGCCGGGCTACGGCTATATCCGCATCACCCAGTTCCAGGAACATTCCGGAGAAAACCTGGCCAAGGCGCTGGAAGGGTTTTACAAACAGAACAAGGAACCGCTGAAAGGCCTGGTGCTGGACCTGCGCAACGACCCGGGTGGACTGCTCAACGGCGCAGTCGCCGTATCGGCTGCGTTCCTGCCTAAAGATGCTCTGGTTGTGTACACCGAAGGACGAACCGAGGACGCCAAAATGAAACTTACGGCGAACAAGGAAAACTATCTGCGCTCCGAGGCACAAGAAGATTTTCTGAAAAACCTCCCGGCCGGCACCAAGACCGTCCCCATGGTAGTACTGGTTAATGGCGGCTCCGCATCCGCATCGGAAATCGTCGCCGGCGCGCTGCAGGACCACAAACGCGCAATCATCATGGGCACGCAATCCTTTGGCAAGGGATCGGTGCAAACCATTCTGCCCCTGGGCAACAACACGGCCATCAAGCTGACCACGGCACGCTATTTCACGCCTAACGGGCGCTCCATCCAGGCCAAGGGCATCACCCCGGACATCGTCGTGGAAGAAGCCACGGTTAGCGGGATTGAACATCAGGCCGCTTTCGACCTGCGCGAGTCAGACCTGGAGCGCCACCTGTCCAACGGAAACAAGAACGAGGAAACAACCAACGGGGCGCAGCCGATCAAACTGCCCGCTCCTCCCAAGAGCAAGGATGGCAAGGCGGGTAGCGAGAAATCCGGGCCAGCCGAGATCGTCTCGAAGAATGACTACCAGTTGAACCAGGCGCTCAACCTGCTGAAAGGCCTGCAAATCCTCCAGAGCAAGTAATTTTGCCCGGCCACCCGCCGATGGATGACAATCAGCTTCTGCGTTACAGCCGGCACATCCTGCTGCCGCAGATCGGTATCGAGGGACAGGAAAAACTGCTCGGAGCCCATGCCCTGATAATCGGGGCCGGCGGGCTGGGCTCGCCGGCCGCGCTCTACCTTGCTGCCAGCGGTGTAGGCACGATCACGATCTGCGATGGTGACAGTGTCGATCTCACCAACCTGCAGCGCCAGATCGCCCACTTTACCCGTTCCCTCGGCACTAACAAGGCAATCTCTGCACAGCGTACCCTGGCCGAAATCAATCCGGAAATCAGGGTAGTCGCAATTCCAAACCGCCTTGAAAATGAAGAGATATCGCTTCTGGTATCCCAGGCCGACGTTGTGCTCGATGCCAGTGATAACTTCGCCACCCGCCACGCTGTCAACCGTGCCTGCGTCATGCACAAAAAGCCATTGGTTTCGGGGGCGGCGATACGTTTCGACGGGCAGGTGGCGGTGTTCGATTTGCGCCATCCAGACAGTCCCTGCTACCACTGCCTTTTTCCTGAAGCGGGCGGGGAGGAGGGAGAGCGCTGCGCCGTGATGGGGGTATTCGCCCCCTTGGTGGGCATCATCGGTTCGACGCAGGCGGCCGAGGCACTAAAGATACTGAGCGGCGCGGGCCAGTCTCTCAACGGCAGGTTGCTGCTGCTTGATGGTTTACAGATGGAATGGAGATCTATCCGGCTGGCACGCGATCCAGCCTGTACAGTGTGCAGCGCCTAGGGGTCAGTCAACTTAAAACGGCTGTACGCTCTTGTAGGTGCGAATTCATTCGCACATTTGGCCGAATGAATTCGGCCCTACAAGAAAATCACGCAAATTCAACATGACGGGTTACTAACCCAATAAACCCTTCCACTGCAACGCCCAGAATTCCATCGGCTCACGCTTGAAACCGCTCTTGGCGAACTGATGCCAGCGCCCGACCACGAAGGCCATCATCAGATTGGCCTGGGCCATGGCACCCATCCCGGCAGGAATTTCCTGCTGGCTGGCGGCAAGCCGCAAGGACTGCTTGAGTGTCGCTTCGAGCCTGTCATGCAACTGGTTGATGCGTGCCTGGAGACGGTCATCCTCGTTGACAAGGGCATCTCCGATCAGCACCCGAGTCATGCCGGGGTTTTTCTGGGCGAAGCCGAGCAGCAGCGGCAGCACCGCTTCAAGCTGCTTGATGCCGCTACGCTCCTCAGTGGTGATCCTGTTGATCAGGCCGAACAGGGTTTGCTCGATGAACTCGATCAGCCCTTCGTACATTTGCGCCTTGCTGGCGAAGTGGCGGTAGAGCGCCGCTTCCGATACGCCAACTTTGGCCGCCAACGCCGCAGTGGTGATTTTCCCGCTCTGTGGTTTCTGCAACATTTCCGCCACGGTTTGCAGGATCTGGAGTTTTCGTTCTCCGGGTCTGGCTGACATTTTCTTCCCTTGTTGATTCCGATACGGATGATTATAACCGGAAGCAGGCTGGCTTCACTTCAGTTGGGCGGCGAATATGCCGGGGCGGAACACCTGTTTGCCGGATTTGGTGAATGCCGCGGTATAGGGATCAATCGCGGTTTCAAGCTCCTCGCACCAGGAGGGGTGGCTATAGCTCATGTCGGTGAAGAACCACAGCCCGCGCTCTGACTGGCAGGCCGCCGACATCATGTGGATCTGTTCGCCCGCCTCCGGCCCGACGATGCAGCCTCCCAGCAATTGGCCCGTCTGCGCATCATGCACCACTTCAATAAAGCCTTCGTAGTCGTGATGCGCACGTGCCTTGCCGGAACCCCCAAAATTCGAGCGCACCACGTCTGCATCAAATCCAGCCTGCTCGGCAAGCTCTTCGGTCAGGCCAACCGCTGCAATTTCCAGCGCGGAATGGATCACCGTCGGCACTTTATGGTAGTTGCTATGCAGGCAATTTCCGTTGATGGCATTGGTCGCCGCCACCTTGGCATCGTGCAGAGAGGCATTGGCTGTCATCGGTCCGGGTTTGACATCGCCGATGGCGTATATGCCGGGCACGCTGGTTTCCAGATATTCCGAGACCGCTATGAAGCCGTCAGCGTTCAGTTCCACCCCGGCCTCGTCCAGGCCGAATGCATCCGTCATCGGCTTACGGCCGACCGCGACCAGGACATGCTCGAAGCTGTCACGGGCGCCATCCGTGTAAGTCACATCGACATGTCCGTCTACAATACGGCTTTCGGCAACGGAAACGTTCTTGCGCACATCGAGGCCGATGCGTGCAAACTTGCGTTCCAGCACGGCGCTGGCGCGTTCCGGGATATGGGGCTGATCGAGCAGCCGGCTGCCCTTCTCCACAATACATACCCGGGAGCCGAACTGGTGCAGCAGGTAGCCCAGCTCCACGCCTATCGCTCCGCCTCCAACACATAAAATGGATTTCGGCAGGTGGTCGAGCCGGCACATGAAATCGCGGGAGTTCATGATCTCTTTGCCGTTGGCCACACAACTGGCGAGCTCTTTCGGTTCCGAGCCGGAGGCTATGATTATGCGCCTTGCACACAACTCGAGCGGTACGGCTACAGTCAGCTTCTCTTTATCGGTAAACGGCACGCTGAATTCCGGCGGAACCGGCCCATTCAGCGGGCTAACAGCGACCCGGCCGGCCCCGAGCAGCCGCCCCTCGCCGATAAAAACTTGCACGCCCAGGCGTTTCAGCCATACCGTGAAATTATTGCGTATGCCCGAGACCACCTCATCCTTGTGGCCCATAGCCGCCAGGAAATCCCCATGCACCCTGCCGACCAAGCCGCGGCCTTGCAGATCATTGATATTCTCGATCAGGGAAGCAAGATGAAGCAGGGTCTTCTTCGGGATGCAGCCCTGATTCAGGCAAGTTCCCCCAGGCAAGGCTTTCTCGATCAGCGCCACTTTTGCACCAAGATGGGTAGCGGTGATCGCAGCCTTGTAACCGGCCGGACCGCTACCGATAATGATGAGGTCAAAATCCATCAGGAAACTTTAATTAACCGCCAACTCAGTAAAGGCTTAAGTGTAAACACCGGTCAAAACGGGGCGAAATAAGAGGGCTCCGATTCGCTCATTCTGATTGCGGCATTTAGCAACCTTTAATCGCGCATTAATTTTAGTGACATCCGCCACCGCAACCGCCGCAGCCGCCGCCACCTGACGAACTGCCGCAGGAGGAACCGCCGTCATCGTTTGGGTTAATGAAAATGAAGCGCATATCGCCCGGACTGAGCTCGACAAAATCCAGCACTGCACCTTTCAGCAGTTCCATATGCTCCGGGGAAACGATCACGGTAACGCCTTCGGAATCCATCAGCATGTCATCTTCCTTCTGGTCGTCGAACCCCAATCCGTACTGGATCGAACCATCCACGCCGCGCTGGGCGGCAACGCGCAGGAACGAACCTTCCGCATTGCTCTGAGTGGCGGCTTCGCGAATTTGCTCGGCCGCTTGGGCGGTTACTTTTACCATTGATCTACTCCATCACAATAAACTGATTCAAATCAAGCGGCGCATCCGTGGCGCGCCGCATTCCCTGCCGCCCATTTTTTCTCTGCGGCTGCTTCTTTTACTTCGCGTACTTCGCGCACAAAGGCGGCAAACCTTGCCGCCCAATTATAGTTTTCGAGACTGCGCAGATGGGCGTAAGAGGCCAGGACATTCTTGTACACAATGCCGTCGCGATGCCCGTCAATACCGTGGCCACGCTTGACCTCATAGGCAAATTTCAGGCCGCTCTCGTCCAGATTTTCCAGACTGGAATAGTGAAATTCGTGGCCGCGCACCTCAGCCGGCGAAGACAGGCCGGCAAAATTCGGCCAGGGATTTTCACCGGTCTCATTCAAACGGATGTAGCCGCGGCCAACCGGCTTCTCATGCATCAGTACGTCGCCAGGAATGGCCCCCACCATGTCGTGCTTCTGCCCGTGCCAGGTGAGCGAACGAGCCAGGTACATGAGGCCGCCGCACTCCGCATAGACCGGCATACCATCCTCAATGCGCTGGCGAATCTCTGCGCGCAGGGATTCGTTTGCTTCCAGTTCTTTCATGAACAGCTCGGGGAAGCCGCCACCGATAAACAGGCCATCCACGTCGGGAAGACGCTTGTCACTCAGGGTATCCAGCTCCACCAGTTCGGCTCCCGCAGCATGCAGGGCATCCAGGTCTTCCGCATAATAGAAACCAAATGCACGGTCTTTCGCCCAGCCTATGCGTATTTGCGGCGGCGGACAGGTTCTCGTGTCAGCCCCATGATCTGTTGATGCAGGCAGCGGCGGCGCACTACTTGCCGATTCCAGCAAGCGGTCAAGATCAACTTGCGCCCCGACCAAGACGCCAATCTCATTCACCCGGCGTACCGCGGCTTCGGCTTCATTGCTTGGCATCAGGCCGAGATGCCGTTCCACGATTTCCAGCCGCTTGTCATGGTGCACGGCGCCGATTACCGGCACATCGGTATAATGTTCGATCACTGAACGCAATTTGCTTTCGTGACGGCCGCCTCCAAGATTATTGAGGATCACACCGGCTATGCGGATGTCGCGGTCGAACGCCTGATAGCCCAGAATCAACGGCGCAATCCCGCGCGTCATCCCGCGCGTATTGATCACCAGCACGACCGGCGCCTGGAGCAGTTTGGCAAGTGCCGCGTTGCTGTCGCTGCCGTCGAGGTCGAGCCCGTCATACAAGCCATTGTTGCCTTCGATCAGGCTGACGTCGGCGCCGTCAGAGTAGCGCTGGTATGTCTCGACGATCTCGTCCCGGCCCATCAGGTAGAAATCGAGGTTGCGGCAAACCCGCCCGCTGGCTGTAGTAAGCCACATGGGGTCGATGAAATCGGGGCCCTTCTTGAACGGCTGAACCTTGATGCCACGCGCATTGAGTGCGGCGCACAAACCAATCGTTATGGTTGTTTTTCCAGAGGATTTATGAGCGGCGGAGATTAGCAAGCGGGACATAAATCGGAATCTGCATCATGAATATGGTTACTGTCGTGAATTTTGACAGAAAAAGATTCCGCGAGTTTCCGCCAAGTCTTCTTCCGGATAAGGACGAAATGTGACTCCTTCGAGCCTGGAAGCAGCGTGCCGCCAGGCTCGAAGATGGTCGAATGGCTAATCAGCAATCGCCTAATGAGCAGCCTGGGAATAATCTTCTTTAGGCATAAAGTTGAGTACTTTTGCCGCAATCACGGTTATCAGAACAGCCGCGGCGAGCCCGCCCAATCCAAGAAGAAACTCCGGCAGACTAGGGCTATAAGAATGAATACCACTATCGAAAAAGCTGCTGGTCGCCTCCATCCCCGGAAAAAGATTCAATGGGAAAGCCTGTCCGCCGATGATAAAAACATATAATTGGGCGAAGGCCCCTAGAATGACAAGCAAAGAAGCGAAAACCACTGTGCTGCACTTTTTGGTCGTAAACAGAAGGAACAATGGCAAAATGCTACCGATCAGAATCTGCCCAATCCAGAACAGCTTCGTGTAAATACCGCCATCAAGCAGAATGAAGTGTTCAAAATCCACCTGTTTAGCGAAATAAAGGTTCGTCATGTGATATACCGCTGTCAAGTAAAGTACCGCTGCAACGAAGACTCCCAACAGATTCTTCATGCGGCGCAAAACCGCCTCATCCAGCGTGCGTTTATTCCACCTGTACATCACCGCCTGAGCAACCAGAAACACCGCCAATCCATACGAAAAGGACATGATGATAAACATCGGCGCCAACAGGGCGGTACCATACGCCTGGCGTGCCACCAGAAAGCCGAAGATGGCTCCTGTACCGGTCGTCAGCGCTAGACGCCAGATGAAGGCAGCAAGGCCGACATACTTGGAGTAGCCATGCATCTTGCGATCCATCAGCGTCCACAGATAAAGGGCGACAACGGTAAAAAAGACGGTGTAAAGAAATACGTTGAGCGCGAACACAGATTTGAAGTTCAAGTAGGTCATTGCAATGATCAGGCGGTCAGCGCGGCCAAGATCGAGCATCAAAACCATCAAACCGCCCGCCAGCATTGCGATTGCAAGCAGACCGGACAAAGGGGCCCGCGCCTTGTATGCCGGCTTCCCGAATACCGAACCGATGGATGCCACGTTGAGCACCCCAGAAGCCGCCACGATCAGGAACAGGGCAAAAACGTGCGGCAAGCCCCATACGATCTGGTTGGTCATGCCGGTCACCACGTGGCCGTGATGTTCCATGTAGTAAGCTGCCCCCAGACCGGCCATCACCACCAGGCCGATCACCCCCAACACCGCATAAAACACGCTTTGATCGTTTTTTCGGAAAGCCTCAGAATTCATGGCGTTTAAATCCCCTGGTAGCGTACGCCGGTATTCAGCGCCAAGTCCGCACGGACTTGGGTTGTGGCGTAGGTAGCAATTCGTTTAGAAATCTCGCTGTTCGAGTCGTTCAGGTCGCCGAATAGCATGGCTCCGTGATTTGCCGAGGAACAGGCTTCGACGCAAGCCGGCGACATGCCCGCGTCGACACGCTCCACGCACATCGTGCACGCCTCCACTGTACCAACGCCCCGTGGTCTTCCCGGCTTCTGATCGGTGATGGGCTCGGCCACGAAGGAACGCGCCTTGTATGGGCAGGCCATCATACAGTATCGACAGCCGATACAGATATGGCGGTCAACCAGGACTATGCCGTCGGCACGCTTGAATGAAGCGCCAGTCGGGCACACGTCAACGCACGGCGGTTCTGCACAATGCTGGCACATCATCGGCAGGGAGTGGCTCCGGCCGCTTTTTACTTCCTTGAGTTCGATCTTGCGTATCCACTGCGGATCGATTTCCGGATGGCCGGTCGAGGCGACACCGTTCTCTTTGCCACAAGCCGTGACACAATCGTTGCAGCCGGTCGCGCACTTGGTGCTGTCGATTAGCATACCCCAGCGATTCGCACTGGATGCCGCCTCATCGGCTGGACGTGCATGGGCCAAATCAAGCAGGGTGACCCCCGGAGCTATCACCAATCCGGCTGCAGCAGCCACGCCCGCACCGATGAATTGTCTGCGGCTGTTATCAGTCTTGCTCATTTAACTCCCCCGCCAATGTTCGAGCTGATCGGATTTGCCTGCATTTGTCCGCGCATCTTGCCGGATAGGCCGGACTGTTTGTCCTTGCCTTCAGTCGGCGACACCGCTGGGTGTGGCACTCCGTCGGCGGATTTTGGCTTGTCGGAATGGCACTCGAAACAGTCCAGCTTGACGGCGGCGTAGCTGTGGCAGCCCATGCAGAAGTCTTCCTTGCTGCTGGCCACGCTATTGGTCTTGGGGTTGACATGACACTCGATGCAATCCACCAGACTGTCCTTAGTGGTTCGTATCCCCTTGTGCATGGTTAAATCGCGTTGGTGCATGAGAATTTTCATGTGGTTGCGACGCATAAACTCGTCGTCGCGCACACACGTTGTTCCGGCTTTCGCGATCACCTTATGACCATGCTCGTCGTGCGCACTGGCGGATATTGTGCCCGCCAGCAGCGCAACACCCAAGGCGGCGCACAGCCACCCCAGCACGCCTCGCCGTTTTGCTGGATTGCTCATTTTTAATCGCCCATTCCCATTTTGATGTAGCCGGTGGGGCATACGTCTGCGCAGATGTGGCAACCGATGCATTTTGCATAATCGGTATCCACATACCGGCCGGTAGTGGATTGCGCCTTCTTCACCTTGAAAACGGCCGTTTGCGGGCAGTACACCACGCAGTTGTCGCATTCAAAGCACAGACCGCAACTCATGCAGCGCTTGGCTTCCGCAACGACCAGCTTGTCGTCAAGGGCCTCAAGACGCTCTTCAAAGTGGCCCAGAACCTGGTCCGCAGTCAGCGTCACGAAGTTACGCTTGTGACGCGGGGTGTATGGAAAATGGCCGAGGAACAGTTCGTTGGAGGGAATCACATACTTGTCAGAACGATTCTCGAAATTGTGTACCGCAAATTTGGCGGTATCCGTTCCACGGAGGCCCAAATCGATATCCTTGACGAAACCCTCCGCCTTCTTGATTTCTTCCTTGCTGAGCGAACGGTATTCTTCCGGCGCCAAGCCGACTTCCATCTCCTTGCGCAGCAGATCGAAGTAAGCCACATCCACCTTTGGACGCTTGCCCAAGTCCTCGCCGTTCAGATAATGATGAATGCTGTCCGCAGCGATGCGGCCATGGCCGATTGCAGTCGTCAGAAGATGCGGACGGATCACGTCGCCACCAACGAAAATACCCTGCTGGCCGGGAACCTGGTAATGCTTGTCGGCGCTGATCAGGCCCTTGCCGTTGTCGAAGCCTTCCAGTCCGGTGAAGTCCACCGCCTGGCCGATCGCGGACACGATCAGGTCGGCCGGAATGTCATATTCGGTGCCTTCCTTGACGACCTGCTTGCCGCCCACAGTTTCCAGTGCAGCAACTCGCAACGCAGTTGCGCGGCCGTCCGCGCCAACCACGATCGACACCGGGGTAATGTTGCCGCGGATTTCGATACCTTCGGCCAGCGCCTCTTCGACTTCGTGCTTGTTGGCGCTCATCTTGTCGATCGCGGCACGCGAGCACAAAACCACTTCGGCGCCCTCCTTGGCGGAAACTGCCGCCACATCATGAGCCACCTGGCCTGCGATAATGTGCTCCGGACGGTCAGCCGGGTTACCCGACTTGATATTGCCAAGGCGGCGGGCAACGGTTGCCACGTCAATGGAGGTGTCGCCACCACCGATTACCACCACACGCTTGCCGACGTGCTGCAGACGCCCGTCGTTGAAAGCGCGCAAGAACGCCATGGCGGTCACGACGTTAGGCGCTTCGGCGCCGGGAACCGGCAGTGGACGGCCGGCCTGCGCGCCCATCCCCATGAAAATGGCATCGTAATCTTTCTTGATCTGATCAAGCGTGATGTCCTTGCCGATATGGACATTCAGCTTGGCTTCGATACCCAGATCAAGGATGCGCTGGATTTCCTTGTCGAGCACGTCGCGCGGGGTACGGAAACCAGGAATACCGTAGCGCATCATGCCGCCGAGCATGGCATGCTCGTCAAAAATCGTGCAGGAATGGCCTTTCAGGGTAAGCTGGTAGGCCACAGACAGGCCGGCCGGGCCGCCGCCTATTATCGCAACCTTCTTGCCGGAGGGTTTGACGCCTTCCGGCACCTTGAATTTCAGATCATTTTTTAGCGCATACTCGCCGAGATAGTGCTCAACCGAGTTGATGCCCACGAAATCATCCACTTCATTGCGGTTGCAACCGGATTCGCAGGGTGCCGGGCAGACGCGACCCATCACCGAAGGGAACGGGTTGGCGGAGGTCAGGCGGCGCCATGCATATTCCTGCATGCTTAGGCCACCAACGGGTTTTTCAACACCGCGAACAATGTTCAGATAACCGCGGATGTCCTCGCCTGCCGGGCAACTGCCTTGGCAGGGGGGGGTGCTGAGCACGTATTCCGGGCACTTGTGGGAGTGGTCCGACTCAAAAATCTTGTCCTGCCAACTGCGCCATTTGTTGCTGCCATCCTTATAACGGCGGAAAGTTCGGGCTTGTTCTTTGTTCATCTCTTCAGGTGAAACTGACATTTGCTTAATCTCCTAAAAATCAAATCGAGAAGTCCGTGGCGAGGGAAAACCTTGCCCATCCCTACTCTTGGTTTTCGTTTTCTCTTTCGTCTACTAACAGGATGGCCGTGCTCACCAGCTGATGAACCCCACCTACCATGCTCATATCAAAACCGTAATAAGGTACAACCTTGGTGAACTGCGCCTTGCAGATCGCGCAGATCAGCGCGAGGAAATTAACCTTATGTTCCTGAACCACGTTATTGAACGCCTCCATCCGCGGTAGCGCACCTTTGACGCGAATCTCCATCAAGTCATCGGACAGGATGCCGCCCCCGCCCCCACAGCAGAAGGTGCTTTCACCTATGGTTTCTTCTGCCATGTCGTGGAAGTTGTTCGCCACCGCTTTAATGACTTCACGAGGAATGACGAACTGGCCGCCGGGCATGTCGCTCATGCGAGCGCCTCGCGCCACGTTGCAGGAATCGTGGAAGGTAATGACGCGATGATCATTCAAGCTTTTGTCGAAATTGAGCTTGCCCTGTTGAATCAGGT
Source organism: Pseudomonadota bacterium (assembly GCA_021801705.1). Classification (GTDB taxonomy): domain Bacteria; phylum Pseudomonadota; class Gammaproteobacteria; order Burkholderiales; family Sulfuricellaceae; genus Sulfuricella. Next base: position 51,394 of record JAJYXP010000001.1, read on the forward strand.
CGTAGGTGTATTCGCAAATATGCTGCGGTGCGGGATAGCGCGAGTCTAGCTGCTTCTGCAGCTCGATCGAAAATGGATCAGCACCCCCGGCACCCACGCCGGTAAGGGTATTCCAGAAGCTGTAGGCCACGCGCCAAGCGTGGCCGCACTCGCCCACTACAATCCGCTTTACACCCAGTTCGAGCGCCGCTTCACGAATACGCAATGCGGCACGGCGCATGTTTTCATAGCTGCCGATGAACATGCCGAAGTTTCCCGCCTCCGAGGCTTTGGAGCTAAGCGTCCAACTTGCCCCGGTAGCATGGAACACCTTGGCATAACCAACCAGGCTTTCCACGTGGGGCTCGGAGAAGAAGTCTGCGGAAGGGGTCACCAACAGAATCTCGGCACCCTTGACATCGATCGGGAGCTTGACCGGCGCACCCGTGGCATCGAGAATGTCTTCTTCCAGCCCTTCCAGGGTATTCGCCAATGCCGGGCCGGGCAAACCGAGGTTATTGCCGATCTTGTGTAGCTTGCCCATGATTTCGTTGGTATATTTCTGCCCGATACCTACCGTATCTAGAATTTCCCGGCCTGCCATGGTGACTTCGGCCGTATCAATGCCATAGGGGCAGAACACCGAGCAACGGCGGCATTCCGAGCACTGATAATAGTAGGTGTACCATTCCTGGAGGAGGTCTTCTGTAAGGTCCTTCGCGCCGACCAGAGCCGGGAAATATTTTCCTGCGAACGTAAAATGACGTCGATAAACCTGGCGCATCAGATCCTGGCGTGCCACCGGCATGTTTTTCGGGTCGCCAGTCCCTAGAAAGTAATGGCATTTATCGGTGCAGGCCCCGCAGTGGACGCAGGCATCCATGAAAACGCGCAGGGAACGATATCGGTTGAGCAGATCACCCATCTTGGCGATTGCCTTGTCATGCCAATCTTCCACCAGGCCGCCGGGGAATCCGATGGCTGCCTGGACTGATTCTGAAGCGGGAAATGACTTGATGTGCGCTGATGCGCCTTCCTTCACCGCCGGGGTTTCAGCATATCCCGTGAGTTTAGGTACCTCAAATTGTGGAGCAGCCACTATGCCTCCTGACTTACGTTGAATTGCCGCCTGCTGCGTTTCTGAACTTATTCCGCTTTCGAACCCGTTTCCAGTTTTGCCGCCCATGGGGACAGGTGGCGCCGCTCACGTGGGTTATCGGCCTGGTTGCGAGTAGGACTGAAGAATATTCCCGGTGCGTGCAACAGCTTGCTGATCGGGAAGATCGTCATCAGCAAAGCTACCAGGGACAAATGCAACAGCAGCACTGGATCCGCCGGCAGCGGTTGCAGATCGAAAACCATCAGACCAAGGAAAAAAGCCTTAACCGCAACCACATCGGTATGTGCGACAAACTTCATGCCCAGGCCAGTCATGCCGATGCCAATCAGAAGCGCCAGAATCAGGTGATCGGATGGCGTCGAAATGTAGCGCACACGGTCAACCAGGAATCGGCGTGCCCACAATCCACCCAGACCCGCCACCATGGCAAATCCGGCATACATACCAAAGGGCTGGGCCCACACCACCCAGAACCATACCGGTTCGGTGAAGTAGCGCAGATGGCGTAAAGCGACAAGCAGAAGTGAAACATGGAAGAGCCACCCCAGGAGCCAAATCCACTTATTGGATTTGAACAGGCTCTCAAAAAGCGCCACTTCGCGCGCCATCCGCAGCACCACCCCGCCCATCGTAGTCGGTGCAGGCGTGGTCGGAATCTTTAGGGGCGCAGGTGTACGGGCGTAGCTGCTGATTTTATACGCCAACCCACCGATCAAGATGGCGGTTGCCGCATAGAACACGATTGCGTACAGCACAGTCAGTGACATGAAATCCCCCGGTTTATTGCTTAGGCCGCAACCCTGATTGCTTACAGGGCGCGCAATATAACTTGAATTCGTCTGGCGCAGGCCAGGGCCAGATCCCCCATGCGGGAAATCTCTATGCCCTGACCGCGTCCAGTTTCTTGGTAAAGCTTAGATACAGCCGGTAGGCTTCGGCAGGCCGGCAATTTTGCATGCCTGCTTGGCCGGGCCATAGGGGAACAATTCATACAGGTACTTGCTGTTGCCCTTCTCTGGCCCCAATTTCTTGCCGATCGCTTTGGTCAGAACGCGCACAGCGGGAGCGATCTGGTAGTCATTGTAGTACTCGCGCAGGAAGTTGATCACTTCCCAGTGGCTTTCGGTCAAATCGACCTTTTCCTCAGCGGCCAGGTACTTGGCAGCCTCTTCGTCCCATTCGCTCAGGTTGACCAGGTAACCTTCTTCGTCGGTTTCGTACGTTTTGCCGTTGATTTCAAAACCCATGCTACTCTCCTCAATTAAAAGTCTTAATTAAAATCGCCAAATTACAGCCAGGACTGAACGTTTTTGTCCGCAACCACCAAGTCGACAAAACCGTTGTAATCGACCTGCTCAATACCATCTATCACGCTGTCCTGCATGCCGCGTGCTTCCAGGTCAGGCCACAGAGCATACACCTTGACATCCGCCATTGCAGCTTTCAGCTTGTTTTCCGCCACGCCGCCTTTGGTTGCGCCGTATACGCCATCCTCTATCAACAGGATAGTACTGCCCTTCTTGGCCATGCGCAGACAACTGTCAAGCGTATTACGTTCAGACGGTGATTTATTCACAATGTGCAACATTTGCGCCCCCCTTATTTCAGAAACTCAAGACGACGTCCTGCTCGTCCAGGAGCGTCGCCATTTCCTCGGAAGTCAGAACTTCCACCGGCACCACCAGATCATCCACGGTCAGGCCACGCGCTTCCATCGACTCTTTCTCGACAAAAAGCTTTTCGATATCGTAACCTTCCAGTGCTCGATAGGTGGGCGAGAAGTTCTTCATACCCACAGCCTTGGTTGCCTGCCCCTTCTTGAGTTCATAGACACCATCATCCGCGAACACCAGGCTGACATCCTGATCGAAAGCTGCGCTGATCAGCACAACCTCGAGAGATTCGAGCGCATAGATTGTGCCATAAGGCGCCTTGCGGTTCACAAATGCGAATTTTTTTACGGTACCCGAGGAATCTTCATCCATATCGATACCACCTGTGCTTTCAGTCATATCTTCTCCGAATCAATCGCCAAAGGTTACCGTACGATCCGCCTGGATGCCGGTTTCGACCAACTGACCCAAACCGGAAATCCTGAAGCCGGGAGCCAGATTATCGTCCACGATTCCGCGCCGCAAGCCCGCCGCCACGCACACCACCAGATCCACACCATGCTCCTCCGCCATCTTGCTCCAGCGGTTGACAATATGGCGATCATCCTGAGGAGGTTCGGTCAATTTAGTCGCATTGTTCACGCCGTCGTGATAGAAAAACACACGATGGATTTCGTGCCCCTTTTCCAAGGCCGCCTTGGCAAACTGATACGCCGTATCAGCCGCCTGGTGGTTGTAAGGGCCTTCATTCACCAGAATTCCGAATTTCATCCCTGAATATCCCGTTAACAGAGGTTAGCCAAATACCAGCCCCCTGCCATATCCCGCAAGGAGCCGGCCACGTGGGTTTAGAAGCGAATATGCGTGGATGCGTTCAGCGTCGCACGTGCACCGCGCCAATCATCGATATGGTACTTGGTGAACGGCAGGCCGGTTTTCTCGAAGAAGCGCGGCCAGCCAATGCGGTCGATCCAGTCCGACATCCGCTCCCAAGGCTTGCCGTCTTCCTTGTATACGCGCAGGATATTCTTCACCGCCGCACCCACTTCAGGCCAGCGCGGAGCATTGTTGGGCAAACCAGATGCAACCAGCTTGTGGAAAGTCGGGCGCAACCGGGCATTGGAATTCTTGCCGCCCACCCAGATAGCGATCTTGGAATGCTCAGGGTCGTTGATCTGCATCGGCGGGCAAGGCGGGAAACAGGCGCCGCAGCAAACGCACTTGGACTCATCCACTTCCAGTGAGGGCTTGCCGTTCACCAGTGCGGGACGAATCGCCGCAACCGGGCAGCGCGCCACTACGGTTGGCCGTTCGCATACGTTAGCCACCAGATCATGGTTGATCTTGGGAGGCTTGGTATGTTGGACGACGATTGCAATATCAGCCTGGCCGCCACAGTTGATCTCGCAGCAAGAGGTGGACAGCTTGACGCGGTTGGGCATCTCTTCCTTGACGAACTCTTCGTAGAGTTCGTCCATCAGCGCCTTAACCACGCCGGAGGCGTCGGTGCCGGGAATGTCGCAATGCAGCCAGCCCTGGGTATGCGCAATCATGGATACGGAGTTGCCCGTACCGCCGACCGGGAATCCGGCCTTGGTCAGCGCATCGCACAAAGGAGCAACCTTCGCCTCGTCAGAAACCATGTACTCGATGTTGCTGCGAGTGGTAAAACGCACATAGCCCTCGGCGAACTTGTCGGCGATATCGCACAGCGTGCGGATGGTATAGACGTCCATCTGGCGCTGGGTACCTGCACGCACCGTCCAGATCTGGTCGCCGTTGTTCGCCACGTGATGCAGCACGCCGGGGCGAGGGCGGTCATGATATTTCCAGTTGCCATAGTTTTTCTTCATCAGCGGGTGCAGGTATTGCACGTGGTCTGGTACGCCGCTCTCAATCGGTTCACGCATTTCAGTCATTATTTCTCTCCAAACACTTTGATCTAATGTTCAATCGAGACCGGATGCCCAACAAGGGGACTCCGATCCGCTACGGGCCAGCAGGCGCCCGTGCAGAATCGCATGCCTGGCATCAAGCAGCGTTCGCCTTGCGCTGATTCGCTTTTTCGACTTCCTCATTCCAGCCGTCCATACGGACGTATGGGTTGGAGCGCGGCTGAAGCACCATGCTCGCATCGACATCGCGGCCAATGCCTTCCAGGAAGTTGACCAGACCAATACGGTCGATCATTTCACCGGTACGCTCGTGCTCGAGCGCGTTCTCGGCGAAGAAGTCGATAGTGTCCTGCGCGAATTCATTCAAAGCCTCGAAATCCTCGTCAGATTCCAGCTTCATGAACGGGATTACAACAGTGCCCAGGCTGGTGCCGATTTTCAGCACGCTCTTGCCGCCCACCAGAATGGTTACACCCTTGTCTTTACCCGTAGCCAGAGCGCCGGTCATGACGTTGATGCAGTGCATGCAGCGCACGCAGTTGTGGTTTTCGATTTCCAGGGACTGGCTGTCGTTGATTGCCAGGCTGGAAATGCCTTCGGCCTTGGAAACGTCCTTGGTGTTCTTCAGGGCGATCGCCTTGGTCGGGCAGCGCGCAATCACGTCATTAACCAATTCATCCATACCATGCTTGGCAAACCACTTTTTGCCCATCGCATCGTCGGTCTGGATGCTGTCGCGCCAGGTGCCGATCACGGCCATGTCGGAACGCTGCACGGAGTTGACGCAGTCGTTCGGGCAACCGGAGAACTTGAACTTGAACTTGTACGGCAGGGCCGGACGGTGCATGTCGTCGAGGAAGTTGTTGACCACGTTGCGCAAAGCCTTGGCCTCATCGTAGCAGGACATCTCGCAGCGCGCGGCGCCGACGCAGGACATGGAGGTACGCACGGCAGGGCCGGCACCGCCCA
>JAJYXP010000074.1 GCA_021801705.1 Pseudomonadota bacterium
CTTTGGGAGAGGGTTAGGGTGAGGGTTGGCAACTCCTTGGAATGGAACGACCATTCCGCGTCGTTGCGCCTTGCCCTGCACCCCAAAAATCGCACACTCCACCCCGTCCAACTGCGGTTTCTAGGTTAAACAGTGTTGGGGCTAATTGCGAACCAATGCGCCGTCGATGATTTTTACTTTTTCTCCGATCGAGAACGCTGGCTCGGTATCCTGCGTCATGGTGCGGTAGCTGCCGTTGTCCATGCGCACGGCGATTTCATAGTGCTTGGTGGTTTTGACCTTCTTCTCGATCTGGTGGCCGGCATAGCCGCCGCCCACCGCACCGGCGATGGTGGCTATATCCTTTCCGGTACCCCCGCCGATTTGGTGCCCCAGCAACCCGCCCACCACGCCGCCTGCCACCGCGCCCAGGCCGCTGCCCTCGCCTGCCTGCTCGACGGTGCGGATGGCGGTGATGACGCCGCAGTTGGCGCATACCGGCGCAGTGGTTTTCGGTTCGGCCCTGTCTGCGGTGCTTGAGGCCGGCTTCGCCACGGGTTTTTCAGCCGGGGCCTTGCGGGCAGGCTTGTGAACTGGCTTGGCGGCGGGTTCCGGCTGCGCCTCGACGGGTTTCTCTGCCGCGGCGATCTTGGCGGGCTGTGCAGGCACTTCCGCCTTCTGCTCGAGTACGGTCGTGGCCGGGACCGTGGCTGCGGGCGGTGCCTCGGGTTTGGCGGTGCGCCCCGGAATCAGGCCGGTCATGGCGCCGACCCCCACCAGGCTGGCAATGATCACCGCGATGGATGCGGCAATGACGAAGGGACTGGTTTTGCTGCTTGATTCGGTCATGATGAAATTCTCCGGGTAGATTTAAGGCATTGTCTGATCAGATGCTTTTGTACCGCTTATATCTCATTGATAGTCGAACAGGTGTCGACAGGCAAGCATATTTTGTGAGAGTGAGAAAATAACGCACGAATGTGCTGCCTGGCCAGCAAAAACGGGTTAAATGTTGGTAATGTCGCTAAACAATAAACCTGGAAAAAGCTATTGAACCGCGGAGGACGCAGAGGAATTCAAAGGCTTACATGCCATTAGACGCTCACCCAAAGGGTGCTTAGGTGAAAATCCATAAGCGCTTGTTTTTCCTCTGCGTCCCCCGCGTCCTCTGCGGTGAATTGCTGTTTTTAGATAAGCAAGGGCGTCCTGGCTGTGGGCGCCCTTGTCTGTTTTCGGCAGTTGAGGCGGTCAGACTTCCGGGCGCATCTGCGGGAACAGGATGACGTCGCGGATGCTGGGGCTGTCGGTGAGCAGCATGACCAGCCGGTCTATGCCTATGCCCTCGCCGGCAGTGGGCGGCAGGCCGAATTCGAGGGCGCGGATGTAGTCTGCGTCGTAGTGCATCGCCTCGGCGTCTCCCGCCTCCTTCTGCCGCACCTGGGCCATGAAGCGCTCGGACTGGTCTTCCGGATCGTTCAGCTCGGAGAAGCCGTTGGCGATTTCGCGCCCGACGATGAACAGCTCGAAGCGTTCGGTGATGCCGGGGTTGGCGTCGTTGCTGCGCGCCAGCGGCGACACTTCGGCCGGGTAGTCGATGATGAAGGTCGGCTGGATAAGCAGTTGCTCGGTGGTTTCCTCGAACAGGGAGAGTTGCAGCCCGCCGGCGCCGTCGTTGGGGTGGTGGTCGGCGTCCATTTCCTCCAGCTTCGACTTGAGGAAGGCGCGGTCGTGGAGCTGTTCGTCGGTGAATCTGCCCGGATGGTATTTGTGGATGGCCTGGGAGATGGTGAGACGGTCGAACGGATGCGCCAGATCGATGATATGCCCCTGGTACGGCACCACGGCGTGGCCGAGCACGGCCTTGGCGCATTCGCGGAACATTTCCTCGGTCAGGTCCATCATGTAGCGATAATCCCGGTAGGCCTCGTAGAATTCGATCATGGTGAATTCGGGATTGTGGCGGGTGGAGAGGCCCTCGTTCCTGAAGTTGCGGTTGATCTCGAACACCTTTTCGAAGCCGCCCACCACCAGCCGCTTGAGATAGAGTTCCGGCGCGATGCGCAGGAACAGTTCCATGTCCAGCGCGTTGTGGTGGGTGGAGAAGGGCTTGGCCGAAGCGCCGCCGGGAATGGGGTGCATCATCGGCGTTTCCACTTCCAGGTAGCCGCGCGTAACCAGGAAATTGCGTATCGCCTGAATGATTTTGGTGCGCACGATGAAGGTTTTGCGTGTTTCTTCGTTGGTGATCATGTCGAGGTAGCGCTGGCGGTATTTCTGTTCCTGGTCGGAGAGCCCGTGGAATTTCTCCGGCAGCGGGCGCAGGCTCTTGGTCAGGAGGCGCAGTTCGGTGACGCGCACCGAAAGCTCACCCTTGTTGGTCTTGAACAGGATGCCCCGGGCCGCGATGATGTCGCCCATGTCCCAGTGCTTGAAAGCTTCATGCGTTGCCGCGCCGACGCCTTCGTCGTTGATGTAGAACTGGATGCGGCCGCTCATGTCCTGCACCGTGGCGAAGCTGGCCTTGCCCATGACGCGCTTGAGCATCATGCGTCCGGCGACAGCGACGCTGAGGTTTTCCGCTTCCAGCGTTTCCTTGTCCTTGTCGCCATGAGTAGCCAGTAAATCACCCGCCATATCCGTGCGGTCAAAGTCGTTGGGGAAGGCAATGCCGGCTTCGCGCAGCTTTTTCAGCTTGTCGCGGCGCTCGGCGATGAGCTGGTTTTCGTCCTGGGGTGGTGTGGTTTGTTTGTTTTCTTCGGTCATGATGGTTCTTTTATATCAAAAAAATGTGTGTACGGTGAGTCCGAGCTTGCGGGCGGCATCAGCCAGGATGCGGTCGGCGGTGGCGAAGGCCGGTTTGCCCATGGAGCAGGCGGCGGCAAGATGCAAGGCGTCCAGGGATCGCAATGGAACCGGATTGACGGCATCCAGCAGATCGGATGCCTGGGCGAACAGCGCATCATTGACCGGGCATACGCGGAAATATCCTTCCGTCCGGTGACGCGTGAACTCCCGGCGCGCCGTGGCGAGGTAGTCTTCCGAAAAGGCCCCTGTCCGCTGGCGCCGTACCATGGCGCATTGCCACTCCAGTCTGGTCAGGCTGCTGATGACGGGCCGGTCGATGCCGCCGAGATACTGCTCCACCTCATCGGAAAATGCTTCCCTGACGTATAACTTGATGAGGACGCTGGTGTCGAGATAATGCTCAGTCGCGGGCATCCCGATCTTCCCGGATCAATACCTCGCTGGGGATTTCCTGAAACGGCATCTGGTCGCGCAACCACTTGAGGGATGGGAGACGGCGGGGCGAGCCCGTCGTTTCCAGCGGCAACACACGGGCGAACGGCTTGCCGTGATGGGTAAGAATGACCTCCCCCTCTTCCTCGAGGGCTTTGTGCAAGGGCTGATAGCCTTGCCGCATTTCGCGGACGGATAATTCTTTCATGGGAGCTCTCCAGTTGCGGTGTGTCACAAATTATATCAATGTGACACATTTTGCGCCAGCGAGTTGCTCATGGCAGTCCCTGCTGCTCACCTTTTTTGCCCTGCGTTTCCACCCAGGCAGCAAGAACTGCCGGATCATCGGGCAGATTGATTCGACAAGCGCCGGTTCTTCTTTTACACCCCCTGTTTCAAGCTGGCGCTGATGAAGTCGTCGAGGTCGCCGTCGAGCACCGCCTGGGTGTTGCCGACTTCGTAATTGGTGCGCAGATCCTTGATGCGCGACTGGTCCAGCACGTAGGAGCGGATCTGGTGGCCCCAGCCGATATCGGTCTTGGAATCCTCCATCGCCTGTTTTTCCTCGTTGCGCTTCCTCAGTTCCAGCTCGTACAGGCGCGCCTTCAGCATGGACATGGCCTCGGAACGGTTCTTGTGCTGCGAGCGGTCGTTCTGGCACTGCACCACGATATTGGTGGGCAGGTGGGTGATGCGGATCGCCGAATCGGTCTTGTTGATGTGCTGGCCGCCGGCGCCGGAGGCGCGGAAGGTGTCCACGCGCAGGTCGGCCGGGTTGATCTCGACCTCGATCGAATCGTCCACCTCGGGGTAGACGAACACGCTGGCGAACGAGGTGTGGCGACGGTTGCCGGAATCGAACGGGGACTTGCGCACCAGGCGGTGGACGCCGATTTCGGTGCGCAGGTAGCCGAAGGCGTAGTCGCCCGAGACTTTGAGCGTCGCGCTCTTGAGGCCCGCCACCTCGCCGGCGGATTCCTCCAGGATCTCCACCTTGAAGCCCTTGCGCTCGCAATAGCGCACGTACATGCGGAACAGCATCGAGGCCCAGTCCTGCGCCTCGGTGCCGCCGGAGCCGGACTGGATGTCGATGAAGCAGTTGTTGGGGTCCATCGGGTGGGAGAACATGCGGCGGAATTCCATTTCCGCCACGGTTTTCTCCAGCGCTTCCGCATCCGCCGCAACGCTCTCCAGCGTGGCGTCGTCGCCTTCCTCCTTAGCCATCTCGAACAGGTCGGCGCTGTCGCGCAGACTTTGATCCAGCATGGTTAGCGTTTCGACGATGGCTTCCAGATTGCGGCGTTCCTTGCCCAGTTCCTGCGCGCGCTTGGCGTCATCCCAGACCGCCGGATTTTCCAGCAGTTGGACGACTTCGGTCAGGCGTTCTTCCTTGGTGTCGTAGTCAAAGATACCTCCGCAGGTCGGTGGCCCGTGCGGAAAGGTTTTCGAGCCGGTTGGCGATGGCGTTGAGTTGTTCGGCTTCCATGATTCGTTGCTCGTGTGGGTCAAAGGCGGGAATTATACATGGGAGGGCAGGCGAGGGGCTATGGGTGAGAGGTGATGGGTGACAGGCGGAATTCAATGCTAGCCGTTGTCTGTCGGCCCAATTTAGGGATTATTCTCCATTTTTGCGCTGAGTTTCGAACGAACTTCATCCAGATGGGCTTGCTCATGCGCGATGTCCTTCTCAAGATGTATCGAGAGTCTGCGGATGTTTGCGAGTAACTCTTCTTGTTTGGCAATGTCAGCTCCGACGTCTATAGCTTCGAGTCCTTGCCGCTGTTCCTCGTATTTGGTGTCGAGCGTTTGTATGGACGTGAGGTTTGACCTCAGGCGATCTAGTTCACCAGGCATCATATGCTGGAGATCAGGATTGTCTCGAAAAAGCAGAATTTTTTGGGCGGTAAGCATCTTGAGCGTGGCTATACGAGCATGCTGCCGATCAACCTCATTTAAGACCTCTCGCTTCTTCTCGAACAGTAGAACTCGGTCCGAGTCCGCCTTGCTCCGTAGATTCAGCCTGTGCGCCTGATGTGCTGTGTAGTTCGCGCGAAGGCTGATCACCAATGCCACCACCGCGACCAGAAGTGCGGCATTGGCAGACAAGAATTCGAGGAGTGGATACATTCAGCGCATAGGCCTATGGGGCATAGTTATACATCTGACAGAATAGCCCGGACATGTATTTGCTAATACGGGCACTGAAAGGTCTTCTTAAGTTTTTGATGCCATGCAGGTTATCCGATTCCCACAGGGCATACAAGGGCTAGCATGGAGCAGTGCAATAAACAGGGAAGCAAGCCTCGGTTTCGCCATGGTTTTAGGCACTCCCGCTCCGGCAGCCCGATTTTTAATCTGAACTATACTCAGGCATCAGGGGGCGCAGACATCAAGGGGCGGGCGGTTCAATGCCGTCGCGCCGATTTGGACAACCTGTTTCGATTGCCGGAGGTGAGCCATGGCTAACCCATTTGTACACATTGAACTGCAGACCAAGGACCTTGCCAAGTCCAAGGATTTCTATTCCAAACTTTTTGACTGGAAGCTGATCGACGAGCCGATGGCGGGTGGCGGCACCTATACCATGATTAACGTGGGCGAGGGCACCGGCGGGGGGATGTATGCGAATCCCGACCCGGCGGTGCCGCCTGCCTGGCTGGCCTATGTGAGTGTGGACGACATCGTGGCTTCCACCAGCAAGGCGCGCGAGCTGGGCGCCACGGTGGTGCGGGATGTCACGGAGATCGGCGGGTACGGCTGGTTCAGCGTGATTGTCGACCCTGCCGGCGCGGCCATTGCCATGTGGAAGCCCAAGCAGGCTCCAGCAAAATAATTCAGTTGGGTAAACCCCCGGCTCTGCCGGAGGACTGCAAAAGGTTTGACCGTTACGGCGGTCGTGTCGTGTCATGTAGTAAAGTCAAACACGCGCCAACATTATTCCCTCCCCCTGGCAGGGGGAGGGTTAGGGTGGGGGTTGAAAGTTTCGCATGAGAATCGGCATTTTAACCCCCATCCCAACCTTCCCCCTGTGAGGGGGAAGGGGTGAAAAACTAGCCGCCTTGGGCGGCTCACGGTTTTATCGGCGCCTTTGCGGCACTCATCCAATAAATCCCGGCTTTGCCGGAAGTCACTTAATTCGTCAGTACACTTCCTGCCGGATGGCGTTCTTGCCGCCCTGTTTGACGAGGTACATCAGCGCGTCGGCCTTGTCGACCAGTTGGTCGAGGCTTTCGGGCGTGGTGTGGAAGGTGGCGACGCCGATGCTGAATGTGACTGGCCAGCCGTGCTTTTCCATGGCCTCTATCAGGCGGGCGCGCAGTTCGGCGGCAAAAATCGCGGCGGCCTGTTCGCCGGTTTCCGGCAGCAGCACGGCGAACTCGTCGCCGCCCAGCCGTCCGCAGATGTCGGTGGCGCGCAGGCGGGAATGGAGGACCTCCGCCACGGTTTTCAGCAGGCGGTCGCCTTCGTCGTGCCCCTTGCTGTCGTTGACGGTCTTGAAGTTGTCGAGGTCGATGAACAGGGCGGTGAAGGGGCGGCTGTAGCGCCGCGAGCGCTCCGCCTCGATTTCGCCCAGCTCGTAGAAGGCGCGCCGGTTGGCGAGGCCGGTGAGGGTGTCCTGCCGCGCCATGTCGTGTTCGCGGTCGAGCGCGACGCGCAGGCGGCTGGCCATCAACACCACGATCAGGAGCACGCTGAGGCGGACAGCATTGTTGACGAGTTCCGCCCAGTAGGGGTTGCCGTTCCGCAAGCTTAGATCCACCGCCAGCCAGCCGGCCACGCTGAGCAGGCTGAACAGGGTGCCTGCCTTCTTGCCGTCGTACCAGCTCACGATGATGACCGGCAACAGGAAGAACATGTAGATATGGTAGTGCTGACCAAGTTGATAGTGCACCCAGGCCGCGCCGAGGATGGCGGCCAAGGTGCCGACATACAGCACTGTCCGGCCCCAGGGGCCGGGTTTCCATCGGATGATGCGAAAGATGTCCATGCTCATCGCGGCCCGTTAATGGCGCCGGGTTTGGCTGCCCCGGGAGAATTATCAACATCCCGTCAACTCGGGAATAAATCCATTCCTAATTTCCTTTATGGATCATTGCGCCTCAATACTCAAGGCTGAGCGTGATCGAGCTGAAGCCGTGCGCGTTTCCCTGGGTCTCGAATTCCTTGCTGCGGATATAGCGCGCATAGGTGATTTTGCCGCCCTGCCATTGCCAGGCGATGCCGCTGGCGAGGTCGCCCACAAAGCGTTTTTTGGCGACGCTGTGGCTGTCGGAGAAGGTGTTGCCGTCGAGGAAAATGTCATGCGCGACGGCGCGGGCGTCGGCCGAGATGAAGGCGTGCAGCCCGCCATCCGAAAGGCGGCGGGTGACCGGGCCTTCAAGCGGTGCGTTGCTGTCGCCGGCGGGGCGTATCGGCGAGGTGCCGAAATCGTTCGGGATGCGGCGGCCGGCCCGCAGCTCCAGGCCGGTGTTGAGGTAGGTGCGGATGTTGCCGAGGCTGGCGCCGTAATGGGTGATGGCGTCAAACTGCAGGCCGGATCCGCTTGCGTTCCAGACCCTGTTCTTGTGTTCGGCGACGAGCTGGACGCCGAGTTCGTTGTTGAGCTGGTTACTCCAGCCATTGAAGCGGGGGATGCCGCGCTGGTTGTGGACGAAGTCCTGGGTTTGCCGCGCCAGCGCGGCCGGGCCGACCACGCCGAGGTTGACCTCGACCGTGTCCATCTGGCGCGCATCGCGGGCGTTGTAGCCCAGTCCCAGGTAGAGCCAGCCGGCATAGGGCCGGTTGTTGGGGATCAGGCCGGTGCGGTTGCGGTCGCGCGGGGTGTACATCGATTGCCCGGCCGTGACCACCATGTTGCGCGAGGTGTACTTGCCCGGATGCAGGGTTTCGAAGAGCCGGTTGAGCTGCCTTACCCAGTGCGGCAGGCAGGGGTCGCGGGTGTAGTCCCTGAGGTTGGCCGAAACCCAGGAAAACTTCACGCCATTGGTGTAATCGCTGTCGGTGCCGTTGAACAGGTCGTTTTCGAAGTAGAAGTTGTAGAGCTCGGGATGCCGGGCAAGCGCCGTGATGCCGGGCGGGCTCTCCTCGCACAGGCTGGGCTCTGCGTCCCCAGCCGTCACCGGGCAGGACGCCAGTGCCGGAAGAGCGGCAGAAAAACAGGCTAGTAGTCTCGAAAGCCGCGAAATGGGTGCCATGGGTTGCCCTGAAATTCTTGCGTTCCGCAGTATGGGCCGGGTGAGCCTGTCGCCGGCCAGGCTGCGCTAACCCGCCCTACAAGTTCTGGCCCATTGCCTCTAGTAGTCAGTCATATTGAAACCGGTGGACAATCTCGTCATTCCGGCGAAAGCCGGAATCCAGAAAAATCAACAACCTGGACACCGGCTTTCGCCGGTGTGACGGTTCAACTCATCCATGCTTTTCACCGTGACTGACTACTAGCTCGCTTCTTCCCAATACTCGATCATCAATTGCAGGTTTTGCGAGCCGTTGTATTCGTTCACATCCAGCCGGTAAATGGCGTTGATCCGGTCCGGCAGCGGCTCGCTGTGGAAGAACAGGATGCCGTCGAACACCTGGCCGGCCTTGCCGAGTCTGAGCCGCAAGTGCTTTTCGCCCACCACACGCTGGCTTTCAACGGCAAATGTTTCCTGGAAGGCCGGTTGCGGGAAGCCCTGCCCCCATACCTGCTCCGTCAGGGCCTTGGCCAGATTCAGATTCATGGCGGGGGTTTCCAGGCTGCCGTCGCTTTCGATGATGCGTTCCAGATCAGCCGGGGTGAGCAGGGATGGTGCGATTTCCTCGAAGGTGGCGGAAAATTCCTCAAAATGCTGTTCCTGTATGGTCAGGCCGGCCGCGAAGGCATGGCCGCCGAATTTTTGCAGCAGGTGGGGTTTCCGTTTGGCGACCAGGTCCAGCGCGTCGCGCAGGTGCAGGCCGCGGATCGATCGCCCCGAGCCTTTCAGTTCGCCGCCGTTGCCTTTGGCGAAGGCGATCACCGGGCGGTGGTACTTGTCCTTGAGGCGCGAGGCGAGTATGCCGATCACGCCCTGATGCCAGTCCGGGTCGTAGAGGCTGAGGGTATAGTTCTCGCTCACCTCGATCCGTTCCAGCGCAGAGAGTGCCTGGTCCTGCATGGTGCTCTCGATTTCGCGCCGCTCGCGGTTGAGGGTGTCGAGTTGCTGCGCCATGGAGAACGCCTGTTCCTCGCTGTCCGCGAGCAGGCATTCGATACCCAGCGCCATGTCGTCCAGCCGTCCGGCGGCATTCAGGCGCGGGCCGACGACGAAGCCGAGGTCGTAAGTCGAAGCCTTGTCCGGTTTTCTGCCCGCCACCAGCAGCAGCGCATTGATGCCGGGGCAGGCGCGTCCGGCGCGAATGCGCTTGAGGCCCTGGTGCACCAGGATGCGGTTGTTGTCGTCGAGCTTGACCACGTCTGCCACCGTGCCGAGGGCGACCAGGTCGAGCAGTTTGCCGAAATTGGGTTCTTCCCTTCCGGCAAACATTTCCCGTTTGCGCAGCTCGGCGCGCAGCGCCAGCATGACGTAGAAAATCACCCCGACGCCGGCCAGGTTCTTGCTCGGAAAGTCGCATCCCGGCTGGCTCGGGTTGACGATACAAGCCGCATCGGGCAGTTCGTCGCCGGGCAGGTGATGGTCGGTGATCAGCACTTCCAAGCCGAGCTTCCTGGCTTCCTCGACGCCCGCAACGCTGCTGATGCCGTTATCCACGGTAATCAGGATGTCGGGTTTGCCCTGGCGGGGGAAAGAATTTGCCGCTAAGCGGACGATTTCAGGCGTCAGCCCGTAACCATATTCGAAACGGTTGGGAACCAGATAGTCGACCGTGGCGCCGAACTCGCGCAGTGCGCGGATTGCCACTGCACAGGCGGTGGCGCCGTCGGTATCGTAATCGGCGATGATCAGCAGGCGCTTGCCGGCCTGGATCGCATCGGCCAGCAGACGGGCCATTTCGACAGCGTTTTTCATCTGCGGGAAAGGCAGCAGGGCGCTCAGTTCGTGCTCGATCTGACTCGTTGCGCGTACGCCCCGCGCGGCATAGATGCGGGCGAGCACCGGATGCAGGCCGCTGGCGACCAGGTTGTCAGCGTCGGTTTGGCAATAGGGGCGGGGGGCGATGCTGGGCATGGTCGTGATTATACCCCGTCAGGCATGAACCGGCCCTGTTTAGACAAGCGGAAGAATCCTGTATCATTAAGTCATTTCGAAACATGGGCACGCCCTTTATTATGAAGACCACTTTTCTGGATTTTGAGCAGCCGATTGCCGAACTTGAAGCCAAGATCGAGGCGCTCCGCTTTGTTCAGGATGACTCCGCGGTGGATATTTCGGAGGAAATCGGGCGGCTGCAGAAGAAGAATCAATCTCTGACCAAGGATATTTACGCCAAGCTGTCGGCCTGGCAGGTTTCCCAGGTTTCCCGGCACCCGCAGCGGCCGTATGCCCTCGACTACATTCAAAATATATTCACCGATTTCGAGGAATTGCACGGCGACCGCGCGTTTTCCGACGATCCGGCCATCGTGGGTGGTTTGGCGCGGTTCAATGGCCAGCCGGTGATGGTAATCGGCCACCAGAAGGGCCGGGATACCAAGGAAAAAATACACCGCAATTTCGGCATGCCGCGCCCGGAAGGTTACCGCAAGGCGCTGCGCCTGATGCGTCAGGCGGAAAAGTTCGGACTGCCGGTCATGACTTTTATCGACACGCCCGGCGCCTATCCCGGCATCGGGGCGGAGGAGCGCGGCCAGTCCGAGGCGATTGCGCGCAACCTGTATGTCATGGCCGAACTCAGGACGCCGATCGTCTGTGCCATCATCGGTGAGGGCGGCTCCGGCGGAGCGCTCGCGATAGGCGTGGGCGATGTCATGCTGATGCTGCAATATTCCAGCTACTCCGTCATCTCTCCGGAAGGTTGTGCTTCCATCCTGTGGAAAAGTTCGGACAAGGCGCCCGAGGCTGCAGAAACACTGGGCATTACAGCCAACCGCCTGAAAACCCTGGGTCTGGTCGACAAGATTGTCAATGAACCTCTGGGCGGCGCGCACCGCAACCCGGATGTGGTCATGCTAAACATGAAAAAGGCGCTGCAGGAAAGCTTGCGCCTGCTTCAGGACAAATCGCTGGACGATCTGCTAAAATCGCGTCTGGAGCGCCTGATGGGCTATGGCAAGTTCAAAGAAACTGCTGCCAAGTGATCTGCCCGCCTTAGTCGAAGCCAAGTTAAAAAACTGGGTTCAACCGGGCCGGCATCTTACGCTGGCCCTGAGCGGCGGCGCGGATTCCGTAGTCTTGCTCGACATCCTCGCGCAGCTCCGAGCCGGGCTTCATTTTCATCTCTCTTCCTTATATATCAATCATCAGATCAGCCCCAACGCGGCACGATGGGGACATTTCTGCGCCGAGCTGTGCGCCAGGCACGATGTTCCCTTCGAGACTGTCACAGTCGATGTCGGCCGCCGTGCGGGCGAGAGCCTTGAGGCACTGGCACGTGCTGCCCGCTATCAGGTGTTTTCCGAGCAGCCGGCGGATTTTGTCGTGCTGGCCCAGCATCTCGACGATCAGGCCGAGACCTTGCTGCTGCAGTTGCTGCGCGGAGCCGGAGCGAAAGGACTGAGCGCCATGGCTGAACTCAGCACTCAGGACTCTGGCCGCGGGACTGGCTTCTTGCGTCCGCTGCTCGACGTGCCGCGCCGGACTATCGTCGATTATGCCGTGTTGCATGGCCTGAAATGGGTGGAGGATGAAAGCAATGCCGATATCGCTTTCGACCGCAACTATCTGCGCCACGAGGTACTGCCGCTCCTGGGGAAGCGATTCCCCGGTTACCGCGAGACATTTTCCCGCACCAGCAGGAACCTGGCTGAATGCGCGCTGTTGCTGGATGATTTGGCGCGTCTGGATCATGCGGCGGCGGTGGCCGACGGCAGGTTGCGGGTGGAAGTGCTGCGCGAGCTTTCCGGGCCGCGCGCCAAGAATCTGATGCGCCATTATCTGGCCGGGGCCGGAGCGCCCACGCCATCTGCCGGGCGCCTGGAAAACATGCTGCAGCAGTTGCGCGGATCACGCGATGACGCACAGGTCCGTATCTGTCTTGGGGATGTCCTTGTCAGACGGTATCGGGGTGACGTTTACATCGAAAAGAAGACCCTTACGCCACAGTCTAATCTGGGTGTAAGCTGGGTTTCTCAGAAAGAGATTGATTTGCCTGACTCGGGCGGGCGGCTTCTTTTTGAGCATGTTGCGGGACAGGGCTTGAGTCTCGCCAGGTTGACGGCCGAACCGGTCACGATCAGGCTGCGGCAAGGGGGAGAGCATCTGCGTCCGGATTGCCGCCGGCCCAACCGGAGTTTGAAGAATTTGCTGCAGGAAGGGGGCGTTCCTTCCTGGCAGCGGCAAAGCCTGCCGCTGTTGTTTAGCGGGGAGACATTGGTGTTCGTGCCCGGTATCGGGGCGGCGTGCGAATATCAGGCAAAAGAGGGGGAGCCCGGACTGGTTGTAAAATTCGAAAGATCGATATAACATGGGACTTTTATGTCTTATATAAGATAGTTATGCTGGATCGTCGGCGGGTGTTGTTTTTGGTCTAAATCGTTATTTTGGGAGAAGCTACATGAAATTTCGCACAGCAATCATGTTTGTTCTAGCCTTCGGGGTCAGCGGTCTTGCCAATGCGGCCGGAGAAATCGTCATCAAGTTCAGCCACGTGGTGGCGCCCGACACACCCAAGGGCCGGGCGGCGGAAAAATTCAAGCAACTGGCGGAGGAGAAGACCAAAGGCA
>JAJYXP010000052.1 GCA_021801705.1 Pseudomonadota bacterium
CTTTGCCAAATCGATGCCAATTGTCGTAATCTTCATCTCGGACGCTCCTCTCCATTTTAGTGGTCATAATGCAACCACTACTTTGGCACTTCGATGCCGTTTGGGGAAGTGGGCGTCCATTCCATTAGAGCCGGGGGTTTACCCAACTGAATTAACTCCGTGTATCCACGCAGGTAAAAGATGGCAGACCGCACGCTTATTTCCGTCAACGAGCACTGCCTCGATAATGTCATGAAGCTGGCGCAAACGCGGGAAGTCACCGCTTCCGAAGACATCTACGACGCGCACGGGACCAAGCTGTTGACCAAGGGGGGCCGTATCAGTCTGGCCATGAAGGAAAGGCTGATTTGCCATAAATTGCGCAAGCCGCTGGAGACTTCACTTTGCGTCGCCGATAGCATAACGGAGGCGAGTGTTCTGGCCGAGGCGAAATCTCTCCTGGAAGATGAGCCTGCACTCAAGGTTTTTATGGGGGACAAGCAGCCCGCAATATTAGAAACCGTATCCCAAATCCCGCTTCATCCGGCTGCGGCTTTGCTGTTGACAGTGGCCGACAATAGCCGGGGTGGGATTTTTCGGCACGGCGTTCTTGTCTCTCTGATTTCAGTTTCGCTCGGTACGCACCACGGGATGAATCACAGCGACCGGATGGTGCTGGCGCTGGCTGGCCTGCTTCACGACATCGGCGAACTGTACATCTGCCCCGATTACTTTCACACTCAGCGTGCACTCAGGCTTGAGGAATGGAAGCACGTTGCCGCGCATCCACGGATCGGCCAGATAGTTCTCGGCGAACTGACCAATTACTCCCAGATGGTGATTGATGCCGTGGCCGGCCACCACGAGCGGCTTGACGGCAGCGGCTACCCTCGTCAACTCTCGGGCGAGAGGATCAGCCCGGCGACACAGATTGTTTCGATGGCGGAAACGCTAAGCGGGATCATCGTGCACAGGGACGATGTACTTATCCGCTCTTGTCTCGCACTGAAATCCGTCCCGGGCGAACATTCGAACGAGCTCATTTCCATTTTCTCCACACTGAGGAAGAGTTATGCCGGCGAGCCTTTCCCCACAGGGACTGCAGATGTGCAAACAACTTCCAGTGTGCGCCGGGTAACCCAGACATTGAGGCTCGTTTTCGCGGAATGCGAACGCATTGAGCAGATACCATCCCTGCCTCCCGCCGCCGTGAAACTGCTGGACCACGTAAAAAACCGGATGGCTGGACTAAGGCGGGCGCTAAAAGCCGCTGGGGTCGAGGAATGCTTCGATGAGGATGGCCTGCTAGTCGCCTTTACCCAGGAAGATCGTGAAATTTTTCTTGAAATTGATATAGTCGGAAAGGAAATCGGCTGGCGCTTGCGGGATGCGGGTCGCGACTTGTATCTTCGTCTCGGCGAGCTATCCCCGGATGTCATCCCCGCTTTTGCCGTTTTATTTGAAATTCTCGGTAACTCCGGGAGCGACTGATGGTGCTCAGCCGTCTTTCAGCGCTATATAAAAGGCATTCAGCCACGAATTAAAACGCATATGCACGGATTATCAATCAGGTGTCTTTCTCTACTTGTGCTCATCCGGCCAGCTTGCGATAGATTTCCAGGCGCCGGGGGTCGATCTTGCCGGCTGCGGCCGCTTCCAGCAGGGCGCAGCCCGGCTCGACCAAATGGCGGCAATTACTGAAGCGGCAGCGGCCGCCCAGGTAGGGCCGGAATTCGACGAAGGCATGGGCGATGTCCTGCGCGTTGACATGGGCCAGCCCGAATTCCTGCAAGCCGGGCGAGTCGATGATGTGGCTGTCGCCGTCGAGGTGGTAGAGGCGCGCATGGGTGGTGGTGTGCTTGCCGGAATTCAGCGCCTGCGAGATTTCGCGCGTGTGCGCCTGCACTTCGGGCAGCAGGGCGTTGATGATGCTCGACTTGCCCATGCCTGATTGCCCTACCAGCACGCTGGTTTCGCCCCGCAGGTAGGGGCGCAGCGGGCTGATGTCCTGCTTGGCCGACAGGGTCAGCAGCGGGTAGCCGAGGTCGCGGTAGAGTTGCAACTGCGCCAATGCCGCGCGCGTTTCCTGTTCCAGGTCGCACTTGTTGAGTATGATCAGCGCCTTGAGCCCGGCGGCCTCGGCCGCGAGCAGGCAGCGGCTGACAAGATCCTCGTAGAAGCTCGGTTGCGCAGCCACCACGATGATGATCTGGGTGACGTTGGCGGCGATGATTTTTTCGCGGAATTCGTCGGAGCGGAACAGCAGCGAGGCGCGCGGCTCTATGGATTTGATCACGCCCTGGGCGGGGCCGGTCATTTCGATCCTCAGGCGGTCGCCGCAGGCGACGCCGCCTTTTTTGCCGCGGGTGACGCAGGCGACGATGCCGCCGTCCGCGGTTTCCACCTCGAAGTGCCGGCCAAAGGCGGCGACGACCTGGCCGTCCAAAGTCGCCGCCCGGTGTTTATTTGAAATGGTAATAGGCGTTGTTCAGGTAGGCGCCGGCGTGGTTTTCTTCCTCGGGAAACCAGTTCGCGCCGGCATTGGTGTTGCAGCCGCGGATGCGGGCCTGAAGTTGCTGCGCATTTTTCACTTTGCGTTCCTGCCGGGAATACAGCGCTGAGCCGTCGCCGCCCACCATGGAAACGTGGCAACTGACGCAGGATTTGTCGTGCAGGGATTTGCCGACCTTTGCGTCGCCTTTGGGGAATGGGCTGGCAAAAGACGGTGCGCTGGCGATCAGCAGGCCGAAAAGCATGACGGTAAGTTTCATGGGGATCCTCCGTTGGGCTGTGATGTCAGATGTTACCACTACTGCCTTGCAGATGTGCAATACGGATCGCCGCCGGGGGGTGGGAATCGTAGAACGCGGAATGCAGGGGATCGGGCGTAAGCGTTGCGGCGTTGTCGTTGTAGAGCTTGACCAGCGCCCGCACCAGATCCTGTGCGCTGGCGTTTTTCGCTGCGTAGCCGTCAGCCTCGAATTCGTTCAGGCGCGAATAGAAGCTCATCAGCGGCTGCAGCAGGAAGGTGAATACGGGCATTGCGAGCAGGAACAGCAGGAGACCGGCGGCGGTACTTTGCGTGGCGACGCCGAGGCCATGATAGAACCATGCCTTGTCCATCAGCCAGCCCAGCAGCCAGAGTCCGGCGAGGCTCATGGCGGCCATCAGGGCGGTGCGCTTGGCGATGTGGCGGTGCTTGAAGTGCCCCAGCTCATGGGCCAGCACGGCGATGATTTCGTCGTGGCCGAGGCGTGCCAGCAAGGTGTCGAAAAACACGATGCGCTTGGATTTGCCGAAGCCGGTGAAATACGCGTTGCCGTGGGTGCTGCGCCTGGAGCCGTCCATCACGTAAAATCCTTGAGCCTTGAAGCCGCATTTGTCCATTAACTGTTCGATGCGGCCTTTCAGTGCCGAGTCGTCGAGCGGCGTGAACTTGTTGAACAGCGGCGCGATGAAGGTGGGATACACCGTCAGCACCAGCAGGTTGAACGCCATCCATGCCCCCCACACGTAGAACCACCAGTATTCCCCCATCTGCGCCATCAACCACAGCACGCCGAGTACCAGCGGGATGCCGAGCAGCGCCCCGAGCAGAACCTGCTTGGCGAGGTCGGCAAAAAATAGCGCCACGGTCATTTTGTTGAAACCGAAACGGGCGTCGATGCCGAAGGCGCGATACAATCCCAGCGGGATTTCTATCAGGGCGGAGAGGGCGAAAACGCTCAGGATCAGCGCTGTACCCTGCCATAATCCCGGCCCGAGCAGGTTCTGCCACAGGGTGTTCAGCGCCTCGATTCCGCCGCCCAGGGTGAAGGCCAGTAGCAGCGCGACTTCCACCAGAATGTTGAGGTTGCCCAAGCGGGTCTTGGCGATGCTGTAATCGGCTGCCTTGTGGTGCGATTCGAGGCTGATGCTGGCGGAAAAATCCGCCGGCACGCTGTCGCGGTGCGCCCGGATGTGGCGTATATGGCGCAATGCGAGCCAGTAGCGCAGCAGCGTGGTGAGCGTGAGTGCTATGATGAAAACCAGGGTAAACGTTTGCATGGGAAATTTATAATGAAGGCGACTTCAGGATACAATAGAGCGCTTTTGAACGTTAGGGTCGGTTAATGAAACAATGTTAACATTTGCTTATTAACAGATTCTTAATAGGTTCCCATTATGGCACAAGACAACAATCGCCTCATCTGGCTCGACATGGAGATGACCGGCCTGTTTCCCGAACGCGACCGCATCATCGAGATTGCCCTGGTCATCACCGACTCCAATCTGGATACCATTGCCGAAGCGCCGGTTCTGGTGGTGCACCAGTCCGACGAGGTGCTGAATGGCATGGATGACTGGAACAAGGCGACCCACGCCAAATCCGGCCTGATCGACAAGGTCAAGGCGTCGAAGCTGGATGATGCGGCCGTCGAGGCGCAGTTGATCGAATTTCTCAAGGAATACGTCCCGGCAAAAAAATCGCCGATGTGCGGCAATTCGATCTGCCAGGATCGCCGCTTCATGGCGAATTACATGCCCAGGCTCGAAGATTATTTCCATTACCGCAATCTCGACGTGAGCACGCTGAAGGAACTTGCCAAGCGCTGGATGCCGCAGGTTTACGGCGGTTTCAAGAAGGAAAACAGCCACACTGCGCTGGCTGACGTGTACGAATCCATCGGTGAGCTGAAGTATTACCGGGAGCATTTTCTTCGGCTGGATTAATCCTGGAAAAAACAGTTGAAACCGCAAAGGCGCAAAGAAAAGGCAAGGGGTTGTCAGGGGGTATCCAACCACCTGCCGGGTGACTGTAAGCAGTCCCTCATGCCTTGGTTTTTTCTGCGCCTTCGCGTCTTTGCGGTAGAAGATTCTTGCGGGTTATTGTTGTTTGGAATAAGGGATCAACATGAAGCAAGGTTCCACGTTCGTCATCGAGGTCAACCCGAAAATCCCGCGCAAGTTATTGCGTCTGGAAGAGCTGGCCAATAATCTCTGGTACAGTTGGGACAAACCGACACGAACCTTATTTGCACGCCTCTACCCCAGCTTGTGGGATGCGGTGGGGCACAGCCCCAAAGTGTTCCTGCGCCGGGTTGACGAGAACCGCCTGGTGGAGGCGGCGGAAGACCAGGTTTTTCTCGCTACCGTGAACCGCGTCCTGTCGGCTTACGACACGTATCACAACGAACCGCTGCGCCGCGGCAGCAACCACGAACAGTTCCAGGAAGGCGACCTGATCGTTTACTTCTGCGCCGAGTTCGGCTTTCACGAGAGCTTTCCCATCTATTCCGGCGGCCTCGGCATTCTTGCCGGCGACCACTGCAAGGCGGCCAGCGACCTGCGCCTGCCCTTCGTCGGCGTCGGCCTGCTTTATCGCCAGGGATACTTCTCCCAGATCATAGACGGTGAAGGCAACCAGATCGCCACCTACACCGATTCGGATTTCGAGGATCTGGCCATTATCCCCGCCCAGGGCGAGGATGGCAGCGAGGTGCATGTTCCGGTCGCTCTGCCGGGGCGGAAGGTGATGGTCAAGGTATGGCAGGCCCGTGTCGGGCATGTCGCCCTGTACCTGCTCGATACCGACCTCGAGGAAAACACGCCCGAGGATCGCGACATCGCCCATCAGCTCTACGGCGGCGACCGCAACATGCGCATCATGCAGGAGATCATACTCGGCGTCGGCGGGGTGCTCGCCCTCAAGGCGCTGGGGCTCAAGCCCACGGTATGGCATATCAACGAGGGCCATGCCGCCTTCCTGGTGCTGGAGCGCGCCCGCCACCTGGTCGCCGGGGGGCTGGATTTTGCCGGCGCGCTGGAAGCGGCCGCAGCCAATACCGTGTTCACCACCCATACGCCGGTGCCGGCGGGACACGACCATTTTGCCGAAAACATGGTATGGGATTATTTTCAGCACATGTGCCACGAGCTGAAAATCGGCAAGGAGGAATTCCTCGCCCTGGGCCGGACGCCGGACGGGCCGGAGTTCAACATGACGGCCCTGGCGCTCCACGGCTCCCGTTTCCATAACGGCGTCAGCCGGATTCATGGCGACGTGTCATCGCGCATCTGCGCCAGCCAGTGGCCGCAGGTGATGCCCGATGAAAACCCGATGAGCTATGTCACCAACGGTGTGCACGTGCCCACTTTTCTGGCGCAGGAATGGATCGACCTGTTCGACAATGTATTCGGCTACGAATGGCGGCACCGCCTTTCCGATCCGGACTACTGGACGCGCATCGACGAGATTCCGGACCAGTTGTTCTGGAGCGTGCGCCAGTCGCTCAAGTCGCAAATGCTTCAACTGGTGCGCGCCCGCATCAGCGAGCAGCATTTCCGCAACCACGGCTCCGAGGCCCATCTCGACCGGCTGCTGAAGCATGTCGACCCCTACAATCCGAATGTGCTCACGATAGGCTTTGCCCGCCGCTTCGCCACTTACAAGCGCGCTGCGCTGCTGTTTGAGAACATCGAATGGCTGAGCCAGATCATTTCCGAGACCGACCGTCCGGTGCTGTTCCTCTTCGCCGGCAAGGCACACCCTGCCGATCATCCCGGCCAGGATCTGATCAGGCAGATTCAGAATATTTCCCGCGTGCCGGAATTCGAAGGCAAGGTGCTGCTGGTGGAAGGCTATGACCTGGGGCTGGCGCGCCGCCTGGTGGCGGGTGTGGACGTATGGCTCAACAACCCGGTTTACCCGCTCGAGGCGAGCGGCACTTCGGGCATGAAGGCGGGCATCAACGGCGCCATCAATTTAAGCGTGCTGGACGGCTGGTGGGGAGAAGGCTACGATGGCGCCAACGGCTGGGCGATCAAGCCGGCGCCCACCTATCTGGATGACTACCGCCGCAACAAGGAAGACAGCCAGACCCTGTACGAGATTTTGCAGGACAGCGTCGTTCCCCATTATTACAGCCGCGGAAAAATGGGCTATTCGCCGGAATGGCTCAAGCGCTCCAAGCGCTCCATGGCGACCCTGCTGCCGCGCTTCAATTCAAATCGCATGGTGGGCGAATATGTTTCCCGCTTTTACCTGCCAGCCCGCCGCCAGGGAGCGCTGTATGCCCTGAACGGGTACGAAAACGCGAAGCGCCTTTCGGCCTGGAAAACGAAGGTCCGCACGGCATGGCAGGGCGTAGAGATCCGCCGCCTGGATGAGCCGAAGAAGCGCATACAGTTCGGTGACAACGTGCATTTCGAAGTGGCGCTGAAGCTGAACGGCCTGGTGCCGGAAGACATAGTGGTCGAACTGCTGATGCGGCGTCCGACCCGCAAGGAGATGAAGGATTACCTGCACTTCAGCTTTGCGTTCCAGGGCATCATGGAGGCGACTGGCGAGCACCTCTTCGTCCTTGACCTGGCTCCCGAACACTGCGGCCGGCAGGATTACAAGATCCGCGTTTATCCCTGGGATGAGATGTTGACCCATCCGCTGGAAATGGGGCTGATGGTGTGGCTTTAAGAAAGTCCTGAGTGCTGAGTGCTGAGTCCTGAGTCCTGAGTCCTGAGTGCTGAGTCCTGAGTCCTGAGTCCTGAGTCCTGAGTGCTGAGTCCTGAGTCCTGAGTGCTGAGTCCTGAGTGCTGAGTCCTGAGTGGAAAGTCCGAATCGCAGAGGCTCAGCACTCAGGACTCAGCACTCAGCACTCAGCACTGTTCTGTAGAGCGCCAGGTAATCTGCGGCACTTTTTTCCCAACTGAAATCCCGCGCCATACCGTTGCGCTGCAGGCTGCGCCACGTCGCATGGTCGCGGTAGGCGGCGAGCGCGCGCCTGACGCAGGCGTGCAAATCCACGGCAGTCATATGCCTGAAGACAAAACCGGTGGCGCTGTGGTCTGCCAGCGTCCTTGGGTTGACGTCCACCACCGTATCGGATAGTCCGCCGGTGGCGTGTACCACCGGCGGCGTGCCATAGCGCTGGCTGTACATCTGGTTCAGGCCGCAGGGCTCGAAGCGCGACGGCATCAGGAACAGGTCCACGCCCGCCTCGATAAGGTGCGAAAGGCCCTCGTCAAAGCCGATCAACACCGCCACCTTGCCCGGGTGCGCCCGGGCGAGCTTTCTGAACCCTTCTTCCAGGGCCGCATCGCCCGTTCCCAGCAGCACGATCTGCACCGGCTCGTCGAGCAGATGCGGCGCGACTTTCAATAGCAGGTCCAGCCCCTTCTGGTGGGTGATGCGGCTGATTATGCCCAGCAGCGGGATGGCCGGGTCGGGATCCAGCCCCATTTTTTCCTGCAGCGCGCGCTTGTTGGCGGCCTTGCCGGCCATGTTGTCCGTATCGTAAGTCTGAACCAGGTGGCGGTCGGCGGCGGGGTTCCAGTCCTTGGTGTCGATGCCGTTGACAATGCCGGTAAGCTGTTCGCTGCGGTGGGCAAGCAGCCCCTGCATGCCGAAGCCGAGCGGTTCTTTCTGGATTTCCTGCGCATAGTTCGGGCTGACGGTGGTGATGTGGCCGGCGTAATACAAGCCGGCCTTGAGAAAGGAAAAGTTGCCGTAAAATTCCACCCCCTCCATGTTGAAGCATTCCGGTGGCAGGCCGACCTGGTCGAGGGTCTGCGCGGGAAAGATGCCCTGAAAGGCAAGGTTGTGGATGGTCATCACCGATGCCGCTTTTTTCCTGCCCGGCGCAAAATGCAGCAGGGCGGGTACGATGCCGCTCTGCCAGTCGTTGCAGTGAACGATGCCGGGGCGAAACGACAAGGGCGACGCGTCGCTGGCCAGGATTGCGCCGATGCGGGAGAGCAGGGCGAAACGCCGGGCGTTGTCGGGCCAGTCGGTACCGGACGGATCCTGGTAGGGGTTGCCGTCGCGCTGGAAGAGCGCGGGGCAGTCGATGATAAAAAGCGGTACGCCGCTGCCCGGCAGCTTGGCCGAAATCAGGCGCGCCTCATCGGTTTCCGGAAGATCATGAAAAATATGGAG
Organism: Pseudomonadota bacterium; assembly: GCA_021801705.1. Classification (GTDB taxonomy): domain Bacteria; phylum Pseudomonadota; class Gammaproteobacteria; order Burkholderiales; family Sulfuricellaceae; genus Sulfuricella. Next base: position 8,894 of record JAJYXP010000052.1, read on the forward strand.
CAGCCGCTTGTTCTTGATTCCGGCGAGCACTTTCGGGTAGCCCGGCACCAAAACCCGGACATCCGCACCCAGTTCGCGCAGGGCGGCGGGAAGCGAGCCGCTGACATCGGCCAGCCCCCCGGTCTTGATCAGGGGGTAGATTTCAGGGGTGACGAAAAGAACTTTGGGCGTGGCGGACAAGGCGTTTTTTTTCACTGCGCTATATCCTTTGGAAATGGTAACAGACTGGAATTGTCCTAGAAAAAGCTTTTAACCACGAATTTGCACGAATGAAACACAAATATTCACGAATAATCAGTTGATTAGCATAACTTGGCTGATTCACCTGTTTGCTGACACGATGTTTGTTTCTAACTATTCGTGTTCATTCGTGAAAATTCGTGTCATTCGTGGTTAATCGCCATTTAAAGAATTATAACAGCCCCTTGTTGCCGCCGACAAAAGAGAGGTCGCCCTGCTTGGCGGGGCGAGCCGCGGTTGGGTTTTTTCGGGCCATGAACGTTTTGCCCGGATTTACGTCATGCCAGCCGGGTTTAAGCGTCATTCCTGGCTATTTCTGCCGATGGCGCCTCTACCGGTGTGTAGTCGGGCCACGGCTCGCCGTCCGGCAACACCGGTCCGCGGCATTCCGGGAAGATGCGGTTCTTGCAACTACGGCAGATTTCCGGATCGAGGGTGAAATAGATGGCATGGGCCACGTTGGATCGGGCCGGGAAGAAGCTGCCTACGCCGATGTCTTTCAGGTAATCTCCCTTGTTCAGGAATTTGTACACATTGTCCTTGAGGCGGTAGAAGTACAGGCCGCCGCCCATTTTCCTGCGCCGCTTCGCTTCCTGCGCCAGCATTTCCGCGCCGGCCACGTCGACGAAATTGATGCCGCTGGCCATGATGACCACGGTTTTCTGCAATGGGTTGGCTTCGTCGATCTGCAACAGCCCGCCCTGGATGTGATCGACTGCGCCAAAGAAGATGGAGCCGTTGATGCGCATCATCCGCACCTGCGGGCATTCCTTGTGGCCTCTGGCATCCTCGAAGTGGTAGGCGCCTTCCACGCCGGCGGGCACCACGGGTGCCATGGAGGGGCGGGAAACGCGATACAGGTAAAGGATCAGCGAGACCATGATGCCGACGAAAATGCCTTTTTCCAGGTTGATCAGGGTGCCGATCAGGGTGATCCAGAGCACCAGCGTTTCGGATCGGCTGGTGCGCCAAATGCTGCCGATGTGATGAAAGTCGATCAAACCCCAAGCCACCAGGAACAGAATGCCGGCCATGGCCGCGGTGGGCAGGTAGGCGGCGAGCGGCGCCACCAGGAGCACAATCAGCGCCAGCGCGATGGCGGCGAACACCGTGGCGAGCGGGGTGATGGCGCCGGAAGCGTAATTTACGCCGCTGCGGTTGAAGGAGCCGCTGGAAGCGTAGGCGGAAAAGAAGCTGCCGACAATGTTGGACAGGCCCTGGCCGATGAATTCCTGATTGCCGTCGATGCGCTGCTCGGATTTTGTTGCGATGGCACGCCCGATGGAGACCGCCTCGGTCAGCGCCAGCATGGTGACAACCAGCGCCGGGAAGAACATGTGAACCAGCGTGTTATTTGAAAAATCCGGATGAGAGAGCGGTGGCAGGTGCGATGGCAGCGCGCCGACCGTCTTGATGTGGGTCGTGTCTAAGCCTTCCAGGGCGGTGAGAAAATAGGCGATCAGGCTGCCCGCGACCATGGCCACGATCATGTAGGGAAGTTTCGGCAGGAATCGCTTGGCAAGTATGCCGGTGATCAGGGTGATCAGGCCGATGCTGGTGACCCAGGGATTGAGGTCGCCAATTTGCAGGAAAAACTGGTGGATGATTTCGTGAAACGGCGTCCCGCGCGGGATGTTGATGCCGAAAAAGTTTTTGATCTGGCTGGCGGCGATCAGGATCGCTGCGCCGGCGGTGAAGCCCAGCACCACGGTGTGGGAGATGAAATTGACCAGAACTCCCATGCGCGCAAGCCCCAGAACGAGCTGAAACACGCCGGTGAGGAAGGTGAGGGTCAGCACCATGCTGACGAACTCGGGGGTGCCGGGTGCGGCGACATGGGAAACCGAGGCGAATACGGCAATCGAAATCGCGGTGGTGGGGCCGGACACCAGATGCCAACTGGAGCCGAACAGGGCGGCTACAATCGCCGGGACCATCGCGGCGTAGAGGCCGTATTCCGGCGGCAGGCCGGCAATGGTGGCGAATGCCACGCCCTGCGGCAGGACGATCAGGGCGCCCGTAATCCCGGCGACCAGGTCGGCGCGGATTGCATCTTTGGTGACCATGGGCCACCAGCGCAGAAAAGGAAATACGCGGTGCAGCCAAAGACGGCATGAGGGACAGCTCGCTAACATGGGTTCCAAGTGTGACTCCCTAAAAAAATTTAGAATTAATCTATATATAAGTTCTTTATTATCCTGTATTTAATGAATCTTCGCAAGGCATGTCAGATGGGCATCAAGAGGTGCGCCGTGTTTGAGAAAAAATAAATAATGTTTATTTTGTTACAAATAAATGTAGAATATGTTTTATTTAATTAATCGGGATTCGGGATTTTGAAAGCCTTGTTCAGCACTGAAAAATGGTTGGCCCTGGTCGTGAGTTTGCCGACCCCGAGCACCGCATTACGCATGCGGGTGTGGCGTGCGCTAAAAGCGCTTGGTTGCGCCGTGTTGCGCGATGGCGTTTACTTGCTTCCCGCCGGGCGGGGGTTGCGGCAGGCATTGCGTATGCATGCGGAGGAAATCAAACAGGGCGGCGGGAATGCCTATTTGTTGAATGTCGCCAATCCGTCCACCGAGGAGAAAACGGATTTCCAGGGTCTGTTTGACCGCAGAGAGGAATACCGCGAACTGGTGCGCCGAATCGGTGCGTTCCAGGCGGGGTTTGCGGCGCTTGACGCAAATGCCGCACGGCGCCAGCTCAAGTTGCTGCGGCGCGACCTGGAAGTGTTAGTGGCGGTGGACTACTTTCCGGGGGCGGGGAAAGCGAATGCGGAAGACGCGCTGACTGAAGCCGAGGCGGTTTTTCTCGCCAGGATGACGCCGGGAGAACCCGGCGCCGCCCCCGGTGCGGTCAAGCCGCGCAACAAGGCGGCATACCGGAACCGCCTTTGGGCCACCCGCCGCCATTTGTGGGTGGACCGTATGGCGAGTGCCTGGTTGATCCGCCGCTTCATCGATCCGGATGCGCGTTTTATGTGGCTGGATGCGCCGGAAGATTGCCCGCCTCAGGCCGTGGGGTTCGATTTTAACGGTGCCGATTTTACCCATGTCGGCAACCGGGTGACGTTCGAGGTGCTGCTGGCCAGTTTCGGGATGGAGCCGGACGCGGCCCTGGTGAAGCTGGGCGGGCTGGTGCATTGTCTCGATGTGGGCGGCACGCCGGTGGCGGAAGCTGCCGGGGTGGAAATGGTGCTGGCCGGCGCAAGGCAGCGCTGCGCGGATGACGATGCGCTGCTGGCGGACGTATCGGCAATTTTTGATTCGCTGTATGCGGGTTTTACTGAATAACAAAGCGTTTACCGCAGAGGACGTGGAGGACGCTGAGGAAAGGCAAATCCTTGCTTTGGTTTTTCCTCCGCGTCCTCTGCGGTGAAAACAAATTTTTAAAGGGGCCCCATGTCTGAAAATACCGTGCCACGCACACCGACGCTAGTAGTCAGTCATATTGAAACCGGTGGACAATCTCGTCATTCCGGCGAAAGCCGGAATCCAGAAAAATCAACAACCTGGACACCGGCTTTCGCCGGTGTGACGGTTCAACTCATCCATGCTTTTCACCGTGACTGACTACTAGGTTCTGTTGACGTATTGCCGCCGGTAAAATTTGCCGTATTTTACCGCGATGAACAGACTGAAGCTAAGTGATGAAGAGTGGGAACGCCTGCTGGCGGAACTGAGGAAAATACCGGGCATTCGC
>JAJYXP010000049.1 GCA_021801705.1 Pseudomonadota bacterium
TTCCGCACCGTTTTTGCCGGCCTGCTGCTGATATTTCCCGGCGTCGCCAGCGATTTTCTCGCCCTGCTCCTGCTCTTGCTGCCGCACCCCAAGATGTCCCCGCAGGCCGCTTCCAGGGACGACGGCATTATCGAAGGCGAGTGGACGCGGGTGAATGAGCGGGACAGGCTGCCCTGAGGATCCGTCAGCCTGGCGGGTTTCCTCGTCTGATACGCCGCCGGTACTGATATGGACGATGCGTTGTGGTAACATCTTTTTCCTGCTCAGCGCAGCCGGAAAACGCCGGACAGACCCTTAATCAGAGAAAACGCGCATGTCACATAAAATAACGCTCAAGCCTGGCGATCATACGATTTCCGCCGAAGGCGGGGAGTCGATACTGGATGCAGCCCTGCGCCAGGGCTACACACTCCCTTACGGCTGCCGCAACGGCGCCTGCGGGGCCTGCAAAGGCAAGGTCGTGGAAGGCTCGGTCGATTATGGCGATTATCAGGAAAGTGCGCTGAAGGAAGCCGAAAAGCTTGCGGGCATGGCACTGTTCTGCTGCGCCAGGCCGGCAACGGATGTCGTTGTCGAGGTGCGCGAAGTGGCCGGGATAAAGGATATTCCCGTCAAGACCATGCCGTGCCGGGTGGAAAAAATCGAGATGGCGGCGGAAGACGTTGCCGTGCTCTATCTGAAACTGCCCGCCAATGAGCGGCTGCAATTCCTCGCCGGCCAATATGTCGATATCCTGCTCAAGGATGGAGTGCGCCGGTCCTATTCGCTGGCCAATGCCCCTCATGACGACAGCTATTTGCAACTGCACGTTCGCCGCGTGATGAACGGCAGTTTCAGCGAAATGGTATTCACGCAGTTGAAGGAAAAGGCGATCCTTCGCTTCGAAGGTCCTCTGGGGAGCTTTTTCCTGCGCGAGGAAAGCGACAAACCCATCCTCCTGCTCGCCAGCGGCACCGGGTTCGCACCGGTCAAGGCCATGCTGGAGCACGCCTTCCATCACAACATCAAGCGTCAGATTACGCTCTATTGGGGCGCCCACAGCCTGGCTCACCTGTATATGCTGGATCTGCCGAAGAAATGGGCGCAGGAGCACGCCAATTTCAGGTTCGTGCCCGTGCTGTCCGATCCCAAAGCGGAAGACTGCTGGCAAGGCAGGACCGGTTTCCTGCACCAGGCTGTGCTGGAAGATCTCGCCGATCTGAGCGGCTGTCAGGTCTACGCTTGCGGCGCGCCGATCATGGTGGAGGCGGCACACCAGGCCTTTACCGAGCAGGGCAAGCTGCCGCCCGAAGAATTTTATTCCGACGCGTTTACTTTCAGCAGCAAGCCCAAGGTTTAAAATAACCTAACCTAAGCCGTCAACAACCTCAGCTTTGCCAGCGCTGCCTCCACAGTTCGGCCGTGGTTGGCAATGGATTCGATGATTTCCTCCGGCGTGCGCGTATCGCGCACCACGCGAGCATACGGATTCACCGCCTTGAGATCGTATACCGCCGCATCAATGGCATCGGCCTTGGCTTGCGCCTCTCGCGCCGCCTTTTCAACGATGGCGAGCTTATCGCGGCAGGCGGCCAGAGAGGCGTCATCCGCTTTCGTCTTGCGCAATACGGCCAGCCTGTCCTTCAGGCTAACCGCTTCGGCCTTCTGTTTTTCCACCTCGGCAAGATGCGGAGCCATATCCTTGCGTGCCTTCGCCCGGCGCGCTGCAAAATCGACCGTCCAGGAAAAGTCGCTGTCGGCTTCCGGCGTGCCACGCTTGGCGAGCATGCGTGCAAAGCTCGGAAATGGCCGTTCGGCGTTGCCTTCCAGCTCGCGCCATCCGCCTGTCAGCGTGGCAGGCAGTGCCGCATCGTCCAGCACCTCGCCCTTGGAACCCAAGCCAAAATGAGCCAGGGTCATCGGTGACTTCTTGCCCAGCTTGATATGGGTGAGATCATAGTACCAAATACGCTTGGTCTTCCTACCTTTGGTGAAAAACAGCAGGTTGGTTTTCACCCCTGCCCCAGCGGTGGAGAACACCCCGCCCGGCAGGCTCACGATACACCACAGCTCGCACTCGTCCAGCAGTTTGCGCTTGGTTTCCACGAACGCGCTCTCGTTGGTGCGGAACAGCAGCCCTTCGTCAAGCACGATGCCGCAGCGGCCCTTCGGGCCCAGATCGGACAGGACATGCTGCACGAACAGCACTTGGGTGGAGCCGGTTTCAAAGCTGTAATTCTTCTGCGCGTCCTTGCCTTCCTTACCTCCAAAAGGGGGATTGGTCAGGATCACATCGAAGGTCGCAGGCGCGCTCTCGAACAGCGCATCGTAAGTAGGCGCGCCGGTGAGCGAGTTGCCGTGCCAGATATTGGGCTGGTCGATGCCATGTAAAACGAGATTGGCCAAGGCAATGGGGAAGACGAGGTTTTCTTTTTCGCGGCCAAAGAAGGTTTGGGTTTTCAACTGCGCCAAATTCGTTGAAGAAGTCTCATCCCCCAGCTTCTGCGCCATCAGTTCATAAGACTGCGCCAGAAAACCGCCCGTGCCGCAACAGGGGTCGTAAACTTTTTCGCCCGGCTGCGGGTCGATCGTCCGCACCATGGCGCGGATCACCTCACGCGGGGTGAAAAACTGGCCGCCGTCGGAATTCTTTTCCCCCATCTTCAGCAGCAAGTCTTCATATACCTGCGACAGGGTGAAGAAATGCTGGTCATCGATATGGTCAATATGAATCTGGTGGATGAGGTCGAGGATATCGCGCAGATTGGTTTCCGAATCCACACGTGTCCGTTCCACCGCCGTCATGATGCGGCCGATCACGCGCTGCTTGGGCGAGACCAGCGGGTTGGACTGGCCGTTGGGCAGCACATCGAGGCCATGCAGATAAGGCAGCAGCTCCTTGTTGATGAAGGCGAAGAAATCGCCGATTCTGGCCGCCTCCAGCTCCTTGCGTTTCCAGCCCAGCGGCTTGCCTTCCCGTGTGACCGGATGGCCGGGCTTGTCGGAATACGGGGCGGCCCAATCCTGCCAGCGGTAGGGCGCCGCCAGAGCCGGGGAAAAGGGCTTGCCCACCGCCTCGGCTGCCTCCCGTGCCTTCTCCTCCTGGGCATCGAGTATGCGCAGGAACAGAATCCAGGTCAGCTCCGGCACGTACTGCAAGGCGCTGGCGCAGTTGGAACGGCGCATGATGTCGCAGATCGACTTGACGAAGGCGGACAGGGACTGGGTGGAGGCAATGGTTTTCGGGGTCTTGCCGCTAGCGGCGGCCTTGTCTTTCTTGGGTCTGGGCATGGTTCAGTCGGTGGTAAGCAGGTTGACGGTCAGACGGATCAGCAAATCCTTGTTGGTCGGGCCGCTTTCGGCTATCAGCAGCGCCAGCGCGGTCAGCGCCGTCTCGTTCACGCCCATCGCCATCCCCTCCTGCCGCAGGCACAACAGGAACAGGAAAGAGCCGATGCGCTTGTTGCCGTCAGAAAACGGATGATCCTTGATGACGAAATACAGCAGGTGTGCCGCCCGCTCCTCGCGGGTTTTGTAGAGCGGCTCGCCGAACATGGTCTGTTCGATATTGCCGAGAATGCCGGCTAGCGCCTCGCCGCGCTCGGCGCCGAACAGTGGCGTAGCCTCGCCACGTGCAAATAAATCGGTTTTGAATTGTGCGATGGCCGCACGCGCGGTGTCCAGATTCAGCACGCCCCGAGCGGGCTGACAACCCGGCGGCAAGGCCAGGGCATCCTCGTCGTATTGCAGCAGTAGGCGCCAGGTCTTGGCGTAACCCGCAATCAGCGCCAGCACCGCTTGCCCAGTGTCGTCCACCAGCGCGTTCGCCGCCAGCGTACGCGAAAGTAGTTCCAGCGCCGCCTGCGCCTCCCCCAGCCCGCGCTCCGCCAATCGCTGGGCATTGTGGGTATAGCCCCGCACCAGATGGCCGCGCAGCACGCCGGTTGCCCACTGGCGGAAACGCACGCCACGCTGCGACTTGATGCGATAACCGACGGAGATGATGACATCCAGGTTGTAGTGCTCGACCTGATAGGTTTTCCCATCCGCCGCAGTATGTGCAAAATTTGCACATACTGCCTCGCGCGCCAGTTCACCTTCCTTGAAAACGTTGCGAATGTGCTTGGTAATGACCGAGCGCTCGCGGCCGAACAAAGCGGCAAGCTGCTCCTGCGTCAGCCAGACGGTTTCACCCTCCAGGCGCACCTGCACCGGATCGGGGGCGTTCGGGTCTTCGTAGATAATGATTTCGCTCATGGCGCCATTCCCTCGAAAGCCTGGGCGAGCAGGCAGGCGGGGAGACGGTCGATCTCCAGTTGTTGCGCCTTGATCTCCGCCTTCATCGGGCCGATTTGCGCCAATGTCCGGCTGGTGGCTAATTGCACCTCATAGGGCGGCAATTCAATCTCACCTTCAGCCAGCCGATTGAACAGCATCCGCTCCCGGACAGCCCCCCGAGCCAGCGAAGCGATGCAGTGCTCGCCGTAAGGAGAGCGCAGCCAGTAGTAAAACCAGCGCGAATCGACTTTGCCTGGCCGTCCCTTGAAGGCAACGTAATCCGGGCTGGTGATGCCGGGCTCGTCGCCATCGTCCACCATCGCAATTGAGCCGATCATGATACGCATGGGATTGTAGAAGACCGTTCCCCGGAACACCGGCTTGTAGCGCTCGGGGCTCTTGCCCACTGGTTCCTTGGCAGGAGCGAGGCCGTTGCGGGTTGCACCGAGACCCGGGTGTTGCCGCCAATCTGCACCAATTCCATTTTTAACTTCCTCAAGGACATGCCCCAGGCGAGCTGTTTTTGTGTCCTTGTGCTCGACACTTTGGCGAATGAGGGCATTGGCAAGCTGGGTGAGTTCGGCCAGTTGCGCCTCCGCCGCGCTGCGCGCTTCCGCCACAGCGGCGAGTTGGGCCTTGAGGCGGGCGGCGATGCGGCGTTGTATATCGCTACTCGGCAATGCAATTTCTAGAGTTGCCAACTCTGAGAAACGCAGGTTCTGGATGTTTGCTCCACGGGCCTGTTCGTCCCGCCAATTGGTAAATGCGGAAGAGCGCAGCCAAAGCGAAAGATATTCAGGGTCGATAACATCGCATGGGCGAATAATTCCGCAAAAACCGCCCACTGAGCCGTTCCAATCCGATAGAAGCGGAGCTGATTTTCCGACGACCTGAGGGCTACCTGAAGACAGACAGATTGCAATGTCACCTTTTCGGAGCAGTTGCTTTGTCGAGACAACCGATTTCGGAACGAAGATCAGGTCATTCTTTACATCAAGTTTTATTCCAATATTTCCTGCCCTAAGCAGCGGCACGTTGCCGTCTTTCGGCGAGTCTTCTTGTTGGGACTTGTCGAACGTGACACCACGAACAAAGGTTGCAACCTCAGAAAGCGGAACGGTCTGAATCGTCATACCCCAAACAACCTCGTCTTCGCCTCGCGCACCACATCCGCCGGGCGACCCAGCGCCCTGAGCGCGGCCAGCCCGCCGGCACGCCTGATCTCCGGCACTTCCCACAGCAGTTCCGATTCCAGCGCCTCGGTGCCGCCCGCGCCGAACTGGTGGCCGAAGGCGCGCACCACTTCCGGCGAGTAGTGCTCGCCCAGCAGGTGGTCGATGAGCTGGCGGCGTTTCTGGGTCTCTATCCACAGGCCGCGGAAGTCGGCCAGGGTGGCGGCTTCCACCAGCACGCGGCGGATCATTTGCTGACGGTATTCCTCCACCGGGATGGGCACGTCGCGGCCTTCCCGGTTCACCAGGATGAAGCGGCCTTGCGGGGTGATTTCCACCGCCTGGCCGGCGATCTCGACGATGGGTTGCGGCTCGGCTTCGTCCCCTCCGTCGTCCCCTCCGCCACCGCCGGGCTTGGGTTTTTTGACGCGGGGCTTGGCCGGGGCGGTGATGAAGTCGGTACCGAACAGTTCGGTGACGCCAGTGTAGTCGTAGAGCCAGAACTTGTATTTGCCGGTGGGCTCGTCAATGCGGGTGCCGCGCCCGACCATCTGGTAGAACGAGATGGAGGATTCGAGATAGCGGAAGAACACCACGGCGTTGAGCCGCTCGATGTCCACGCCGGTGGCGAGCAGGTCCACGGTGCAGGCGATGAAGCAGCGCTCGCCCGAGCCACGCATGATGTCAATCAGGTCGCTGCCGCCCTCGGCGGTGCACTTGAAGGCGTAGTGCTCCTTGGGGGTGTGGCCGTTTTTTTCGCACCATTGCGCATAGAGGCGCTGCATCTGAATTTGCACCCGGTCTGCATGGAGGTCGCGGGTGCAGAAGATGATGGCTTTCTGCTCCGGCCCGCCGTGGGCGCAGAGTTGGTCAAACAGATCGCGGCACATGGCGGCGATGCGCTCGGGGATGAGCAAACTGTTGTCGAAGGCACGGGCTGAATATTCGTTGCGCAAATCTTCTGACTGGGCTTCCCGCCCGGTTCTGGCGTCGATTGGCTTGGCCGCGATCACCTCCTCGCGGGTAAATGTTTTCCGGTCGATGGAAGGCTTGCGGCGCACGATCTCGCAGGCCGCGAGGTAGCCGTCTTCCTGGGCCTGGATCAGGGTGTATTCATATACCGGCTCACCGAAGTAGCCGACGTTGTTGGCGGTGATGGCGGCATCATCAACCGTTTGGTGCTTGGATTCGCGCAGTTGGCGCGGTGTGGCGGTAAGGCCGATGTGGATAGCCGCTGGGTTGCGCCGTAGCACCTCCGACCAGCGCCCCCAGGCGGAACGGTGGCATTCGTCGATGACGATGACGCTGAAACTGTTTTCCGGGTAATGTCTGCTGAGAAAGCTGGCATAGCCTTCATCCTCGTCGTCCAGCCCGAGGGTGTGGTAAGTGGAAATATGTACCTTGGCGTTCTTGGCGGCATTCTGACCGCGCTCGGTCTTAACGATGCGCACACTGCCCTTGGGAAATGCCTTGGATAGTTTGTCGTAGGCCTGCTCGCGCAGCTCGTCCCGGTCGCACAGAAACAGAGCTGGCTTGGTGAGCCGCCCGGCTTCATGCAGACGCCACAGGAGATTGGCGGCGATCACGGTCTTGCCCGCGCCAGTGGCGAGGGAGAGCAGGGCGCGGGCGGGCTCATCCTGTTGCTCGCAACGCAGAATTTTCTCGAAGGTTGCCCGAATGGCCGCATCCTGGTAGTAACGCGTCTTTGAATAGGCGGCGCTGTCGGCCATAAACAGCATGGCGGCATCGGGCCGGGTAATGTCTACGCCGGTGTCTTTGGCATAGCGCGCCGTAATATCTGCATGGCTGGGAAAATCCGGGAACGGAAACGGCCCATCCGGCAGTTGCCTGATCTTGTCGAACTCCCCATAGCGATGACCGTTGGTGGCGAATACATACTGCACATGAAAACGTGTGCAGTCGGCATAGCCCTTGGCCTGCTGCATGCCCTTGAGCGGATCCTCGGTTTCGGCCTTGGCTTCGATCACGCCTACAGGAAGCGGCTTCGGACTATTGCCGACCTGCACGCAGAGCAGGTAATCAGTACGGCCTGCGCCCGCACGGCGACGCCCCTTGTCGCCGGTCGGTTCGACGGGAGCTGGAGTTTCAAGACGCAGCTTCCAGTGCTCGTTGTATCCCTTGTTGCGCAAAACAGGGTCTATGAGGTAGAAACGGGTTTCGGCTTCGTTATAGGTCATCGATAATTCCCGGGCGGGGCCACTTGCCTCCATCGGCACAACAATGCCTTCCGCATTCATCCACCGCAACGCAGACGAACCATGCCGCGGCCGACTCCGGTGCAAGCGTGCTCGATAAGCTTTTTATAGCATGCAGTATCGCACCCTAGAGGCGGCCAGCCAAGGCCGGACGCGAATTCCGGATTTCTCGAGTTCGCTTCGTTCCATCGATGCTACAAATTTATTCTTTTGAATACAAACGAATCAGTTGCGCCGCCCGAGCAGGCCCAGGCTTTCGCGGTAGTGCTTGCCGGCTTCATCCACGCGCCCGATTTTCTCCAGAAGCTGCGCCAGTGCCAGGTGAGTTTCGACGCTGGGCTCGATGCTGAGGCTTGCTTCCAGGTAGCTTTGCGCCTTGCCCCACAGCGCTCTCTTCGCGCATAGTTTGCCCAGGGTTTGCAGCAGGGAAGCATCCTGGGGATGCAGTTTGAGCCAGTTTTCAGCGCGCTCGATCTGTTTCAGCTCGTCCTTGCCCAGGCATTCCCCATAAAACCGGATCACATCGCTGTCCCATTGTTTTTCCAGGCTGCTGGTGAGAATGTCGATTGCGGTCTGGCATTCATTGAAAGCCTGGAAACCCTGCGCCGCCGCAAGGGCGATTTTTCCGTTCGTCTTGTCTGCGCTGGGGATTTTCTGCCAGTATTCGCGCAAGCTGGCGAGATTTCCCCGCTTGCGCAGCAGATTTTCCTGGTGCGCATTGGCCTTCTGCTGCGCTGCCTGGATCGGGTCGATCGCGTCCCGGTTTTCAAGCTGGGCGACCAATGCCAGCACCTGGTCCCAGTTTTTCGCCTGTTGCTGCGCCTTCAATTCCAGCCGCAGCGCGGCGAGGTTCTTGCGCGTAGCGGCCTGCAGTTCATTCAGGACCGCCAATGCCGAATGGAAATCGCGCTGGTCCAGCAGCAGCTCGGCCTGGGTCATCAAGCGGGCTTCGGGCTGCTCCCGCGCCACGCGCTCGGCTTGTGCCAGATAGCCGTCGCGGCGGTCATAAGCCTTCAATTCGTGCGCGGCGCGCGCCGCCAGCAGCGCATTGGCCAGGGGCGCTTCCTGCTGCAATTCCAATGCGGTCGCGGCCAGTTTCTCGGACTTGGCATAGCGCCCTTCGAAAAAAGCCAGCAGCGCATCGTTCATGGCCTCGCGCGCCTTGTCGCGCCGCCGCGCCTGGCGGAAAGCGCGCACGTAGGCAGGCAGGCTCAAGGTGTGAACCGCAAGCCGCATGGCACCGTATCCAGAGACGAGCGCGGCCAGCAGCAGAGCCATGAACAGGCTGAGGGAAAGCTCGACCCGATATGGCGGGTAAACCAGCAGCACATAGCCGGCGTTGTGCTTGGCGGCCATCGTCAGCGCTACCGCCGCCGCCAGAATGGCGAGGATCCAGAACAGCGTTTTCACCTAGAGCCTATTTCAATAGATATCGTCCTCGCGCCGTCGGCGATTTGGCCGCAGGGCGCGACGCGGGACGCGCCGCTGTGTGATTCACAGCAAGCGGCCCGCAACAAAGCCCTGCGGCCAAAGCGCCGACGGCCCGAAGGGTTGCTACCGGAATGACGCGTGCGCGGCGTCGTTCGTCGCTTATTTGGAATAACCAAACTGCTCTCCTTTCTCCTTGCTCACGCGTCATTCCGGTAGCAACGCGTGGACGATATCTATTGAAATAGGCTCTTAGGTCCGGTCCTTTCGCGCGTCAGCTTGTAGTTGCGCACCGTGTTCAGACTGTCCGAAATGTCCGGCATCTCGATGTTCACCGATCCGCCGCTGGAAAGCTCCTTCAGCGTGGTGAGGGCTGCCTGGACGGTCTTGGCCTTGACATCGAAATAGCGCCGCAGCCAAGTGTCCGCCGCCTTCAGGTCAGCCTTGTAGCTGGTCTCATCATGCCGCAGCAACGCGATACGGGCGGACAGCAGCCGCAGTTTGAGGTTCTCCCTGAGAAAATAGGATTGCGACGGCGCAAGCAGCGGCGCTTCCGGATTATCCATGTTCTGGATGCGGATCAGTTGCTTCATGTCCTGCCAGATTTCCCGGCCCAGCTTCACCCACGGCCGTTCTTCACCGCTCGGCTTCGCTGCCGCCCGGTCCGGGGGCAGTTCGCCGCTCATCAGCAATGGCAGGTCATCCACCGCGTTGATCAGGCCATCGAGGTGCAGGCTGTAGCCGACCACGTCCACCGCGGGCAGCGCCTGCAGGCGTTCGATATCCTTGACTATCACCTTGCGCAAACCGATGAACTGGGGTTTGTCCAGCCGCTGCAGGCGGCTGTCGGCGGTTTGCAGCGCAATCAGCGCAGCCTTGGGGTTGCCGGCAAGCTGTAATTGCTGGCTGGCAATCAACAGGATCTGTTCGATCTCGGCCAGCACCCACTCGTCGCGATTGCGGGAAAGCTCCTGGTAAAGCGCCTCCAGTGCCACCTGCTGATTCTGGGATTCGGTCAGTTTCTGCTCCAGCAGGCTGGTCTTGACCATCGCTTGCCGCGATTCCTCTTGCGCTTGTGCCGCAACGATCTGGCTCTCCTTGTTGCGGCTGTCGAATTCAGCCAGGCGCTTGCCCAGGTTTTGCTCGAGGGAGCTTGTGTGCTGCCGGCTATCCAGCCATTGCCAGCCGATCAGGGCCAATGCCACGACCGCAAGCAGCAGCCCGGGGTTAAAGCGGGAAAGTTTCGCCTGTGCCGGCTTATTCTCGGCCGTGGCCTGTATTTCCTGCTGCTTGTCCGCTGTATTGTCGCTCATGCTTGTTCTCTAGTTCTGGTGGTCAGTCATGTTGAATTTGCGTGATTTTCTTGTAGGGCCGAATTCATTCGGCCAAATGTGCGAATGAATTCGCACCTACAAAGAACGTACAGTCTTTTTAAGTTGACTGACAACTGGTTTGTTGCCGCCATTCGATCAACCCGCTCAGCAAACCCTCATCCCCCGCGGCTGTCACATACACTTGCTCCATCCCGAGCTCACGCGCCACTTCCGCGATATTCTCATGGAATGCGAACAGCGGGGTTTTTTTTAAGAATTGTTGCCCGAGCTTGCCTATCAGATCGAACAGGTTGCGCATGCTCTCTCCGCTGGTTACGGTCACTGCGCCGACTTCGCCGCGCGCCCATTGATGCAGCAGCGTGCCCGCATCGGCGCCAAGCGGCTTGCCGCGCCGGTAGCACTCGGCAAAAGTGATCCTGGCGCCGCGCCGGGTCAATTCTTCGCCCAGTAACTCGCGTCCGCCTTCACCGCGGAAGATCACCACTTGCTTGCCGGCCATGTCCTGCAGCTCGGGCAACGCCAGCAGCGCCTCGCTGTCAAAACGTCCCTGCGGCACCAGCACGTCATTGATGCCGAAACGCGCCAGCGCCTTGCCGCTGCCCTTGCCCACCGCGGCGCAGCGCAAGCCCTGCGGCCAGGTGCGCCGCGCCCGGATCAGGTTCATCGCCTTGTTTGCCGCATTGGGGCTGATGAATATCGCCAGGTCGAACTGCTCCAGGCGGTCAATCACGGCAGACAAGGGCCCCATGTCCTGTGCATCGAATATTTCCAGGGTCGGGAACAGGATCGCCCTGCCGCCGGCGCGCTCGATCAGCTTTACCAGATTCCCCGCCTGGTGCGCCGGCCGGGTCACCACCACGCCGAGCCCATCAAGCGGCTTCATGCCCGCGCTTCGAGCTCCGCCAGAATCTTGTCGGCCCCCATGCCGATCAGGCGCTGTGCCAGCTCCTTGCCCAGCATTTCAGCGTCTTCCGGCTTGCCCGCCACTTCGGCGCGCACCATGCGCACGCCGTCCACGCTGGAAACGAAGCCGCGCAGCCCGAGCTTCCCGGCGGAGATCTCGGCGTAGCCGCCCAGCGGCACCTGGCAACTGCCGGCCAGGGCGCGGCTCATCGCCCGCTCGGCCGCAACACAGGCGGCGGTGTCAGGGTGGTTGAGGGGTGCCAGCAAGTCGACCAGGTCATCCCGCCCGGCCCGGCATTCGATGCCGAGCGCGCCCTGGCCCACCGCGGGCAGGCTCTGTCCGGTCGGCAGCAGCGCAGTGATGCGATCGCTTAAGGCCAGCCGCTTCAGCCCCGCCGCGGCGAGGATGATGGCGGCGTACTGCCCTTCGTCCAGCTTGCGCAGGCGGGTTTGCACGTTGCCGCGCAACGATTCGATCCTGAACGACGGGAAACGCGCCTGGATCTGGCACTGGCGGCGCAGACTGGACGTGCCGACCACGCTGCCCGCCGGCAGATCTTCCAGGTTCTTGAAACGGTTCGATACGAAAGCATCGCGCGGATCCTCGCGCTCTCCGGTGGCGACGAGGATAAACCCCTCCGGCAACACCATCGGCACGTCTTTCATCGAGTGCACCGCGATATCGGCTCTGCCGTCTGCAAGCGCCTGCTCCAGCTCCTTGACGAACAGCCCCTTGCCGCCGATCCTGGCGAGCGGGGAATCGAGGATCTGGTCTCCGGTGGTGGTCATGCCCAAGATGTTTATTTCCAATTGCGGATATAATGCCTGCAGTTGCTGCCTGACGTGGTGAGCCTGCCACATTGCCAGCGCGCTTTCGCGCGATGCAATGGTGATTCTGGCGACTGTTTTTTTTGTGCTTCCCATTCAACAATAATCCCAACGTGAGTGCGTGTGTAGATGAAATCGGCAAAATACCTGTTGGTCCTCATTTTAGCATGGATCTCCATTGCCTGTGCGCATGCGCAGGACCATGCCGAAGTTCCGCTGGCGCACGATTTGACGCTCGAAGCGAAGGAAGCGTTATCCAGGGGCGTGCCTGTCATGATCATGTTCGAGCGTCGCGGCTGTGCCTTCTGCACCCAGTTGATGACGGAATTTTTGCTGCCGATGCGGCGCAACGCGGAATACGACACCAAGGTGCTCATGCGCCGCGTCGATGTGGGCAGCAGCGCCCCGCTGCGGATTTTTTCCGGGGAGCTGATTACCCACGCCCGCTTTGCCAGGCAAAACGGCATCAAGCTGACCCCCACCATCAAGCTGTTCGACGCACGGGGCAATGAATTGACGGAGCCGCTGATTGGTCTCACCACGCCGGATTATTACGGCGTCTTTCTCGATCAGCGCATAGACGAGGCGCTCGCCAAGGTGCGCGCCGGAAAATAGTAGGGTGGGCACAGCTTTATCGTGCCCACGCGGACAGGCAATCAACCGCGTGGGCACAAAAACGTGCCCACCCTACCCGGCTTGGCGGTTTCAGTAGCCGTTTTTAAGTTCAGTCAACTCCGCCCGAATTCCTTGACGATGTGCTGCTGCCTCCGGCTCACCGGCAGCTTCTCGATACACCCGTCCAGCAAAACCACCCAGCCGGAAAAAGCCTCGCCCGATCCGTCCTGAACCTGGCGCTCGAAGCCTGCGATACAGGCACGCGCAACCAGGCAGTTGCGGTGAACGCGGACAAAGCGCCGGTCGAATTCCTGCTCCAGGTGGCTCAGGGATTCTTCCACCAGATATTCGCGCTCAGCCGTTTTGACCGTGACATATTTGAGCTCGGCGCGCAGATAGAGGATTTTTTCCACCGGAACCAGGACAACCCGGCCGCGCTCGTACACGCTCAAATGCGTCCTGCCCCGCGGAGCAAGACCGCGCAGCGCCGACACTCCGCCGGCGGACAGCATCTTTGCCTTATGCAGGGCAGCGCACAGACGTTCCACCCGGACCGGCTTGAGCAGGTAATCGATGGCATTCAGTTCGAATGCCTGGATGGCATGATTATCGTAAGCCGTGGTAAACACGATGGCGGGCGGGGAGGGCAAACGCTGCATATGTTGTGCTGCCTCGATGCCGTCCATGCCCGGCATGCGGATATCGAGCAGCACCACGTCCACCGCGTTCTGCGCCAGGAAACCCAGGGCCTCGCCGCCGTTCTCCGCCTCGCCGGCGAGGGCCAGCGGCTGGCCGGCGGCGCAGTCCTGCAGCAGCTCCTTGAGGCGGTTGCGGGCAGGCGCTTCGTCATCGACGATCAGGATGCGCAGGGGATCAGGCATGCTTCTCTTTCACGTAGGGTACGACGATGTGGACCTGATAACTGCCACCGCTTATCTTCGTCACCAGCGAGGCCTCTGCATCGAAGTGCAGTTGCAGGCGTTCGCGTATGTTTCCCAGCGCCATCTTGTTGCCGGCATGGTGGCCGCCTTCCATCCGGTACGGGTTGGCGAGGACCAGATGCACCTGGTCGCGGGCACGGTAGATGTTGATCACGATTTCCCCCGGCTCAGAGCACGGCTCGATACCATGGTACACGGCATTTTCCAGCAAAGGCTGCAACACCAGCGGCGGAATCAGCGCATCGCCCGGCATGTTCTCCACGTGCCAGACCACACGGAGGCGCTCTCCCAAACGCAACTGCTCCAGGTCCAAATACTGTCGGCACAGCGCCACCTCCTTGTCCAGCGGCGCCAGTTGCCGGTTGTCCGCCATCAGCACGCGAAACAGGTCGGCCATGTCCTCCAGCGCCCGCTCGGCCCGCTTCGGGTCGGAGCGGATCAGGCTGAGCACCGCGTTGATGCTGTTGAACAGGAAATGCGGGCGGATCCGCGCCTGCAGTGCCTGTAGCCTGGCCTCGCTGATCGCGGGGGAAAAGGCCCGGCTGCGCAGGTTGAAATAGCCCAGCAGCACAGCGCTCGCCAGCGCGGTGAAAAGCCAGTGACGCTCGAGGTCTCCGATGCCGGCACTGAAAAAATAGCGGTTGAATTCATGCGCCAGGGTGGTGAGCATCAGTTCCAGCGCCAGCACGGCGGCCACACCCCAGCGGTAAGGCAGCCGCGCAAATAACCTGTGCGCCAGACACAAGGCCAGCAGGGAAAGCAGCAGCACCGGCTGGACCAGCGCCGAGATTTCTATCAGCGCCAGCCACAGGCCGTTCCAGGCAGGCGCTTTCAGCGCTGCCGCCGCCACGCTCATCCCGTCCACGAGCAACAGGATGCGCAGCCAGATGCCGAGATTGCAGAAATCCGGCAGCGCCACGGGACTCGCCGGGGAAGGCGTTTTGGTCTCTGTGGGCGCGGGGGCATTTTGCTTTATACTTGGCATAATTGAATTTTGGTCAAGGTAACGCACAGATGCAACAAAAACCCGCGGCAACGGACACAACCTGGTCGGGCAGATTCAGCGAACCGGTGGCCGAACTCGTCAAACGCTACACCGCTTCGGTGGAGTTCGACCGGCGCCTGGCGGAGTTCGATATCCAGGGATCATTGGCCCATGCGGCCATGCTCGAAGCCTGCGCCATTATCGGCGCGCAGGATTTGGCGGCTATCCGCAAGGGCCTGGCGCAGATTCTGGATGAAATCCGCGCCGGCAAATTCGAGTGGTCTCTCGATCTGGAAGACGTCCACCTCAATATTGAAAAGCGCCTCACCGCCATCGTGGGAGAGGCCGGCAAGCGCCTGCACACCGCCCGTTCGCGCAACGACCAGGTGGCCACCGACATACGCCTGTGGCTGCGCGCCGCCATCGACGATTTGCTGGTGCTGATCAAGGCGCTCCAGTCCGCCCTGCTCGACCTGGCGGAACAGCATGCCGACACCGTCATGCCCGGCTTCACCCATCTCCAGGTCGCCCAGCCGGTCACCTTCGGCCATCACCTCATGGCCTATTTCGAAATGCTCAAGCGCGATGCGGACAGGATGCGCGACTGCCGCAGGCGCGTCAACCGCCTGCCGCTCGGCGCGGCCGCGCTGGCCGGCACCAGCTATCCCATCGACCGGGAAAGGGTGGCGCGCGAACTGGGCTTCGATGGGGTATGCGAAAACTCGCTCGACGCCGTATCCGACCGCGACTTCGCGATCGAATTCACCGCCTGCGCCGCGCTGGTGATGACCCATCTCTCCCGCCTGTCGGAAGAGCTGATCCTGTGGATGAGCCCGCGCGTCGGCTTCATCGACATCGCCGACCGCTTCTGTACCGGCTCTTCCATCATGCCGCAGAAGAAGAACCCGGACGTGCCGGAACTGGTGCGCGGCAAAACCGGCCGCGTCACCGGCCACCTGATGGCGCTGCTGACCCTGATGAAATCCCAGCCGCTGGCCTACAACAAGGACAACCAGGAAGACAAGGAACCGCTGTTCGATACCGTGGACACCCTGGCCGCGACGCTGAAGATCTACGCCGACATGATGGGCGGCATCACGGTGAACAAGGAAGCCATGCGCCAGGCCGCGTTTCAGGGCTATGCCACCGCCACCGACCTGGCCGACTACCTGGTGAAGAAGGGCCTGCCCTTCCGCGACGCCCACGAAGTCGTGGCCCGTGCCGTGCGCCATGCGGAAGGCAAACGCTGCGACCTGAGCGAACTAAAGCTGGATGAACTGCTCGAATTCTCGGCGCTGATCAGCGGCGATGTGTTTGCCGTGCTCACCCTGGAAGGCTCGCTCAACAGCCGCAACCATATCGGCGGCACCGCGCCGGATCAGGTCAGGGCCGCGATCCGGCGCGGCCGGAAATTTATCGAAACCTACTGAAAATGCAGACTCCCATGGCACAGAAAAAAATCATCCCCATCGTCCCGGAAAACGAACTTCCCGAAGAACTCGGCGCCTGCTCCAGCGCCGAACCCTATGCGCTGATGGTGCTGGGCGACAGCATGCTGCCCGAGTTCGAGGAAGGCGAAATCATCGTCATCGAACCGGAAGGCCTGGCCCGCGACGGCTCCTACGTCGTCGCCTGGCACAAGGACGAATACATCTTCCGCCAACTGGTGCAGCACAACGGGCGCTGGTACCTGAAGCCGCTCAACGACATCTACCCCGTCGATGAAGTGCCGGGGCTGGAAGTGGTGAAGGGCGTGGTTATCCAGAAGAAGAAACCGGGCGATCGCAGTTCGGCAAAGTTTTACGTTTGATCAAGACGTAACAGGCAAAACTTCGCCGCTGCACCGGCTGAACGGCCAGCCGGAAAGTCGCTTGAAGGAGGTGGTGAGATTGCTGTGCACATGGGTGG
The DNA here is from genome assembly GCA_021801705.1 of Pseudomonadota bacterium. Taxonomy (GTDB): domain Bacteria; phylum Pseudomonadota; class Gammaproteobacteria; order Burkholderiales; family Sulfuricellaceae; genus Sulfuricella. The sequence continues at coordinate 16,588 of JAJYXP010000049.1, forward strand.
CTGGATGTGCATGGCAATTGCAGATTTTGTACGCCAGGATCTGAAAATCACAAGCACGGAAACCGGGGAGAATTATTTGCTTCTGAAGCGTGAGGATCGCAGGATCAGCATCATCGGCGGGCTTGTTCTGGTGGCGCTGACCCTGGCAGCGGGAATTTCGGTCTATGTCGTGATGCAGCGGCAGGCGGAGTCCATCCTCAGCCGCAGCCTCGAAGCGTCGCTGCAGAACAAGGTGCTTTTGTTCGAAAGCCAGATCGATCAGGGCATGGTCCGCACCCGGGCGGTGACTACCCGCCCTTTCCTGATTCAAAGTCTGCAATTGCTTGATGCAGAACCAGGCAATGCCAAAGGACTGTACGATCTGCAGCGGATCGCCCAATCATTTCTGCCGACCGGCTTCACGGGAATGTTTTTTTACGATGCCCGCGGCAATGAAGTGGCGCGGGCGGGGCATTTTTCCCAAAACCTTGAGCAGCGCATCCCCCTGAGCGCAGACCACCGTGTATTTCTGCTGTGGGACGGACGCTTCATCCTGCATGCCGGTATGGATGTCCTTGACCAGCAGGGACGCCGCATCGGCATCGTCATGGCGGAAACGGACCAGCCGCTGCTGACCCGCGCCCTTCTAGAAGTAAGGACAATTGGGAAATCGGGTGAAATCGGCATGTGCGCGCCATTGGAAAAAGGCATGCAGTGCTTCATGAGCAGTATTTCCGGCAAGGAATTCGGGCGTCAGCATCGCGCGGTACAGGGCAAAGCCTTGCCGATGCACTATGCCCTGGAGGGGAAAACCGGCATTGTTTTTACGCAGGATTACCGCAGGGAGCCGGTGGTCGCGGCCTATGCCCCGGTGGGCAAGCTTGGCCTCGGTATGGTGCTGAAGATCGACCAGGCTGAGCTGTACAGCCCGGTAACCGAGCAACTGAAGTTCATCGTGCCGCTGCTGGCCATCCTGGTGCTTGCCGGGATGCTGCTGTTGCGCTGGATGGTGATGCCCCTGGTGCGCAAACTGGTCTATTCGGAGCGTGAAACGCTGGCTGCCAACAGCATGCTGCGCGACAGCGAAACGCGGTCCCGCGCAGTGCTGGACAGCGTCGATGAGGGTATCATCGCAATTGGCGAAAACGGTGTGATCGAAATCTTCAATCCGGCTGCGGAGCGGATTTTCGGCTATCCCGGCAGCGAGATTGTCGGCCGGAATGTCAGCCTGTTGATGCCGGAGCCGTATCGGGGTCAGCATGATGGCTATCTCAAGCGCTATCTGGAAACGGGAGAGTCGAAAATTCTCGGGGTGGTCAGGGAAGTGACGGGCGTGCGCAAGAACGGCACCGGTTTTCCGCTGGAACTCACGGCGAGTGAGGTTTGGGTCGAGGCGCGGCGCCTTTATATCGCTTCGGCAAGGGATGTCACGGCCCGCAAGGAAGCGGAGCAGCACATTATGTATCTGGCGAACCACGACGCGCTGACCGGTTTGCCCAATCGAATTCTGCTTCAGGACCGCATCCGGCAGGCAATCGCCCAGGCACGCCGGGGCAATGCGCGGGGCGCGGTGCTGTTTATCGATCTGGACCAGTTCAAGACCATCAACGATTCGCTTGGGCACGATGTCGGCGATCTCTTGCTGAAAGCTGTTGCGGAAAGGCTCGTGTCCGGCCTGCGCAGCGAAGATACCGTGGCGCGCCAGGGGGGGGACGAGTTCATCGTTGTGTTGTCCAGTGTCACCAATGCCCAGGATGCGGGAACCGTGGCGCAGGAACTGCTGGATGCAATTGCGCCGCCCTATCAGGTCAAGGGAAATGAGCTGCACACCAGCGCCAGCATCGGCATCGCCATTTTCCCCGACGACGGGGAAGATGGCGATACGCTTTTGAAGAACAGCGATACCGCCATGTACCACGCCAAGGAAGCGGGCCGGACCAACTACCAGTTCTTCACGCCGGAAATGAATCAACTGGCGGCGGAAAGACAGTCCCTGGGAACCTGTTTGCGCCACGCATTGGAGCGCAGCGAGCTGCTGCTGCATTTTCAGCCGATGGTCGACATGGCCGGTGGCAAACTCGTGGGCTTGGAGGTATTGCTGCGCTGGCAGCATCCCGAACAGGGTTTGATTCCGCCGCTCAAGTTTATTCCGTTGGCAGAGGAAACCGGGTTAATCGTGCCGATCGGCGAATGGGTGCTGAAGTCAGCATGCTTGCAGTTGAAAGCATGGCAGGACCAGGGGTATGACCTGCCGCTGCTGGCGATCAATCTTTCCGCCCGGCAATTCCGCCAGAAAACGCTGGCGGAAACCATCGCGCGTATTCTGGACGAAACGGGCGTGGAGGCGCGCTTCGTGGAACTGGAAATTACCGAAAGCATCCTCATGGACAATACCGATGAGGCAGCCGAGACGCTGCGCAAGTTAAACGATATGGGGCTGGAGATTTCCATCGACGACTTTGGCACGGGTTATTCCAGCCTGAGTTACCTGAAGCGTTTCCCGATCGACAAGCTGAAGATCGACCGCTCTTTTGTGCAGGACATCGCCACGGACCCGGACGATGCCGCCATCGTCACGGCCATTATCGCCCTGGCCCACAGCCTGCAGATGAAAGTGATCGCGGAAGGCGTGGAAGAGGCGGCGCAGCTCGCCTTCTTGAGCCGGCAAGGGTGCGACCAATACCAGGGGTATTATTTCAGCAAACCGTTGCCGGCTGCGGAGGTGGTCACGAAGCTGCAGCGGCGTAAGGCTTAGTAGTCAGTCATGTTGAATGCGCGTGATTTTCTTGTAGGGCCGAATTCATTCGGCCAAATGTGCGAATGAATTCGCACCTACAAAGAACGTAAAGTCGTTTCAAGTTGACTGACAATTAGGCTGCCTGACAACAGCTTGCCAGCAGAATAATGAGGCGCCCGACATCTTGAAAATATGCTATCTCCACCTTGTGCAGCATTTTATCCCCGCCACGCGCAAGCCTGTCCGCTTCCACCCCGGCTGGAGGGGATGGGCCTTGGGGCTGTTCCTGCTGGCGGCTTTCCCCGCGGCTGCGGCGGATGTGACCATAGGCGTGCTGGCGTTGCGCGGGCCGGAAAAGACGCTGGAGATGTGGTCCGCCACCGGCGCTTACCTGGAGCGCAAGCTGCCGGGCCATTCCTTCCGCATCGTGCCGCTGGACTTCGACGAGATCCAGCTCGCCGCCCGTCAGCGCAAGGTCGATTTCATCCTGGCCAATCCCGCCTACTACGTCGAGCTGGAAGCCCTGTACGGCGCCAGTCCGATCGCGACGCTGAAAAACAGACACGACGGCGGCAGCGGCTACTACGGGGTGTTCGGCGGCGTGATCTTTGCCCGCGCCGACCGGAAGGATCTGCGCAGCGTTGCCGATCTCAAGGGCAAGACTTTCGCCGCCGTGGATAAAAACTCCTTCGGCGGCTGGCTGGCGGCTTGGCGGGAAATGAAGCGCCAGGGGCTGGACCCGGAAACCGGCTTGGCGCGCCTTGATTTCCTTGGCACCCATGACGCCGTGGTCTATGCCGTGCGCAACGGCAAGGTGGACGCAGGCACCGTGCGTACTGAAACGCTGGAACGGATGGCGGCGGAGGGAAAAATCAAGCTGTCCGATTTCTACGTCTTGAATGAGCGGCGCGAGGAGAGCTTTCCCCTCCGGCTCAGCACGCCGCTCTATCCCGAATGGCCGCTTGCCAAGCTGCCCCAGGTTTCGGCGGACCTGGCGGTGAAAGTGGCGGTGGCCCTGATGCAGATGCCGGCCGGCGATCCGGCGGCCATTGCCAGCCACAGCGCGGGCTGGACGCTTCCCCTCAACTACCAGCCCGTCCACGACGCTCTCAAGGAACTGCGTATCGGGCCTTACGAGCATCTGCGCCATATCAGTACCGGGGAAATGCTGGAGCAGTACTGGCAATGGGCGCTCAGCGCGCTGGCGCTGACGCTGATGGCTTTCTGGGCGGCCGCCCATGCGGGCCGCATGAACCGCCGCTTGCGCCAGAGCCAGCGTGCCCTCGGGGAACTCAACGTTTCCCTTGAAAGGCGGGTGCAGGAACGCACCGGGCACGTGAACCAACTGCTCGCCCGCGAGCACTATCTGCGCGGCATCGTTGAGATGGTGGCGGACGTGAATCAAATCCTCATCACCGCCGGTTCGATGGAAGAAATGCTCAAGGGATGCTGCGACCGCCTGATCGCCCACGCCGAGTACCGCTTCGCGTGGGTGATCCTGCTGCGCAACGATCGGCTCGAGCTGGCGGCCAACTCTTATGGCGAGGCGGAATTCGTGAAAAAGGCGCAAGTCCGGATGGAAGAAGGACCCGGGGGGCAGGCCGTGCGCGACAACAAGACGGTGATCGTGAATCTTGCCGGGCAGCGGCCGGAGGGCGTGAGCGGCCCCGACGGATCTTCGGCCGTCTGCCTTCCCCTGCGCAAGGACGCCTTTGCCGAGCCGCTGGGCGCCCTGTGCGTCCTGACCGTGCGCGCCAGGCAGTTCGACAGGGAAGAAGTGGCCATGCTGGAGCAACTGGCCGGCGATATCGGGTTTGCGGTCCACGCTTTCCGCCAGCAGACGGAAACGCTACGGTTGCAGCAGGACAAGATCGACAACTACGAGGAAACGATTCTTTCCCTGGTGGACATGGTCGAGAAGCGGGATCCCTATACCGCCGGCCACACCCGTCGCGTCGCCCAATACTGCGGGCTGATCGCCGCCCAGTTGGGCCATGGCCCGGATGAAATCGAAACCCTCAAGCGGGCCGCCATTCTCCACGACATCGGCAAGATCACCATTCCGGACGCGGTGCTGCTCAAGCCCGGCAAATTGACTACGCTGGAATACGACCTCATCAAGCAACATGTGGAAGTCGGCTACGACACCCTGACCCGTATCGAAATGTACAAGGAACTGGCGGAAATCATGCGTTACCACCATGAGCGCATCGATGGCAGCGGTTACCCCTATGGGCTGAAAAACGGACAAATTCCCCGCCTGTCCCAGATCATGGCCCTCGCCGATGCGTTCGACGCCATGACCTCCAGCCGCATCTACAAGCCACGCAAGGAGGTCGGTGTAGCCCTGGAAGAGCTACGGCAGCTCGCTGGCGAGCATTACGACCCCGAGGTAGTGGCGGCCGGCACGGAGGCCCTGCGGCACGTGGAACCGCCCTCCAGCGCCGACCAGTTGCCCAAGACGCCTTTGGAGCTGCAACGCTTCGCCTACTTCTTCGACGACCAGCTCACCAAGCTCCACAACGCGAACTACCTCCAGTTCATGCTGCAAAAAGGGCTGCTCCAGGGTTATGCCTGGGCCAGCGTCATCCTGTTGCGGCATTTCTCCGGCTTCAACGTCGCCCAGGGGTGGAAAGCCGGTGATCGCCTGCTGGCCGATTTCGCCGCCTACCTCGCCGCCAACTACCCGGATACGCTCATTTTCCGGGTAATGGGGGATGACTTCGTGCTGTGTTCCCGGACGCAAAAGGATATTGACGGCGGACGGCTCAAGACCCATTCCCCCCTGTGCAATACCCCGGTGGATGTCGATGTGCAGGAAATCAGCCTCAATGCCGAGGGTGGGGAAGAAAGGCTGCGAGCACTGCTGTAGGGCAATCCGTCCTGTGATCAGCCGATTCGATTCACCCAGCGCTGGGCTTTGTCCAGGTCTTGCAGTTCTTTGTAGCTCTCGATGGTTTTTTTCGCCATGCGTTCGCGCAAGGCAAGAAACAACTGTGCGGTGGACAGTGCATCCGCCAAGGCGTTGTGGCGGGCATAGTTGCGGATGCCGAAGTAATTTGTCCAGTCGTCCAGCGCGCGGTATCGGCGTGCCAGGTCCGGATGAAGGGCGGGCGCGATATAGGCCAGATCGACCCAGGGATGCTTGAAGTCCAGCCCGATTTTTCTCTTCAGCGCACGCCTGATCATGGTTTCATCGAACTCGACATGAAACGCAATGAGCGGCGACTTGCCGAGATACGCCAGGAACAGCAGCAGCGCCTCCACGGGTTGCACCCCTTCTTCCTGGGCCGTGCCGCCGATGCCGTGAATGAGGATGTTGTCCCGGCTGCTGGCCTGTTTTTGTTGCAGCACGATTTCAAGACTGTCGGCAAGATCGATTTTCCCCGCCCGCACCGCCACGGCGCCGATTGCGATCAGGTGATCCTTGGCGAGATTCAGGCCGCTGGTTTCCACATCCACCACGACATAGCGGCTTTGCGCATGGGCTAGGTGCAAGTCGGCCGCAGGCAGGGCCTGCCAGGCCGCCAGGCGCTGGGCTTGCGCCGGCGTCAACCGAGGCTGGGCAGGAAAAAAACGCGACAGCCAGTTCATAGATTGTAATTCAGCGCCAGGCGTGCCTGCAGCTTGCGCGCCTGGCGGAACGCTTCTTTCAGGATGCGCCGGTCGAGGTTGTTGAGCTGGCCGGGGTTTACCTTGTTGCTCATGGGCAGGCCCGCTTCGATCTGCTCGTGATGCAGGCGCAGGCGCAGCAACTGGATGAAAAGGAACGCCTCCCCCCAGGCTTCGGCCTCTCTGGGTGGCAAGTGCAAAGGCGCCGCGGCTTGGCGCAGGCGCTGCAGGGTGCCGGTTTGAAGTCCGCCGGTGGCCAGGCTGAAGATGCGGGCGGCATCCACAAAGGGCGATATCCCGTTCAGCTTGAGGTCGAGGGTGTTGTCGTCGCCCAGCGAAAAATCCCGCACCAGTCCGAGGGGCGGGCGATTGCGCAAGGCGTTGGCCGCCATCTGGTGGAGAAAGCGGCTGTTGCCCTCGACATGCTTCGCCAGCCATAGCCGCAGCTTTTCGGCCAGACTGGATAGTCCGAAAAGGGCGCGGAAATCAAAAAATATCGTGGCGTTGAGCAAGGCTGGCGGGTCGCCGTGATCGATCCATTTTGCGAACTTTTCCTTCCACTCGTCGAGTGAAAGGCACAGCTCGGGGTTGGACGCCATGATGTTGCCCGTGCACAGGGGGAAGCCGCAGGCGTCGAGCGCCTCGTTGATGCGGCGCGCGACAGGGAGCAGTGTCTGGCGCACCTGGTCAGGGCTGGCCCCATCCGGTACCAGGAAGATGATCCCGTTATCCTGGTCGGTGTTGAGCGTCTGTTCGAAGCGCCCTTCACTCCCCAGCGCGATCCAGCAAAAGCCGGCATGGCACAGTGAACTGTCCGTCAAATCTGCCGCGGTGCACTCCAGTTCGATGATGCGGGCGGTCAAAAGATCATTGAGGGTGGAAATGATCTGCGTCAACTGCTCCGGCGCCACCCCCTGGGCCATCATGTTGTGGGCCAGTTGACGGATATCGCGGGCAGACTGCTTCAGCGCATCGAGGTTATCGGCATTACGGATGGCCGAGCTGATCTGGCGCAAGCCCACCCGCTGCAGCGTAAACAAATCCTTCTCCGAGATGATTCCTGCCAGACCTCCATTCTGGGTGACCAGCACATGGCGGAAGCCGTGCCTCGCCATTTCCAGTGCCGCTTCGTAAGCCAAGGCCTGGGGTGGCAGCGTCTTGAGATTGCTGCTCATCACCGAGGAAACGGGCAGGTTAAGATCCAGTTGAGCCAGCGCCACGCGGTTCAATACATCGTGCAGGGTAAAGATCCCGACCGGCCTGTTCCCGGAATCTGTCGCCACCATCGAACCGATGCCCAAAGCATGCATTGTTTCCAGCACTTCCCGCACCGGCGTCGCTGGAGAACAGGTCACCGGCTCGCGGCGGATGATGGCGGAAAGGGGGCTGGACATGGATTGCTGTTCGGCGCTGGAGTGGGAGTATTGCGCCTGAATGATGTGTTTCGATTGCTCCAGCAGATTGGCGATACGGCGGGTGCAGAAGTCGTGGAAGGCTGCACTCAGGTGAGTGAGCTGGAGAAAATCCTCCGCCGGGAGCTCGTAGCAGAAGACGTCATCGCGTGCCCGGTAGATGCCGGTGACGGGGCGCTTGGATAACAAGGCGCCAAGGGGGAAACATTCGCCTTCGTGCAGTTCGAGCCAGGCGGCGTCTTCCTGGGCGCGCACCACGTCCTGCTCTCCTTGAACCACGCCTTGTTTGATGACGTAGAACTTGTCAGCCGTGCCTTGCTCGGGTGAGAGCACGACCTCGCCCTTGGCGTAGTAACCCAGTTCCAGCCGCTGCGCCATCCACAGCACATGCTCGCGCTCCATCTGGTCAAACGGAGCGTGGCTGCTTAAATGTTCCGCAGTGGCGTGAATCAGCGAGTTGGCAGCAGTGGCCATGAGCGGTCCCCTTTTGCGGATCATCATACGCGCGCGGAGAAGCGGGCGTCAAAACGGAGAAGCTGCGCCCGCCTACAGGCGCGGGTAGCGGCAGTGTTCCACCAAGTCCTGTGCTTCTGTTTCGGGTGCCGGCGTCAGCAGGCTGACCACGATGAGGGTGAGCATGCCGGCGGGTAGGCCGAAGGCCCCGGCGGCAATGTCCTTGATGCCGAACCAGGGCGCCATGCCGCAAAACTTGACGCTGATCAGGTAGTACAGGCACAGGCCCAGGCCCGCCGCCATGCCGGCCAGCGCGCCCCATTTGTTGGCGCGCTTCCAGAAAATGCCGAGCACCAGCGCGGGAAAAAACGCCGAGGCGGCAATCGAAAAGGCCCAGGCCACCATGGAGAGGATGTGGTCGGGTTTGAGGGAGGCGAAATAAGCGGCGACCAGCGCCACCAGCAAGAGCAGAATTTTGGAAATGACCATGCGCCGCGGGGTCGAGGCATAGGGGTCGATCATCTTGTAGTAGACGTCATGGGACAAGGCATTGGCGATGGTCAGCAGCAGCGCGTCCGCGGTCGAGAGCGCCGCAGCCAAACCGCCCGCCGCCACCAGTCCGGAGACGACGTAGGGCAGGCCTGCGATCTCGGGCGTGGCGAGCAGGATCACGTCGGGGTTGAGGGTGAGTTCGGCCAACTGCAGGATGCCATCATGGTTGATGTCGTCGATCCTGACCAGTCCGACCTTGCCCCAGGCCGCGACCCAGGCCGGCAGGTCGGCAATGCTGCTGCCGATCAGCTTGGTGTAGATTTCGAATTTGACCAGTATCGCGAGCGCGGGGGCGGAGAAATAGAGCAGGAAAATGAAGAACAGCGACCAGAACACCGACTGGCGCGCTTCCTTCACGCTAGGCGTGGTGTAGTAGCGCATCAGGATATGCGGCAGCGCGGCGGTGCCTATCATCAGACAGGCAGCCAAAGCCATGAAGTTGAGCCGGGCGGTGTCCCGCTCGTTTTCGTTCTCTCCGGGAAACGGCTCGGCATGGGGGTGGGACGCTTTGGCGCTGGCACGCAGCCTTTCCGCTTCCCGTCCCCATGTTTCCCTGGCTTCAATCTCGTTCCGGGGCAAATTCCGGAGCGCCTGTTCGGCATCCCTGATGGCGCTCGGGTCAGGCACAGCCGCTGCCTTAATGCGGGCCAGGCCACGCACGGCAGTTTGCCGTTCGGCTGCCAGGGAGCCCGGTAGCCCCTTGATCCTGGCGTCGGTGTCATCAGCCTTGTGCCTGAAGAGCTCACGCGCCTTCAACTGCTGGGGGTCGTTGAAAATTTCCTGCTCGCGTTCGGTCACCTTCTGCAGTACCTGGCCGGCCATCAACTGCGGTACGGGCACATCGGTGATGCGCTGCGACAGCATTACCACCGGCACCAGGTAGGCGATGATCAGGATGACGTACTGCGCCACCTGCGTCCAGGTAATCGCTTTCATGCCGCCCAGCATCGAGCAGACCAGGATGCCGGCGATGCCGACGAAGATGCCGGTGGTGAAGTCGATGGCGAGAAAGCGGCTGCTGATCAGGCCGACGCCGTAAATTTGCGCCACCACGTAGGTGAAGGAGGCGAGGATTGCGGCGAAGACGCCAACGGTGCGCACCACGTTGCCGCCGTAGCGGGCGCCGAGAAAATCGGGGATGGTGAACTGGCCGAACTTGCGCAGATAAGGGGCAAGGAACAGCGCCACCAGGACGAACCCGCCGGTCCAGCCCATGATGAAAGCCAGGCCGTCGTAACCGGACAGATACAGGGTACCCGCCATGCCGATGAAGGAAGCGGCGCTCAACCAGTCGGCGCCGGTGGCCATGCCGTTGAACACGGCGGGCACGCGCCGCCCGGCAACGTAATACTCGGAGATGTCGGCGGTACGGCTCATCACGCCGATGCCGGCATAGAGTCCGAAAGTGGCGGCCATGAAGATATAGCCGATCCAGGCGTTGGGCATCCCCATCTGCTCGGCGATAGCCAGCAAAATGACGAAGCCGATGAAGCCGCCGGTATAAAAACCGTAATAGCGGGACAGGCTGAGGAAAAATATTTTGTGGCTATTCTTCCGCGACGCCATGATTTTTATCGAGCTTGTTCATGTATCTGGCATAGAACCACACCACCGCGACGTAGACGATCAGGGAGCCCTGCGCCGCCATGTAGAAGCCGAGCGGGAAGCCGAGGAAGGAAAGGGAGTTGAGGTCGCGCACAAACCAGATCACCGGGAACGTGGCCAGAAACCAGACCAGCAGCAAGACCGCCGTCATGCGCAGATTCTTGTTCCAGTATTCCTGATGTTTTTTGGATAGGGGCATGATGATGGTTGTAACAAACTAAAACCCGGTGTTGATCATAGCGCCGCCAGTTTGAATTCGCAAAGGGAAAACGCAATAAAAAACCCCAGCCTTGCGGCTGGGGCAAGTGGAGAACAACTGCTAAAGCTGTTAGTGCGCGCTGGCAGCTTCCGCATGAATGCCGGTGTTCTGGCGCACGTAGAGCTCGTCCCACATGTCTTCGGCGCGCTGGTCGCGGTACAGCAGCGAGCCGATGATCACGGCCAGGAAGCCGAGCGGGATGGAGATCAGGCCGGGATTCTTGAGCAGGAAGAACGGCTTTTCCAGGCCCACCATGCTGGTGGTCTGGCCTTCGAATTTCTTCAGGTCGCCCTCAGCCTTGTCATGCGCCTTTTTCACCTTTTCCAGATCACCCTGGATGGTCTTCTTCTCGGCCTCGTCGGTCGCGGCATCCAGCTTGGCCTGGAGCGTCACCAGTTTTTCCCTGGTGCCGGGCTTGGCAGGTTTGGCGAGCTCTGCATGTTTTGCCGGTTCCGCCTTCTTGCACACCGCGAACAGCTCGCAAGCAAAGCCTTCGCCAGGCTTGGCTTCCACCGCGGGTTTGGCCTCGGAGGCAGGCTCGCCCTCAATGACTTTCTTCGCGGCCTTGATGACGGCTTGCGGGTAGGTCATGTTGGGGGAGACCATCACCAGCGCGATGGCGGTGATGGCACCGACCAGCATGCCGGCGATGATGCCGCCGGTGTTGCACTTCTTCCAGTACAGCGTGAGGAACACGGCAGGCAGGTTGCTCGAGGCGGCCACGGCGAAGGCCAGTGCTACCAGGTGGGCGACGTTCTGGCCCTTGGCCATGATGCCGACGGTGATGGCCATGATGCCGACGATCACGGAGGCGACACGGGCTGCCACCACTTGCTCCTGCGGTGTGGCGTGGTCGCCGCGGATTACGCCGACGTAGATGTCGTGCGCCATGGCGGAAGCCGCTGCCAGCACCAGGCCGGCCACCACCGCGACGATGGTGGCAAAGGCCACGGCCGCGACGAAGGCGAGGAAGAAGTTGCCGAGCATGGAGTCTGCGCCGCCGCCCAGGTATTGCGCCAGGAGCGGACCGGCCATGTTGCCGCCGGGGTCGATCGAGGCGATTTTGGCCGGGCCGACCAGCATCGCGGCGCCGGTGCCGAGGAACAGGGTCAGCACGTAGAAGCCGCCGATGATCGCCATTGCCCATATCACGGACAGGCGTGCGGCCTGGGCCGTCGGCACGGTGAAGAAGCGCATCAGGATGTGAGGCATCCCGGCTGTGCCGAGCACCAGTGCCATGCCCAGGGAGATCTGGTCGATCGGGCTCTTCAGGAACAGGCCGGGTTCGAGGAAGCGCTGGCCGAGTTCGGCCGCCGTCATGGTGGTGGCCTTGTCGCCCAGCAGCTTGGCGACCTGTGCCTGCACCTTGGAGTCGCCCACCACCGCCGACAGGTAATCCGGCAGGCTGAAGCCGTAGGGCATCCACACGAACATCACCAGCAGGATCGAGGCGGTCACCAGCAGGCTGGCCTTGATAATTTGTACCCAGGTGGTGGCTTTCATGCCGCCGAACACGACGTAGGCGAGCATCAGGATGCCGACGCCGATCACCGAGATTTCGTAGTCGATGCCGATCAGGGTCTTGATCAGCACGCCGCCGCCGACCATTTGCGCGGTCAGGTAGAAAGTGGACACGGTGATGGTGGACAGTGCCGCCACGGTTTTGACCTTCTTCGGTTCGTTGCGGAACGCCAGGATGTCGCCCATGGTGAACTTGCCGATGTTGCGGCAGGGTTCGGCGATCACCAGCAGCACGGTGATATAAGCCACCAGCCAGCCCACCGAGTACATGAAGCCGTCGTAGCCGTAAAGCGAGATCAGGCCGGCGATGCCGAGGAAGGATGCGGCGGACAGGTAGTCGCCGGCAATCGCCCATCCGTTCTGGACGCCGCTCACCGAGCGTCCGGCGGCGTAGAACTCGGAGGTGGTGTGGGTGTGCTTCGCCGCCCAGTAGGTGATGCCCATGGTGATGGCGATGATCACGCCGAACACCGCGAAGGTCATCCACTTGAACTCGTCGGCGACTGCGCCGGTGGCCGCCAGGGCGGAGCCACTGGCGAGCAGCGCTGCGGCGGACAAGGCGAACTTGTTGAGGGTTTTAGTCATGTCAGGCTCCCATCTTGTGCGCGTCGTTGATGATTTCCTGCGCCATGGCGTCGAATTCGGCGTTGGCCTTTTTCGAGTAGACGTAGGCGATGGTCCAGGCCACGACGAATTCCGACAGCGCGAACAGGATGCCGATGTTCACCACGCCCCACACCTTGATCTTGAACAGATCCTGATAATAGGCGGCGCCGATCGGCAGCAGGAAGTAATAGACTGTCGAAAGAATCATCAGTCCCCAGAGAAAGGTGGTCTTCTTGCGGTGCAAGGCCTGGAACCGGGGATCCGCATCGATCGCGGCCCAGTTCATGGTTGGTTTTGACATTTCAACGTCTCCCACTAAAATTGATTGTCCGTAGGTGCCTGCAGCCTACCCCATGCAGGCCGTTTTTTTATGGTATACCTGCATGCTTACACAAAACTTACAGCCGGATAAAAACTGACATGCGCATCCTGATTGCCGAAGACGACGAAGTTCTGCGCGACGGATTGTGCCGTTCCATGCGCCAGTCCGGCTATGCGGTGGACTGCGCCGGCAACGGCAAAGAGGCGGTCCGGATGCTGATGGGCGAGTTGTATGATCTGGTCATCCTCGATCTGGGGCTGCCCAAGCTCGATGGCCTGAGCGCGCTGAAGCAATTGCGCGTGCACAACCAGCATGTGCCGGTGATCATCCTGACCGCCCGCGACGGGGTGGAAGACCGGGTCAAGGGGCTGGACCTCGGCGCCGACGATTACCTCACCAAGCCCTTCAGCCTGCCCGAGCTCGAAGCCCGTGTGCGCGCCCTGTTGCGGCGCGGGCAGTGCGGCGCCAGCCCGGTGATGGTGTACGGGGCGCTCGCCTTCGACAGCGTCGGGCGGCGTGTGACCATCGATGGCGCCCACGTCGAACTTTCTTCGCGCGAGCTGGGCGTGCTGGAAATTCTGCTGTCGCGGGTGGGCAAAGTGGCGAGCAAGGAGCTTTTGCTGGAACATCTTTACAGCCACGACGAAGAGGCCAGCAGCAACGCCATCGAGGTTTATGTTCACCGCCTGCGAAAAAAAATCGAAGAGGCCGGGATTACCATCCGCACCATACGCGGGCTGGGTTATCTGCTGGATAAAATTTAATGGTTGAGCTGGTAGGGTGGGCACGCCTTTGTGCCCACGCGGTCGGCCAATCGAAACAAGCTCCTTTTACGTTCGCCCCCTCCCCCGCTTGCGGGAGAGGGTTGGGGAGAGGGAGTTTCCGCGTGGGCACAAAGACGTGCCCACCCTACTGAAGGCTGCTCCCATGGACAATGACATCCTTTCGCTGCGCAACCACCTGATGAACTGGCTGTTCACGCCCCTGTTCGTATTGTGGATTTTCAGCACGGCGGCGGGTTACATGGCGACCCTGAACTACGCCAACCAGCCTTACGATCTGGCCTTGGTCGAGCGGGCCCAATACATGGCGGGGCAGTTGGGTGGCCAGGCGCATCCTGACGGTGCGCCGGCAGCCGAAACCAGCGACCGCACGTTTTACACCATCACTAATGCGGAAGGGCGTGTCATCGCCGGCAATGCATCGCTGCCTCGCCAGCCCGCGTTTCAGACCGGCAGGAACGAGCCGGTGTTCAGCGACGGCGAATTCAAGGGGCAGAAAGTTCGCATGGTCAGTTTGCGCTATCGGCCCAACCCGGCGGATTCGGGCAGTTATGCGCTGTTTCAGATGGCTGAAACAACCGGCAAGCGCCAGGCATTGACGCGGGGCATACTCGGCAACATCGTGATTCCCCAGTTGCTGCTCATCATCATGGCGGGCGGTGCGGTGTGGTATGCCCTGAAGCGCGGATTGATGCCGCTGGAACACCTGCGCCAGGAAGTGGCGCAGCGCTCGCGTGACGACCTGAGCCTGCTGGATGAGAGGAAGGCACCGGTGGAAGTGCAGCCGCTGATCGAGGCGGTCAACGACCTGCTGCAGCGCTTGAAGCAGGTAATGGAGTCGCAGAAGCGTTTCGTTGCCGATGCCGCGCACCAGTTGCGCACCCCGTTCGCCGGACTGAAGACCCAGGCCGAACTGGCGCTGCGCGAGGAAGACCCGTTGCGGGTGCGGCATGCGCTGCAGCAGATCCTGACCAGCGCAGAGCGCTGCAGCCATCTGGTGAACCAGTTGCTGTCGCTGGCGCGCAACGAACCGGGCGGGCAAGCCTACAGCTCATTCGAAATGCTGAACCTGAACCTGTTGGCGAAGGAAAGCGTCATGCAATGGGTGCCGGAGGCGCTGCAGAAAAATATCGACCTGGGGTTCGAAGGTTCACGGCAGGTGTTGCCTGTTCGCGGCAATGCCATAGGCTTGCAGGAAATGATAGGCAATCTGCTCGACAATGCTATCCGCTACACCCCGCCTGGCGGCATGGTGACACTGCGCGCCGGCTACGAAGAGGGCGGGGCGGTGCTGCGGGTCGAGGATAACGGGCCGGGCATTCCCGAGGAACAGCGGGATCGGGTGTTCGAGCGCTTCTACCGCATTCTCGGCAGCGGCCAGACCGGCAGCGGCCTGGGGCTGGCGATCGTGCGTGAAGTGGCTAACCTGCATGAGGCAAGCATTAGCTTGACGGCGGGCCAAAATGGGCACGGCACGCTGATTACCGTGCATTTCCCGCATCACAGCGAGATTTAGAATTGGAAGTATTTCTCCAGCGTCGCCTGCAGCTTGCGCGCCTGGCGGAAGGCCTCTTTCAGGATGCGGCGGTCGAGATCGTTGAGGCTGTCGGGGTTCACCCGGTTGCTGAGTTCGCTGCCTGCTTCGCTCTGTTGGTGCTGGATGCGCAGGCGCAGCAACTGGATGAAGAGAAAGGCGTCGATCCAGGCTTCCAGTTCGGCCGGCTCGACGCGCCACTGTGTGCCTGACGCGCGCAGGCGGCGTATCGTGCTGGTCTCGCCGGCCCCGGCATAAAGGCTGAAAATCCGCGCCGCATCGACGAAGGGGGTGATGCCGTTGAACTTGAGGTCGAGCGTATGTTTCTCGCCCACCACGAAATCCCGCACCAGCCCCAAAGGGGGGCGGTTGGCCAGCGCATTCGCCGCCATGTGCTTGAGGAACAGGCGGTTCTCCTTGATGGAAGCGTGCAGCCAGTTGCGCAAATCCTGCGCCAGTTCGTGTTTGCCGAACAGCGGCCGGAAGTCGAAGAAAATCGCGGCATTGAGCAGCATGGGGGCGTCGCCGCGGTGGATCCACTCCGCGAATTTTCCTTTCCACTCATCGAGCGAGAGGCACCACTGAGGATTGCTTGCCATCACATTGCCCTTGCACAGCGGAAAGCCGCAGGCGTCGAGCGCCTCGTTGATGCGGCGGGCCACCGGCAAAAGCAGCTTCCGCACCTGATCCGGCGTTGAGCCCTCCGGCGCGGCAAAGATGATGCCGTTATCCTGGTCGGTATTGAGCGTCTGCTCAAAGCGGCCTTCCGAACCCAGCGCAATCCAGCAGAATCCGCTGGCGCACAAAGGACTGTCCTGGATTCCCGCCGCCGCGCATTCCAGCTCGATGATGCGGACGGTAAGCAGGTCGTTCAGGGTCGAAATGAACTGCGTCAACTGCTCCGCCGCCACCCCCTGCGCCATCATGTTATGAACCAACTGCCGGATATCGCGGGCGGACTGCTGCAGCGCTTCGAGATTGCCGGCATTGCGGATCGCCGAACTGATCTGGCACAAACCCACCCGCTGCAGCGTGAACAGATCCTTTTCCGAAATGATCCCTGCCAGTTGCCCGTTCTCCATCACCAGCACATGGCGGAAACCATGCTTCGCCATTTCCAGCGCCGCTTCATAGGCGAATGCCTGGGGCGGCAGCGTGCTGAGGTTGCCGCTCATCACCGAGCGGATCGGCTGATCCAGATCCAGTTGCGCCAGCGCCACGCGGTTCAGCACGTCGTGCAGGGTGAAGATGCCGACCGGTCTCTTCTCCTCCGTCACCACCATCGAACCGATGCCGAGGGCGTGCATTGTTTCCAGCACTTCCCTGACCGGGGTATCTGGCGCACAGCTCACCGGCTCGCGGCGGATGACGGCGGACAAGGGGCTGGAGAGGGACTGCTGCTCCGCGCCGGACCGCGAATACTGGGCCTGGATCACCTGCTTCGACTGCTCCAGCAGATTCGCAATGCGGCGGGTGCAGAAATCCTGGAAGGGCGGGCTGAGCTGCAGCAGTTCGGTAAAGTCGGAGGCATCAAGTTCGTAGCAGAAGGTATCCTGCTTGGCGCGGTAGATACTGGAGACGGCGCGTTTGGCGAGCAAGGCGCCCAAGGGGAAACATTCGCCCTCGACGAGTTCGAGCCAGGTGCCGGAATCGGCGGCGCGGGCGACGTTCTGCTCGCCCTGCACCACGCCCTGCCTGATGACGAAAAAGTGCGAGGCGATACCCTGCTCGGGCGACACGATCACCTCGCCCTTGGCATAATAGCCTAGTGAAAGCCGCTGTGCCATCCACCCCAGGTGTTCCTGCTCCATCCGGTCGAATGGGGCAAAACGGCGCAGGTGGTCGAGCGTGGCCTGGATCGTGTTTGCTGCGAGCGGGGCGGGGGTGCGCATAAACGCCATGTTCCGTAACAACGATGGGAATGTGAATATTCTACACCGATTCAATCGGCAGGCTACCGGGCCGCTAAGCGGCGTGCCGGATTGGACCCGCATATTTAGTCGGTCATGTTGGATTTTCGTGATTTTCTTGTAGGGCCGAATTCATTCGGCCAAATGTGCGAATGAATTCGCACCTATCAAGAGCGCACAGCCGTTTTAAATTGACTGACTGCTAGCGCCGTGCAACGGCAGAAAAGCCGGCTGGTTAGCATAAATTTCAATGGATGTATATGGGCTATTTTGAGTAGCCGCCCGCAACAAACATCCAATATCCCCGATGCGCCTTCTCTCCTACCATGCAAGTAAGCCATAAGGCTCGCTTACAGCAAAAGGAGGGTCAAATGATTCAATCCCGACGCAATTTCCTGCGCGCCTTGCCGGCCATCACCGCCGGTGCGGCGCTGGCTCCGGCTCCGGCAATCGCTGCGGCGGCAGGGGAAGAGGATGGCAGGCATCGCTGGGCGATGGTGGTCGATGTGCAGAAGTGTATAGGCTGCCAGGCCTGCACGGTGTCCTGCATCATGGAAAACGCCGTGCCGGAGAACAGTTTCCGCACCATCGTTTCCACTTACGAGGTGCACGAAGGCCCGCGTACAAACACCTACATGCTGCCGCGCCTGTGCAACCATTGCGCCAATCCGCCCTGTATTCCGGTGTGCCCGGTCGGCGCGACTTTCCAGCGCAAGGACGGTGTGGTGGTTGTGGACGGCGACCGCTGCGTCGGCTGCGCCTACTGCGTGCAGGCTTGCCCTTACGACGCGCGCTTCATCAACCACGCAACCGGCAAAGCGGATAAATGCACTTTCTGCGCCCACCGGGTGGATGCAGGGCTGTTGCCGGCCTGTGTCGAAACCTGTGTGGGCGGGGCGCGCATCTTCGGCGACCTCAACGATCCGGACAGCAAGGTCCGCCACCTGGTCGACCGGAACAAGATGAAAGTGCTGAAACCGGAAATGGGCACGCAACCCCATGTGTTTTACCTGGGCCTGGACGAGCGCTTCCAGGGGCACGTCGAGGGCGCGGGCACATTATGGCAACCGAGCGGACACGGAGGTTAAATCATGGACAGCCAAATCATCGAAGTGCTCAACGTTACGCGCGAAACCAGTTGGCTGCCTTGGGCAGTGTCCTATTTTTTCCTGATCGGGCTCAGTTACGGCAGCTTTATGCTGACCTTGCCGTATTTTGTCTTCGGCCGGGCGCAGCATGAAAAACTGGGCCGCCTGGCCCTGCTCGGTGCGCTGGTGTGCGGACTGACGGCGCCCGTCGCCCTGCTCGCCGATCTGCACGGACCGGGACGTTTCATGAATTTTTACCTGCACTTCCAGCCGCAATCCTGGATGTCGTGGGGATCCTTCTTTATCCCGGTTTACCTCGCCGGCCTGCTGCTCTACGCATGGCTGGCGCTGCGCGGCGATTTCGCCGTGCGGGGGCAGGGCGGAACATCATGGCTGGCCCGGCTCTACCGCCTTGCCGGGCGCGGCGGCGCAGCGCCGCGTATGGCGGTTGCCGCAGCGGCGCTGCTGGCCCTGGCGGGTGCTGTGCTGGTGGCGCTTTACACCGGCATGGAGGTGATGGTGGTTCACGCCCGGCCGCTGTGGAACACGCCTTTCCTGCCGGCGCAGTTTGCGGCGACCGCCTTCGCCGGCGCAATCGGGCTGTCCCTGCTGTTCAACCGCTTTATCGGCGGCCGCGATAGCGATCTGGAAACCGGCCTCAACCGCCTGCTCGTGCTGGCTCTGGCCTTGGTGCTGGTGCTAGGCGGGGGATGGCTTTTCGCCAGCATGTCCGGGGTGAGTCCCTCGCACAGCGCCGCATTCAGCCAGGTGGCAGGCATGCCGCAATGGCAGTTGACCGCGGTATGGGCGGTGCTGGCGACGGTCCTGCCGATGGCGCTGGCCACCTGGCGCCCGGCCTCCAGCGGCCTGATTACCGGGCTGATCGCCGTGCACAGCGCATGGATGATGCGCTGGACCATCTTTATCGGCGGCCAGTCCATCCCCAAAACCGGCGCCGGGCTTTACGACTACCACCTGCCGCTGGGTAACGACGGCCTGCTCGGCATCGTCGGCACGCTGGGCTTGTGGATCGCGCTGCTGGTGCTGATGCTGGAATATTTGCCATGGGCCGGACAGGCATTCGCCGCCGGCGACAAGAAAGCAACCAACGCACTCGCCGCCAACGCGATTGCTTCGCACTGAGGAGATGATCATGGAAGACAAGCGTCGTTCGTTTTTGCGCAAGGCCGCGATAGGCGGCGGCCTCACCGCTTTCGCCGCGGGCTTCTCGGCCACGGCGGGGCGCATGCTCGACCATGCGCTCGGCAAGGACAAGCCGAAGCAGCGGCTGAACGGCAATTCGCTGGCGCCCGAATTCACCGTGAACCCCGCCACCGGCGCGCTGAGCGTCAACCCGGAACAGCAGGTCAGCTACACCATGTGCACGGGCTGCACCACCTTTTGCAGCGTGCGGGTGCGCATCGACAAAAAAACCGGCAAGGTGTTGCGCGTGGCCGGCAATCCCTACAGCCCGATGTCTGCCGATCCGCCGCTGCCCTTCCAGACGCCGGTCCGCGAAAGTTTCGTAGCGCTCACGCGCCACCAGGAAAAAGGCCTGGCGGGGCGGTCCACCGCCTGCGGGCGCGGCAACGCCGTGCTGGAGCAGATGGATTCGCCGTTTCGCGTGCTGGCCCCGATGAAGCGCGTCGGCCCGCGCGGCAGCGGCCAGTGGCAGCCGATCGAGTTCGACCAGTTGGTCAAGGAAATCGTCGAGGGCGGCAACCTGTTCGGCGAGGGCGAGGTGCGGGGATTGCGCGCCTTGCGCGACCTGCACACGCCGATCGATGCGCAGCAGCCCGAACTCGGCGCCAGGGTCAATCAGGTCGCCCTGATGGCCAGCACCAACGAGGGACGCCTTGCTTTTGTCGACCGTTTTATCAAGCAGTCCTACGGCAGCCTCAACATGGTGGGACATGGCGCCTACTGCGGCGGTTCTTATCGCAGCGGCTCGGGGGCGATGTTCGGTGACATGAAGAAAATGCCGCACGCCAAGCCGGACCTGGAAAACGTCGAGTTCTGCATTTTCATCGGGACTGCGCCCGGCAATGCCGGCAACCCGTTCAAGCGGCAGGGCACGCTGATTGCCAAGGCGCGCTCGGGCAACAAGCAGTTCAGCTACGTGGTGGTCGATCCGGTGCTGACCAATGCCGACAGCCTGGCCGCCGGCGACCGCAGCCGCTGGGTGCCGATCAAGCCCGGCACCGACGGCGCCCTGGCGATGGGGATGATACGCTGGATTATCGAGCAGGAACGCTACGACCGGCATTACCTGGTCCAGCCCAACCTCAAGGTGGCCGAGGCGTCCGGCGAGGCGAGCTGGAGCAATGCCACGCACCTGGTGATCGTCCAGCCGGGCCATGCGCGTGACGGCCGCTATTTGCGCGGCTCCGATTTGGGCATGGTTTTCCCCGACGAAGAGCGCTACAAAGACAAGGATCCTTACGTCGTTTACGACCCGGTGGCGAAGAAGCCCGTCGTCCACACCGAAGCCAGGGGCGAAGCGGAGCTGTTCTTCGACGGCGAGGCACAGGCCGGCACGGATACGCTCAAACTCAAAAGCGCAATGAGCCTGCTGCGCGAAGAGGCTTTCAGGCACAGCCTGGCCGACTATTCCGCCGCCTGCGGCGTGCCGGTGGAGATCATCGAGGGACTGGCGCGGGAGTTCACCAGCCATGGCAAGCGTGCCGCCGTCAACGCACATGGCGGCATGATGTCCGGCAGCGGATTTTACAACGCCTATGCGGTGGTGATGCTCAACACCCTGATCGGCAATCTCAATCGCAAGGGCGGCACCCTGATCAACGGCGGCGGCTTCAAGGATGCCGGCGAAGGGCCGCGCTACAATCTCGGAAGCTTTGCCGGCGCGGTCAAGCCTAGCGGCATCCCGATCGGACGCAACGTGCCTTACGAAAAGACCAGCGAGTTCAAGCGCAAAAAGGAGGGCGGCAAGGCCTATCCGGCACAGGCGCCATGGTATCCGAACGCCCCGGGGCTGGCGTCCGAATGGCTGACCAGCGCCATCAACGGCTATCCCTATACCCTCAAGGCCTTGATCCTGTGGAGCTGCAACCCGCTCTACGGCGTGACGGGACTGCGCGCGCAAATCGAAAAAGATCTTGCCGATCCGAAAAAACTGCCGCTGATTGTGGCGGTCGATCCGTTCATCAACGAATCCTCGGCCCTGGCCGACTATATCGTGCCGGATTCGCTGCTGTACGAAAGCTGGGGCTGGGCGAATGCCTGGGGCGGGGTGGCGGTCAAGATGAGCACGGCGCGCTGGCCGGTGGTCGAGCCCAAGGCCCGGAAGCTGCCGGATGGACAGGCGATCGGCATGGAGACCTTCTTCATTGCGCTGGCCAAGGCCATGGCTTTGCCCGGTTTCGGCCCGGCCGGCCTCGCCGACGCGGAAGGCAATCCCTGTCCGCTGGAGCGCCCCGAGGACTGGTATCTGCGCGGCGGCGCGAATATCGCGTGGCTCGGCAAGACACCGGTGCCGGAGGCGAGCGACGAGGACATCGATCTGTCCGGCGTGGCCCGCATCCGTCCCTTGCTGGAAAAAACCCTCAAGCCCGAAGAATGGCGCAAGGTGGCTTTCATGCTGGCGCGGGGCGGGCGTTCCCAGAACTACAAGGAAATGTTCGGCCTGCGGCTGCCGCCACCGGCCGATGCCAAAGCGCATGCCGCGCCAGCAGGAGCCGCCTCAGGCAAAACGCCTCAAGCCACCGGCGCCAAACCATTGGCGGCAGCAGCGGTGGCGGGCGCTGCCGTCCACGCGGCGCAGGAGGAAGCGCCTTACCCATCGGACTGGGCCACCCACCGCTTCACCAAGCCCATGCAGCTCTACAATGAAAACGTCGGCACCGCCAAGAGCAGCTTCACCGGCAAGCGTTTTTCTGGCACCCCGTCGTGGCGCGAACCGGCTTTTGCCGACGGCACGCCGGTGCGCAAGAAATACCCGGAGGCGGAATGGCCGCTGCAGTTGGTCAGCTACAAATCGCCGCTGCAAAACTCCTACAGCATCGGCGCGCGGAGCTTGCGCGGCATCCACCCCGACAACCCGGTGGCGCTGCATCCGGAAGATGCGGCACGGCTGGGCCTGCATAGCGGCGACTCGGTTTATCTCGAAACCCCGGGGGGGCGCGCCAAGGCGACAGTGATCCTGCGCCACGGCGTGCAGCGCGGCGTGGTTGCGGTCGAACACGGTTTTGGCCATCGCGAGCTCGGCGCGCGGGCGCATCGCATCGGCGGCAAAGCGCAGCCCCATGAAGCGGCGATCGGCGCCGGCATCAATCTCAACGACCTGGGATTGAGCGACCCGACCCGCAGCGGGCGCAATGTGTTCGTCGATCCGGTGGCGGGCGCCACCGTGCGGCAGGGTTTGCCGGCGCGCCTGGTGCGGGTGTGACTGGAGGGCCGGGCTTGTCATCAACAGCCGGCGGGGGTGCTCTTGCGCGGCTTGTCCGGTCACCATAAAGAAATATGGATTAGACGGAACCAATCTACCCTAGTAGTCAGTCACGTTGAATTTGCGTGATGTAGGAGCGACCTCCAGGTCGCGAACCACCGAATTCGCGACCTGGAGGTCGCTCCTACATGCGTGGGTTTCAGGTTGACTGACTACTAGATACATTGACGCAGCCTGTTCATCCGGCTTTCAGTGCGATCAGATTGGCAGAAAAGAAAAGTCATACATTTTGGCTCGATCAAGCCTGTTTCGCTCTTGGCAGCGTCAATTTTGCCTCCAGTCCGCCCTCGGGGCGCTGCGCCAGCTCGAGAGATCCACCGAAGCGCTCGGTGATGGCGGCAACGATGGATAGCCCCAGCCCGCTGCCTCGGCCCGCGCCGCGCCGCCAGAAGCGATGCGTAACCAGCGCCAGTTCCTCGGCGCTGAGTCCCGGCCCGCGGTCGCACACGCGGAAACAGATTGCGTCTTTCGAGGACCGCAGTTCCAGCCTGACGCTGTTTTCTGCCGGGGAGTGACGCAGGGCGTTGTCGAGCAGGTTACGCAGCGCGGTGACTGCCAGGGCTTGGGGCAGGACCAGTTCGGCAGGTTTGCCGTCGCTGTCCAGTACGATGCGCTCGGGCGCACCGGGCGCCGCATCGCGCATCGCCAGGCGGGCTACTTCGTCGGCATGGGCGATGCGCCCGTCATCCCAGGAAAAAGGCCCTTCCACTTGCGACAGTGTCAGCAGTTGCACCAGCGTGTGCTGGAGCCGCGCCGCGCCCTCTTCTGCGTAATCAAGCGCTACTTCAGCCTCCTTGCCGCGGGTGATGCGTGCGACTTGCAGGTGCGTCTTGATCGCGGTGAGCGGCGTGCGCAATTCATGGGCAGCATCGCTGGTAAAGCGACGTTCGCGGCTGATGGTCACGCTCATCCGCTCCAGCAACTGATTCAGGGTATTGACCAGCGGTTGCAATTCGCGCGGCATGGGGGAGCCGGGAATCGGGGTCAGTGCATCCGGCGCCCGGCTGGCCAGCGCCTGCCGCAGGCGTTCCAGCGGCACCAGACCGCTTCTCACCCCGAGCCACAGCACCATCAGGCTACCGGTCAGGGCGACGACAAAGGGCGCTACCGCGGCAACCATTACATCGCGCAGCAGCGTGTTTCGCTCGGCCATGCGATCGGCTGTGGTGATGCGCAAATCGTGTGCTTCATAGGTGTAGGTGCGCCAGCGCTCGCCCTTGATTTCGCGCTCGGCAAAACCGGGGGCCACCGTCACCATGGCCTCGGGCATTGCGCCTGGGGTGCGCGCGAACACCTCGCCGCGCAGAGAGCTGACCTGGCAGGCCAATCCTTTTCCTGCTGCTGGCATGGACAACGCTGATGCACCCGCTTTTCCTGTCCGGCGGTTCCACGCGGCAGGGTTCTGCGACATCAGCCCGGCCACCATTTGCGCCGACATTGCGAGGCGCTGATCCAGGGTGACGCGCATCTCGTTGTCCAGATCACGCAGCGTCCAGATCGCTACCCCGCCCCACAGCAGGCTCAGCGATACGCCTATCATCAGCAACAACCGTAGCCGCAGGCTCATGCGTTCACCATGTTGAAACGGTAGCCGACGCCGCGTACCGTCTCGATAATGTCGGCGCCCAGCTTGCGCCGCAGATGATGGATATGCACATTGAGGGCATTGCTTTCGATCTCCTCACTGAAATCGTAAAGGCTGTCTTTGAGCTGGTCGGCGCTCAGGATGCGTCCGCGGGCGTGCAGCAGTGCTGCCAGCAGAGCCAATTCGCGTCGGGATAAAACGACGGCCCGTCCGTGCAGGGTGACTTCCCCGCTCTCCGGGCACAGGCGCAAGGGGCCATGCTCAATGGCATCCACGCTGCGCCCGGCGGCGCGGCGCAGCAGGGCGTGCAGGCGGGCGACCAGTTCATCGAGATCGAAGGGCTTGAGCAGATAGTCATCCGCACCGGCACGCAGCCCGGCAACGCGATCCTCCACTGCGTCGCGCGCGGTCAGCACCAGCACTGGCAGCGCCATGCCGCCCGACCGCAAGCGCTGCAGCAGGTTCATGCCGTCCTCGTCGGGCAGCCCGAGATCGAGAATCACCACGTCGCAATGCACCGCCGACAGCGTGGCCTCGGCCTGCGCCGCAGTAGCCACGCCATCCACCGTCAGGCCGCGCGCGCGCAAACCGGCCAGGATGCCGTGGGCAATCAGTTCGTCGTCTTCAACCAGCAGTACACGCATAGACAGTCTTCCGCTCCGGGCAGTACTTTAGCGCTTGAGGATACCATTGTTAATGTAGCCTTAATGCAGCATTGCAAAGATGCGTGCTCACGTTGATTTGGAGACACTCATGCTGCGTTTGTTGTGGTCGATTATCGTACTCACCATGTTGTGGGTGCCGCCAGTCCATGCCCAGGAGGATTTTCTGCCGCCGGAACAGGCTTTCCGCCTGACCGTCACGAAGGAGGGCGACGATCTGGCGCGCCTGAACTGGAAGATCAGCGAGGGCTACTACCTTTATCGCAAGCAGATGAAGGTCGAAGGCGAGCCGGTCGGCAGCGTGCAACGGGTAGAGTCGCCTGCCGGCACGCTCAAGACCGATGAATTCTTCGGCGAAACCGAAGTCTATCACGATAGCCTGGATGTTCTGGTCAAGGCTCCCGATGCCCAGGCACTTAATGTCAGATGGCAGGGCTGCGCCGATGCGGGCCTGTGCTACCCGCCGCAAATCCGGCGGGTGGATCTGGCCGATGTCGCCGCAACTCCGGCCGCTGAACCAAGCGCGTCAGATGTTGATGCGAAGCAGGCCGCCATCGGCTCGCTCGGCGAAGATCAGGACCTGGCCGACCGCCTGTCACGCATTAATCTGGGCTGGATGCTGGTGGTGTTCTTCGGCTTGGGGCTGCTGATGACCTTCACCCCCTGCGTGCTGCCAATGGTGCCGATTCTCTCCAGCCTGATCGCGGGCAGCGAGGCAACGCCCAGGCGCGGCTTTATCCTCTCGCTGGCCTTTGTGCTGCCGATGGCGCTGACCTACGCCGTATTAGGCGCTGCCGCTGCGCTGGCCGGCGCCAATCTACAGGCGATGCTACAGAATCCCTGGGTGCTCGGCGCTTTCGGCCTGATTTTTGTGATACTGGCGCTGGCCATGTTCGGATTTTACGAGCTGCAACTGCCCGCTGTGCTGCGCAACCGCCTGAACAGCGCCAGCCAGGGCCAACGCGGCGGCACTGTGGGAGGGGCCGCGACGATGGGCATCGTGTCGGCGCTGCTGGTTGGCCCCTGCATGACCGCGCCGCTGGCTGGCGCGCTGCTCTATATCGGCAATACCGGCGATGTGCTGACCGGCGGCTTGGCACTGTTGTCCATGGGGCTGGGCATGGGGGTGCCGCTGTTGCTGGTGGGAACGCTCGGCGCCCGGCTGCTGCCGCGCCCCGGCGACTGGATGAACCGGGTCAAGGTGCTGTTTGGTTTTATCCTACTCGGCACCGCCATTCTGTTCGTGGCACGGGTGCTGCCGGCTGCGCTGACGCTGGGGCTGTGGGGGGCCTGGTTGCTGGCCATCTCACTGAGCCTGCTGGCGCTGGCTCAGAAGGTCGGCGCCGATACCGGGCGCTTGCTGTCGCGCTATCTGGCGCTGCTGTTGGCCCTGTGGGGCGGGGCAATGGTGATGGGTGCGGCCGGTGGCGCAAAAGATCCGCTTCAGCCGCTGGCCTTCGTGACGGCAGGTGCCGCGCCCGCTCCGTCCGCTGTGGCGAATGATTTCATGGCCCGCTTCGCATCGGTCCAGACACGGCAAGAGCTCGAAGCGCGTGTTGCCGAGGGCGGGCAGCGCGGCCAGTGGACGCTGGTGGACTTCTACGCCGACTGGTGCGTGTCGTGCAAAGAGATCGAGCGCGAAGTATTCGCCGACCCGCGTGTGCAACGGGCGCTGGCCGACATGCAATTGCTGCGCCCGGATGTCACCGCCAATGATGCGGACGACCGGGCACTGATGAGTGCCCACCAGATTCTCGGACCGCCGACCATCCTGCTGATCGGCCCGGATGGCAAGGAGCGCCGTGCCGAGCGCATCATCGGTGAACTCGGTGCCGACGAATTTCTCGCCCGCCTGACGCGGGCAAGGCAGGGAGGTTGAACATGCTGACAGTGAATCTGGGTCCCCTCCCCGTGCCGGTTACCCTGTTGCTGATGATGGTGGCTCTGCTTGTTGCGGCGGGGGTAGGCCGCCTGGCCGGGCGTGGTCAGCAAACGGGCATAGGCAATATCTTGACCGACATGCTGATCGCCGCTGTGCTGGCGGCGCGCATCGCCTTCGTTGCCATCTGGTTCGACACTTACCGCGGCACGCCCTGGTCCATGCTGGATATCCGCGACGGCGGCTTCACCCCGTGGGCCGGGATGGCGGCGGCGTTGCTGGTGGCGATCTGGCGGGGCTGGCGCCGTGCGGCATTGCGCAAACCGTTGGCCCTGGGGTTGGCGGCAGGGGCGCTTGCCTGGGGAGCGATGTTCGGTGCGATACTCATGATGGACAATACGGCTCTGCCCAAGGTGGCGTTGACGACACTTGCGGGCGAGCCGGCAGACCTCGCTGCGCTGGCTGCCGGCAAGCCCATGGTCGTCAACTTGTGGGCCAGTTGGTGCCCCCCCTGCCGCCGCGAAATGCCGGTGCTCGCCGCCGCGCAAAAACAGGAAACAGGAGTGAGCTTTGTCTTTGCCAATCAGGGCGAAGATGGGACGACGGCTCAATACTATCTCGCCTCCGCCCGACTCGATCTTGCCAACGTCCTGCTCGACCCCGGCGCCGTCCTTGGCCGCGAGGTCGGCTCTGGGGCGTTGCCAACCACATTGTTCTATGACGCCAACGGACGGCTGACCGATACCCATCTGGGTGAGCTATCGGCCGCCTCGCTGGCGAGTAAATTAAACCAATTGCGCACGCAAACAAATCTTTCAAATAAGGAGTAAATCACCCATGATTAAAAAACCATTCGTTCCGTTTGCCGTTTTGTTTTCCTTGCTCGGCATGACCCTGGGTGCACAGGCGAAAGACTGGCCGGCACCGATCAAGGCGCTCGAAGCCCAGGGCGCCGAGGTGATTGGTACCTTTGCCGCGCCAGGCGGGCTGACCGGCTATGCCGGCATGATCGAGCAACAGCCGCTTGCCATCTACCTGACCGCCGATGGCAAACAGGCGATCATTGGCACCATGATCGACGCAAAAGGGGCCAACCTGAGCCAGGAACCGTTGGACAGGCTGGTCAGCAAACCCATGACCGCGAAAATCTGGAAACAGCTTGAGAAGAGCGCCTGGATTGCCGATGGCAGCAAGAATGCCCCGCGTGTCATCTACACGTTTACCGACCCTAACTGCCCCTACTGCAACAAGTTCTGGAACGATGCCCGACCCTGGGTCAAGGCCGGCAAAGCGCAGTTGCGCCACGTCATCGTGGCCATCCTCACCGACACCAGCGCGGGCAAGGCGGCAGCCCTGCTCTCTGCCAAGGATCCGCAAGTTGCCCTGACCCAGCACGAACAACAGCATGCCGGTGGCGGCGTCAAGCCCCTGGCCCAGATATCGGCAACAGTTCGCGCGCAGCTCGACGCCAACCAGAAATTGATGCAGCAACTCGGGGCCGCTGCCACCCCGACCATCTTCTACAAGGACGCTGGCGGCAACCTGCAAAAGATGCAAGGTGCGCCATCGGCAGAAATGCTGACCAAAATTCTCGGCCCGCGCTGAACCTGTCTGGTGGTTCATGAAAAAAAGCTTGATCCTAAAAACGGCTATTAGCCACAGATTAACACGGATTACCAAAAGTAGGCGCCTCTAGGCGACACAGATAAAACAATTTGTTGCGTGAAGCTGGCTATTCACCCGGAAGGTGCTTGAGATGAGAAAGGTGACTTATTGATAATCTGTGTACATCTGTGTTAATCCGTGGCTGAACTGCTTTTTATAGGTTGATCAGACCTTCCCTAATGTGAGCCGGGATGCCCCGCTTTAGCCTCCATCAATAGATGGGCGATTTCCGCCGCCGAATGCACGCCCAGTTTTTCCATCGTGTTATGGCGGTGCACCTGGACGGTCTTGTCGCTGATTGCCAGCTCGCGGGCGATGATTTTGTTGGGCTTGCCGGCGGCCATCAACTCCGCCACTTCGCGCTCGCGCGCCGTCAAAGCTGCCAGAGCAGTCTGCGCGGCGCGGGATTGCGTGCTTATCCGGCAGTCCTCGATGCTGCGCTGCACCGCGCGCGTAACCGCATCGAGCAATGCCTGATCCTTGCAGGGCTTTTCGAGAAAATCGCAGGCACCGGTTTTCATTGCCTGCACCGCCATGGCTAAATCACCGTGGCCGGTCAGAAAGATGATGGGCAGGCGTACGCCACGATCTTTGAGGGTTTGTTGCAGTTCCAGTCCGCTCATCAGGGGCATGCGCACGTCGAGCACCAGGCAGCCCGGCATATGCCCGTCGTAACGGTCGAGAAAGTCGTGCGCCGACTCGAATGACGCCACGCGCCATCCCGCCGAATCGAACAGATAAGCCAGCGAGCGGCGCATCGCCGCGTCATCGTCGACCACAAACAGCACCGCATCGCGTTCGTTCATATGCCTCCCTGTAATTCTTCCCGCGGCAGGCTGAACCACACCGTCAGCCCTGCGTTGTCGTCGTTGGCCGCGGCCGACAGCGTTCCCCCGAGCGATTCGATAATGCCCTTGCTCAGCGACAAGCCCAAACCGAGGCCTTCGGCTTTGGTGGTAAAAAACGGTTCGAACAGGTGCGCGAACTGTTCGGGCTCAAGCCCGCAACCGGAATCGCGCACGGTGACAAGACAGGAGCCGGCTTCCGCGCGGAAACGCACCTCGATCGGCTCCTGCGCGTGGCCGGCGGTCTGCTGCGCATCCAGGGCATTTTTCAGCAGATTGAGCATGACCTGCTGGATCTTCACCGGGTCGGCCATCACCCTGGCCGGTTGTGCCGCGCCGGGTTGCCAAATGACGCGCGCCTGCGGATGGGCGCCGGTGAACAGGGCAATGGCTTCGCCCAGTACCGCTATCAGGTCGACAGACTTCTGTTCGGCAGTTCTTTTTTGGGCGAAAGCGCGGATGTTCCGGATGATGCTTGCCGCCCGCTCGCTTTGCGCGACGATTTCGCCGCTTCCTTCGAGCAGGGGCGCCGGCTCCAGCCGGCCCGCCGCAATGCGCCGCTGTATGCCGCGGGCGAAATTCCGGATCGCCGCCAGCGGCTGGTTCAGCTCGTGCGCGATCGCGCTGGCCATTTCGCCGAGGATGGCCAGCCGTGCGGTATGGTCAAGCGTGGCTTGACGCATGCGCGCTTCTTCCGCCATGCGGCGCTGCTCCTCCTGCGCGTCGCGCAGCGCGCGGGTACGCTGGCTCACCAGGTGTTCGACCCGCACGGTATGCACCGCCCAGACGACCAGCAAGGCCAGAATCAGCAGCATCCATCCCCAATAGCGCCGCAAGACGCCCTCGAAGGTCCATAGGCGCAGATAGGCATAGGGGCCGATTCTCAGTTCGCGGAACAACTCGCCGACAACCTGATAATCGCTGGGGATCGTCCAGCTATAGCCATCTGCGGTGCGGGGCATCGCCAGTAAAGCCATGGCTACGCGCTTGGACAGTTCCATCGGGGTATGGCGCAAGGCGGCGAACGGCCAGTCGGGGTATAACCGCGACGATGTTTGGCAGCGGAAGCCGCGGGTGTCGATCGGCGCCAGCACGCGCAGCTCCCCGGCGCCGATCTCGCCGCTGCTAATCATCTGCTCAAGCAGGCAGGTGCGGATGATGCCGGCGTCGGCCCGGCCGGCACGAACCGCATGCACGATTTTTTGAACCGGAAAACCCGTAAACTGCAAAGAGGCCAGGTCATGCTCAGGATCGACGCCGGCTTGCAGCAACTCGCGCGCGGCAATCTGGTAACCCCCGAACGCCTCCGGACCGACCGCCAGCACGTGCTTGCCGGCCAGGTCCGCCAATGTGTGCAGGCGCGCATCCTTGCGCACCACGATGGCCGATCCGATCGATTGCCGCGGCGACAGGGCCCAGGGCGATTCGATGGTCGCGATGCGGCTGGCGCCATCGCTATTTTCGAGGGCGACATAGTGGCCGCTGTTGGTGATGACGAAATCAACGCTGTGTTCTTGCACCGCACGCGTCAGTCCGGCCTGGTCGAAACCAAGCAGAATGAAACGATGGTCCGGAATGCCGGCTTCCAGCCAATCCCTGACATGGGACCAGTCTTCCTGTACCGCCTCGGCGCCTTTATATGCCAGCACGCCGATCCGTACCGTGACCGTATTGCCTGTGCCCGCAAGGGATGGGTGAAGCAGCAAGCCCAGCCCCATCAGCAAGGCTCCGATCCGGAAAATTTGGCGCAGCAAAAACATGTTTTTTATTTTCAATTGATTGGGTTAAGACCGCTGACTTTAATACGACAAAGCAATCCGGATTTATCTGGCATATTAGCCGGAACTAATTTACCTGGGCATGACCTAAAAGATGGCGTGCCTATGGCTTTTCGCGTGCGCCAAATCCCAACAATAACCCAGGAAATAATAAAATGAAACGAAGCTCACATACCACAAGAAAAATTTTCATTTCCACGCTCATGGCCGCCTCACTCGCCATGCCCGCGTTTTCCGCGCTGGCGGAGCCGGTGTCCCCTCCGGCGATCAAGATCGACGTCCCGGTCGCACTCAAGCACGCAAAGGTCGTTTTCAACCTGGACCATGCCGCGTTCAGCGGCGATATGCCTGTCGGCCTCAAGCACATGAGCCTGATGATCGAACGGTTCAAGCAGACCGGCACCGAGCTGAGCCTGGTTGCCGTTTTTCACGGGGATGCCGGATAC
This sequence comes from Pseudomonadota bacterium, assembly GCA_021801705.1. Lineage (GTDB taxonomy): Bacteria > Pseudomonadota > Gammaproteobacteria > Burkholderiales > Sulfuricellaceae > Sulfuricella. Next base: position 48,285 of record JAJYXP010000049.1, read on the forward strand.
ATGCTGCTTAACGACGAGACCTACAATGCGGTGCGCAAGACCAGCACCGGCAACCCCTACAAGGGCATGGTCGAAAATCTGATCAAGCAGGGCGCCAAGATCGAGGAATGCGCGATCACCATGAAGGCCAACAAGTGGGGCAACGAGAATCTGCTCCCCGGGGTGAAGGTGAACTCGGGTGCGCTCGGACGCATCGTCCAACTGGAGCAGGAAGGTTACGTGATGCTCCAGCCGTAAGCTGGCCGCGCAGTGTCCGTGCCGGTCTTGAGGTTTTCGCTGAGCGGCACGGGCTCAATCGCTTCAGGGCATAAAGCCTGTGCGCTTGCTGTTTATATCCATGCCGTGATGCACAAAAAAACCCCGCCGAAGCGGGGTTTTTTTGTGGGTGCAGGAAAGCCGGAAGGAATTACATCATCCCTTCCATGCCGCCCATTCCACCCATGCCGCCACCCATGCCTCCGGCAGCCGACTCTTCCTTCGGATGCTCGGCCACCATGCAGTCGGTGGTGAGCATCAGGCCAGCCACGGAAGCGGCGTTCTGCAGCGCGTAACGGGTCACCTTGGTGGGGTCGAGCACGCCCATTTCCACCATGTCGCCGTACTGGTCGTTGGCGGCGTTGAAGCCGTAGTTGCCCTTGCCCTCGGCCACCTTGTTCACCACCACGGACGGCTCGACGCCGGCGTTGGCGACGATCTGGCGCAGCGGCTCTTCCAGGGCGCGCAGCACGATCTTGATGCCGGCATCCTGGTCCGGGTTGTCGCCCTTGACCTTGGCCACGACGCTCACGGTGCGCAGCAGGGCTACGCCGCCGCCGGCGACGATGCCTTCTTCCACCGCGGCGCGGGTGGCGTGCAGTGCATCTTCGACGCGGGCCTTCTTCTCTTTCATCTCGACTTCGGTGGCGGCACCGACCTTGATCACGGCGACACCGCCGGCCAGCTTGGCGACGCGTTCCTGCAGCTTCTCGCGGTCGTAGTCGCTGGTGGTTTCCTCGATCTGCTTGCGGATCTGCTTGACGCGGCCTTCGATGTTCGCGGCATCGCCGGCGCCATCGATAACGATGGTTTCGTCCTTGCCCACTTCGATGCGCTTGGCCTGGCCCAGTTCGGTCAGGGTGGTTTTCTCCAGGGACAGGCCCACTTCCTCGGCGATCACGGTGCCGCCGGTGAGGATGGCGATGTCTTCCAGCATGGCCTTGCGGCGGTCGCCGAAGCCGGGCGCTTTCACCGCGCAGGTCTTGAGGATGCCGCGGATGTTGTTCACCACCAGGGTGGCAAGCGCTTCGCCGTCGATATCTTCAGCGATGATCAGCAGCGGCCGGCCGGCCTTGGCGACCTGCTCCAGTACCGGCAGCAGGTCGCGGATGTTGGAGATCTTCTTGTCGTGCAGCAGCACGAAGGGGTTCTCCAGCAGGGAGATCTGGCGATCCGGGTTGTTGATGAAGTAAGGGGACAGATAGCCGCGGTCGAACTGCATGCCTTCCACCACTTCCAGCTCGTTCTGCAGGCCGGAACCGTCTTCCACGGTGATCACGCCTTCCTTGCCGACCTTGCCCATGGCTTCGGCGATGATGTCGCCGATGGAGCTGTCGGAGTTGGCGGAAATGGAGCCCACCTGGGCGATTTCCTTGTTGGTGGTGCAGGGCTTGGAGTTTTTCTGCAGCTCGGCGATGCAGGCTTCGACCGCCTTGTCGATGCCGCGCTTCAGGTCCATCGGGTTCATGCCGGCGGACACATACTTCATGCCTTCGCGCACAATCGCCTGGGCCAGCACGGTGGCGGTGGTGGTGCCGTCGCCGGCGACGTCGGAGGTCTTGGAAGCGACTTCCTTCACCATCTGCGCGCCCATGTTCTCGAACTTGTCCTTCAGCTCGATTTCCTTGGCCACGGACACGCCGTCCTTGGTGATGGTGGGGGCGCCGAAGGAGCGCTCCAGCACCACGTTGCGGCCTTTCGGGCCGAGGGTCACTTTGACCGCGTTGGCCAGTACGTTTACACCGGCCACCATGCGGTGGCGAACGTCATCACCGAATCTTACGTCTTTAGCTGACATGTCTTAAATCTCCTTAATCTTGATCGTCGTTCCCGCGAAGGCGGGAACCTAGTAAATTGTTAGCGCTAGATCCCCGCCTGCGCGGGGATGACATGGCCGTTTCCCATCGCGCTTTGCGCTCTGGGACATCCATGTCACTTCTCGACCACGCCCATGATGTCTTCTTCGCGCATCACCAGCAGTTCTTCGCCCTCAACCTTGACGGTCTGGCCGGAATACTTGCCGAACAGCACCTTGTCGCCGACTTTGACGTCCAGCGGACGAAGCTTGCCGTCATCGCCTACCTTGCCCTTGCCCACGGCAATGATTTCGCCCTGGTCGGGTTTTTCCGTGGCTGAGTCGGGGATCACGATGCCGGAAGCGGTCTTGCGTTCTTCTTCCAGCCGCTTGACAATAACGCGGTCGTGCAATGGACGAATTTTCATTGTTTCAATCTCCTGTCAGGTTTAAGGACCTATTAAGCATTAAGCGTGTAACGCTTAATGCTTAATAGGTCCTAAGTTAACGAAATAAAATCCGGCAAACCGCCTGCGCTGTTTGCCGTTAGATAACGGTCTACAGGACCGAGCTGTTAGCACTCGTGTCCGACGAGTGCTAATAATAAGGGTTGATCGTTCCAATTTCAAGGGGAAGTGTCGTTCACGTGGAATTTACGCTGAAATCCGGCAAATCCGGGCGGGTATTCAGTACCGTTAACAGGCGGAAAACTCCGATGACTTGTGCTATACCGGAATTGTTTTAACGAAGCCAAAGCTGGTATTGCGCATCCGGCAGCAGCATGATGCCGGCAGGCCGGCTTATGCAGTGAACGATCAGCGCCTAAGGGAAATTCCCCATGCCGATCCATAACGCCGACATCGCCGCCATCTTCGAGGAGATCGCCGACCTGCTCGAAATCCAGGAAGCGAATCCCTTCCGCATCCGCGCTTACCGCAACGCCGCGCGTACCCTGGGCGAACTGTCCCAGGATGTGCGCGTGCTGGTGGAAAAAGGCGACGACCTGAAACGGCTCCCCGGCATCGGCGACGATCTTTCCGCCAGGATTCGGGAGATTGTCGCCACGGGTCATTGCAGCTTCCTGGAGCGCCTGCGCACAGAACTGCCGCCCGCCGTCACCGAACTGCTGAAGATTCCCGGCCTCGGCCCCAAGCGGGTGAAAACGCTCTACCACGACCTTGAGGTGCAGACTGTCGAACAGCTTTACCGCGCCGCACGCGATGGCCGTATTCGCGCCTTGTCCGGCTTTGGCGAAAAGACCGAGCTCAACATCCTGCGGGCGGTGGAGGCACACGTCAGCCGGGCACGCCGCTTCAAGCTGGTAGTTGCGGCACAATATGCCGAGGCATTGCGCACCTGCCTCGCGGCAGTGCCGGGGGTAAAGCAAGTGACGATAGCAGGCAGTTTCCGCCGCATGCGCGAAACCGTGGGCGACCTCGACATCCTCGCCACCGCAATGCCGGATAGCCCGGTCATGCGGCGCTTTACCGCCTATGATGAAGTGGCGGAAGTCCTCTCGGCCGGCGCCAAGCGTGCCAGCGTCATGCTCAAGTGCGGCCTGCAGGTTGACTTGCGCGTGGTGGCCGAAGAAAGTTACGGCGCGGCGCTGCAATACTTTACCGGTTCCAAGGCGCACAACATCGCCATCCGTCGCATCGCCCAAACACACGGATTGAAGGTCAACGAATATGGGGTGTACCGGGGCGAAGCCCGTATCGCCGGCGAGAGCGAGGAATCAGTCTATCGTGCTGTCGGGCTGCCTTACATCCCGCCCGAGTTGCGTGAAGACCGTGGCGAGATCGAGGCGGCGCGTGCGGGGCGGCTGCCGCAGTTGGTGGAGCTGGCTGACTTGCACGGCGACCTTCATGTCCACACCAGGGCCACCGACGGCCGTAATACCCTGCGCGAAATGGCGCTGGCAGCTCAGGCACAGGGCTTTGAATATCTCGCCATCACCGAGCACTCGCGCCGTCTCACCGTGGCCCACGGCCTCGACCCGCTGCGCCTTGCACGCCAATGCGACGAGATCGACGCACTCAATGAGCAGCTTACGGGCATTACCCTGCTCAAAGGCATTGAGGTGGATATCCTCGAAGATGGCAGCCTCGATCTGCCGGACAAGGTGCTGGCGCGGCTCGACCTGGTCGTGGGCGCGGTGCACAGCAAATTCGACCTGTCCCGCGCCAGGCAGACGGAGCGCATTCTGCGCGCGATGGAGCACCCCTGTTTCACCATGCTCGCCCACCCCACGGGGCGGCTCATAGAAAAGCGCGAGCCTTATGACGTCGATATGCTGCGCATTATTCGCCAGGCCAAAAAACGCGGCTGCTTCCTTGAGCTCAATGCGCACCCCGAGCGCCTCGATCTGCTTGACACTTATTGCCAGATGGCGAAGGAGGAGGGCGTGCTGGTCAGCATCAATTCGGACGCGCACAGCAGCTTCGATTTCGCCAACCTGCGATTCGGGGTGGGTCAGGCGCGGCGCGGCTGGCTGGAAGCGCGGGACGTGCTCAACACCCGCCCGCTTGCCGAGTTGCGCACGCTCATAAAGCGAACCATGCAGCCATCGAAAGGCGTGCTGTCATGATTGAGCGGGGATAAAAAAACAGGCGGGTGTTTTACCCGCCCGCATTGCTATTTTTCCCTTTCCACCAACTCACCGTCGATTCTCGGCACATCCCGCTGAGGATGTTGCTTCCGCAGATGTTCCAGTCTTTCGTTGCGGGCGATGCTTTTTCCACCGCCCACCTGGATTTCGATCTCCTCTTCCTCCGGCTGAGCCTTCTCTTTCGTCCGCTCGTCGCTCATCTCACTCCCCATCGTGATTGCCACCAAAAATATAGACGGGCTGCTCTGTTTTACAAGAGTTGGAATGCCCAGTATTTCAGAATGCAGTGCTATATTTCAAATGTAAGCTGGACCTGAAGCTAAAAACAGGCCCGCAGACCTGATTGTGATTGGAAGCCATGGCCGCCGCCGTTTCCATCACACCCGCTTCCGGGCGGAGGGCCCGAAGGCGTGGTGCGCATTGCAACGAATCCTGTGTTGCTGATTCGGGGCGTATAAATGTAAAACCTGTTCGAATACAGGAGGTTCAAAATGGCTACTACAGCAAAAAGCGGTTCTCCTACTCGCATCGCCACTCGCAAAGCCAAAACGGCTCAGCAAGAGCGCTATGCCCCCAAACCCAAGCCGGCTCCTCAACCGGCCAAATCCGCTGTAAAACATAAGGTGCCTGACGAAGCGCTGCGAAAAATCGCTCGCCGTGTATTGGAAGAGCTAAAAATACCAGGGAAAATTCCTAGCGAGGTTGTCCTGGGGGCTTTATTTGAAGTGCGCGATTTGGTCGAGGCGGCTGTGAAATAAGAACAACCAGTCGCTATCTCAGTCGATGCTTGGTCTGAATTTCTTTGCCAGGAAATATGCCCATTCCCCCGGAAAAAAAGAAGAGTCTGCTGCCATCCTTTCCGCCTCCGTCTCGCGAGTCGGCCTGGTGGATATTTGGCTTGGCGATGCTGGTGTGGATTCTGTTCACGCTCGTCCTGCCGATGGCGCAGGTGAAGCAGGTTCCCTACAGCGAATTCAAGGCCATGGTGCGCGAAGGCCGTCTGCAGGAGGTGACGCTTGGCCCTTCGCTCGTTAGCGGCATTTCTAAGGACGACAAGACACAGGGAGCCCGCGTTTATACGGCCGTGAAGGTGGAGGATCCGGATCTGGTCAAGGAGCTGGAAGCCAAAGGGATCCCGTATCGCGGTGAGGTGGAGGGCAAATGGGGCCCATTGATCCTGTCCTGGCTAATACCCATTGCGCTGCTGCTGCTTTTTTGGAAGTTTATTCTCGGCAAGCTCGGCGGCGCACAGCGCAACCTTCTCTCCATCGGGCAAAGCAAGGCCAAGGTGTATGTAGACAGCGACACGGGGGTGACGTTTGACGACGTTGCCGGGGTGGATGAAGCCAAGGACGAGCTGCGGGAAATTATCGACTACCTGCGCGAGCCGGAGAAATACCGCCGCCTCGGCGGCACCATCCCCAAGGGTGTGCTGCTGGTCGGGCCGCCGGGCACGGGCAAGACGCTCCTGGCCAAGGCGGTGGCGGGCGAGGCACGCGTCCCTTTTTTCAGCATGAGCGGCTCCGAGTTCGTGGAAATGTTCGTCGGTGTCGGTGCAGCACGGGTGCGCGACCTTTTTGAACAGGCGCAGCAAAAGGCCCCCTGCATCATTTTCATCGACGAGCTGGATGCCCTGGGCAAGGTGCGCAGCGTGTCGCCGGTGGCCGGAGGGCACGAGGAACGGGAACACACCCTGCAGCAGTTGCTGGTCGAGATGGATGGCTTCGATTCCCGCAAGGGGGTGATCATCATGGCGGCCACCAACCGCCCGGAAATTCTCGACCCCGCCCTGCTGCGTCCCGGTCGCTTCGATCGCCATGTGCTGGTGGATCGGCCCGATATTCGTGGCAGGGAAGATATCCTGCGGGTACATTGCAAGCGCATCAAGCTTGCCCAGGATGTGGATATCAAGGTGCTGGCGGCACGCACCACTGGATTTGTCGGCGCCGACCTCGCCAACGTCGTGAACGAGGCCGCCCTGCTGGCGGCACGCCGCAACAAGCAGGCGGTGGAGATGGAGGATTTTGAGGAAGCCATTAACCGGCTCATCGCCGGACTGGAAAAGAAACGCCGGGTAATGAGCCAACAAGAGCAGGAAGTCATTGCCTACCATGAATCCGGCCATGCCCTGGTAGCGGAGTCACTGCCGCACACCGACCGGGTGCACCGCATCTCCATTATTCCCCGGGGTATCGCGGCGCTTGGATACACGCTGCAGCTTCCCACACAGGACCGCTACCTGATAACGAGATCCGAGTTGCTTGAGAGGCTGACTGTACTCCTCGCAGGAAGAACGGCTGAAGAGCTGGTCTTCCGTGAGATTTCCACCGGCGCCCAGGACGACCTGGAACGCGCCACCAGCATGGCCCGCAGCATGGTGTCGGCCTACGGCATGAGCGAGAAACTCGGTCCTATGACCTATGGGCCAGGCAAGCGCCCGCAATTTCTGGAGGAAGTGATGCCGCTGTACGGTCGGGAGATCAGCGAGGAAACGGCCCGCGAAATCGATCAGGAAGTGCGCACCCTCATGACCGAGGCGCACCAGCGCGCGCACACCATCCTGGAAACGCAGCGTGACATCCTGGACACCCTGGCGCACAAGCTCCTGGAAAAAGAAACCATCGAAGGCGACGAACTCCGGGAGATCATCAGTACCATGCGACAAGCCACGCCAACCAGCACCTAAAATGATCGTGCTTCTAGTTGTCAGTCAACTTAAAACGGCTGTACGTTCTTTGTAGGTGCGAATTCATTCGCACAGTTGGCCGAATGAATTCGGCCCTACAAGAAAATCACGCAAATTCAAAATGACTGTCTACTAGTTCTACTGTGTTAAAAAATATGCAACAATGCCAAGGATCAAAGTTACGAGCGAGGGATACAGCATGAGCCGGGGTTTTGAATCGCGATTTGAAGCTTATTGTGCGGAGTTGGTCAAAACG